>JAZRDB010000009.1:0-34883 GCA_045660045.1 Alphaproteobacteria bacterium | reverse complement strand
CCTTTGCCACCAGGCGCACGCAATCCGGCCTCTAATGGACCAAGTGCATCAGCTTTTGATATATCAATCATTTTAAATTTCTTCAAATTACCATTCTCATCAATATAACCTTCTTTTTGAAGAGTTTTTTCCAATGTATCCAACACTTTTTTATTCATCATTAAGCTATCAGATTCCATTGAATCCTTAATTTCGATTCCATCAAAAGCATGGGGATCTTGTGATAAGACTGCCAAAACAGCCATTGTTTTATCACGAGATTCAGTCCCATCTCTACTAACAGATCGTGTTGTTCCTTTGTCATGTGATTTCAAGGAAGCGGCCAAAGCCAAAACACCTAACGTTGCTAACAGAGCAACCAAACGTTTTCCTCTCATTTTTATCATTAATTTGTCTATTAGCATTCTCTTCTCAGGAGAAGTCTTAGTTCTAGTCAATGCATTTGCAAAATCTAACACTTTATCAGGCGGCATATTGTTCATAGCGTCCGTTATGGTATCCATAGCGGAATTAATATTTTTCATTGCTTCTGTTCCCTTGGATACAAATTGATCCATTAACTCCTCGAAGGTTGGTTTTTTGGTCTCTGTTGTTGTTTTCTCATCTGTTTTCGTCATGTTAGTCCTTTTTATTATTTATAATCTTCCTTCATATGTGACATAATGGATGTATAAATTTTATTATATAATCTATTTCTGTCAAATTCTTTTTATCAACTCTCTGCTTTTTTGATACACGAACGAATTTCGTTTTCATGAGCGATGCAATATTGATATCCTTCTTCAAACAGCCCAATCAATCCTTTTGCCTGATGAATATCGGACAAAGTCTGTAAAATAGGTTTTCCATCAATCTTCATCTCATAAAAGCAATCATAGGCATTACCTTGCCATTTTGATAAATCTTTAATGGGGGTATCTGCCATCATTGTTTCCTGGACCATTTCAGAAAAAATCCATTTTAAATGGGGCGCATCGTATTCTTTGGGATTATCATGAAAATGTTCCTGCCATTTATGAAACCATAGAAAGTGCATAATTTCATGCAAACATGTCCGAATAACGCGATCAATTTCCATTTTATAAAATATATAAAAAGAATGAGTGTCTAAATATCTGGGACACACGGGGTTCAAATTCACATATGCCACCATATTATTTAAAACAGGCTTCACATCCATTTCATAGGCTGCGGACAAAGCAGATTCAATTTCATTCAACTTTGAATTCCACTCTTTTTGCCAATCTTGAATCAATATCTTGAATACACCCTGTTTTTCACCATAAATTTTGGTTAAAATATCGCTGACATATTTCATCCGTTCTTGCGCTGGCAACACTACGGCCTTTTCTTTATTAATCTCTGGATATTCTTGATACAGTCCATCACGCCAGTATGGCGTAATTCCATCTTCTTGAGTCCATAATGTTGCTTCCAACATTTGATCTAAGCGCGGCACACGAAAAGTTAATTTCATATTATGCCTTTCTGTTTTTAATAAATTCCTCTAACCAATGAATATCATATTGTCCATCGATAAAATCTGGATTTTGAGCAATGGCTTGATGCAAAGGAATTGTCGTTTGAATACCTTCAATCACAAACTCGTCTAATGCCCGACGCAAACGCATCAAAGCCCCGTTACGAGTTCTGCCAGACACAACTAACTTGGCCACCAAGCTGTCATAATTTGGTGGTACATCACAGCCTGCATACATACCAGAATCCACACGCACAGCTAATCCACCTGGCACATGCCATTGGCCAATCTTCCCAGGACAAGGTGTAAATGTTTCGGGATCCTCTGCATTAATACGGCACTCAATCGCCACACCGTGAAATTGAATATCTTCTTGGGGAATATCAAGTGTTTGGCCTGCTGCCATACGGATTTGTTCACGGACAATATCCAACCCCGTCACCGCCTCTGTAATGGGGTGTTCAACCTGTAAACGCGTATTCATTTCCATAAAATAAAATTGTCCATTTTCGTATAAAAACTCAACTGTACCAACGTTGGAATAACCGATTTTTTTCACAAAATCTACCGCCATTTTACCCAAACGATTGCGTTCTTCTGTATTGAGTGCGGGAGATGGTGTTTCCTCCAATACTTTTTGATGGTTTCGCTGCAATGAACAATCTCGCTCACCCAAATGGATTACGTGTCCATAATTATCGGCCAAAATTTGAACCTCAATATGTCGCGGATTAGTAAAATATTTTTCAATATAAACACCAGCATCTCCAAAAGCAGCTTGCGCTTCATTTTGAGCCAACGTAAACGCCATTTCCATATCGTCTGCCCGTTTAACAACGCGCATACCCTTACCACCACCACCGGAGGCAGCTTTGATAATAACCGGATAACCCAAAGCCTCTCCCCACTGAATCGCATCTAAAACCGTTTTCACTTCTTCATCTGACCCTGGTGTCACTGGTAAGCCACATTCTTTCGCCAATTTACGTGCTTCAACTTTATCACCCATCTTACGAATCATCTCTGGTTTTGGTCCAATCCAAACTAAACCATGCGCCTCCACCATTTCAGCAAAATCAGCATTTTCCGACAAGAAACCATATCCTGGATGAATAGCATCTGCCCCCGTCATCAAGGCCGCGGAAATAATGTTGGCCTTATTTAAGTATGATTCTTTGGCGCTGGCTGGACCAATACACACCGCTTCATCCGCCAATTTAACATGCATCGCATTGGCATCCACAATGGAGTGGACCGCAACAGTCTTAATACCCATCTCACGACAAGCACGATGGATACGCAAAGCAACTTCTCCACGATTGGCAATTAAGACTTTTTCAAACATGCCTTATTCCATTTCAAACAAAGGTTGTTGATACTCCACTGGGGCACCAGATTCCACCAGAACCGCTTTGATTTTTCCGGCCTTTTCGGCCACCACTGGATTAAATGTCTTCATGGCTTCCACCATACATAAGGTTTGACCAACCTTCACAGAATCTCCCACTTTTACAAAAGTCGGCGCATCCGGACTTGGGGACAAATAAACAACACCGACGATTGGAGAATTAACATAATTCTTTGGTTTTTCCTCTTTTATTGGCTCGGGTTTGACCTCTGCAATGGGAGCAGCTGGCACTTGAACAGGAACAGCAGCATGGCTTGCGACACGCAAACGCAGGCCATCTTTCTCGTAATCAATCTCATTTAAACCTGTCTCTTTTAATAAATTGGCCAGGTCTTTAATAATACTTTCAGCTTGTTTATCCATATATATCCTTTTGTTATGTGAATATTATACCCCAACTTATCTTTTTCGTCCAAACAACTTTTATGACAAAATATTACAAAAAATTTTACTGGATTTTTCTTTTAAACTCCTGTATGCTAAAATCATGTTTAATAATAAAAAGAACACTTATGCGGAAATTTTAAGCGCCCTTCCCTATGCGGCGCAAATTCGTTCATACCACAATAAAGTCATTGCATCCAATGACAAGGGAGATAATGTATTTGGCGTGGGTGAAGATCCACTTCTTTTTTTAAGGGGCAACAAGCAAACCGATGATTTGAAAAAGTTGGAAAACGCTCTTTTACAGCATACTCATTTTCAAATGGATTTTGTTCAAAATGGAATCCGCTGGCACCTGTTGTTGACCCCATTTCCAAAGCATATTTTACTCTGCGCAAAATCCGAAACAAATGCATTGGAAATTTCCCAAGCCACACAAGCGCAGTTAGCCCTATTTCAAAATATAATCCAAAACTTAAATTTACCAATTTATCTTACTGATATTACAGGAGAAATTATTTATATAAATTCTGATTTTTCCTCACTGTTAGGACACAGTTTTGCGGACCTGTTAGGGCAAAAAATTACAACTTTTTTGGACTCTCCAGATTTAAAATTTGATAACTATGTAGAAACAGAAATTGCACTTTCTACCCCTCAAGGAATTTGTCCGTTTATTGTTAAACAACATCAGATTCAAACGGGCACAACTCCATTGTTTTTCGGAACACTACACCCAGTTGTTACTCCACAATTAAGTGCCGCTGATATGGCAAGTGCTCCAATCCCTTATGCAAAAACGACATCAGATACCTTAGTTATTTTACAAACAAACACCCTGTTTCAAAATTGTTTTCATTTAGAGGAATCACCTAAAACATTACACGATATTTTTACATTGGATAGTCTTCAAAACCTAATCAACAAACTTCAAAAATCACACAATCATCTTGATTCAGAAAGAGCCATAGAATTAACAACGCCTGATAATAAAGTTTACCAGGTTTATGCATCATGGGCTTCGCCAGATGAAGCAGAAGCACATCTTTACTTTGTAGACATTACCCCACGCAAGCAATTGGAAGGGCAAATTATCCAGGCTCATAAAATGCAGGCCATGGGACAGTTAACGGGCGGCATTGCACACGATTTTAACAATATCTTAACAGCCATTATGGGATTTACAGATCTATTATTACAGCAACATCCAGCTCCCGATCCCGCTTTTGAAGATCTTATGCATATAAAAGGAAACGTTCAAAAGGCCGCAGGATTGGTAGGACAACTTTTAACCTTTTCTCGCAAAACGCCCATTCAAGAACATTTAATTTCTGTCCATGATGCCTTTGTCGACTTAACCTCTCTATTACAGCGGGCAATTGCTCCAAATTGTCATCTAAAAATGGATTACAAACGGCATTTAGGTTTTATCAAAATGGATGCCAACCAATTTACTCAAGTATTTTTAAACTTTGCTGTCAATGCTAAAGATGCCATGCCCAAAGGCGGCGATTTAACCATCTCTATTGCCAAAGAAGATGTTAAAAAAACTCGACCTTGCGGCAATGACATGATGCCCATTGGTTCTTATGTAAAAATTGCTGTGACCGATACGGGTTCTGGTATTACCCCCGACATTTTACCACATATATTTGATCCATTTTTCACCACAAAAAAGAAATCGAACCAATCCGGCACTGGTTTAGGGCTTTCTACTGTCTATGGTATTATTCACAGCGCTGGTGGCTTTATTAAAGTGGACAGCGTTCCAAAAGTTGGGACAACATTTACCGTTTACTTACCTCGTTTTGAAGAAAAAGATAAGGTTGCTGAACCACCGCCCATGGAAATTCAAAATGTCTTTTTACCAGAAGCCAAAGCCCCTATTTTGTTGGTCGATGACGAAGAAAGCATTCGCACGGTAAGCGCCCGCGCTTTGCAAGCAAAAGGATTTGATGTCACTCAAGCTCCTAATGCCGAAGAAGCTATAAAAATCTTGAAAGATCAAAAGCAATTCCAACTTTTGATAACCGACATGGTTATGCCAGGAATGGATGGTGAACACCTGATTAAAGAGGTAAAAAAATCTTTACCAGACTTACCCTGTCTGTTGATGTCAGGTTATTCTGAATCATTCGAAAAGCACACCTCAGATAAAGCCAAAAGTTTTGACTTTATTGCAAAACCATTTGTACTGGCTGATTTACTGACAAAAGTAAAAGAAATTCTTGAAAAATCATCTAAAATGTGATAGGATACCGACAATTTAACAAAAGGAATTAAAATGACACTGACATACGAAGAATTGGCTGATGGTATTGAAACCATTATTCCCGAAAATGGGTTAAAAGAAAAACTCGCTTTGGCCGAAAAAGAAAATCGTCCCTTGATTATCAAATTTGGGATGGATCCAACGGCGCCAGATTTGCATTTAGGACATGCCGTTGGCCTGAAAAAATTGCGTCAATTTCAAGAGGCCGGCCATGAGATTTGGCTGTTGGTCGGTGATTTTACCGCTCAAATTGGTGATCCAACTGGCCGCAACACAACACGTCCGCCCTTAACACGTGAACAATCCGAAGCCAATGCCAAAACATATATTGATCAAATGGATAAAGTTATTGACACGAAAAAGAATGTTCACATTGTATTCAATGGTGATTGGCTGAATAAAATGACATTGGCCGATATCATCAAAGTTTTAGGCAAAGCAACGTTGGCCCAAATGCTTCAGCGTGATGATTTTGCAAAGCGAATGGCCGCAAACATTCCAATTTCTTTACATGAATTGATTTACCCAATGTTGCAAGGCTACGATTCCGTTGAAATGAAATCCGATATTGAATTTGGCGGTCGCGATCAATTATTTAACTGCCTGGTTGGTCGTGAATTACAAATTGCCAACGATCAGCCCGGACAAGTTGTGGTATCTATGCCCCTTCTCCGTGGATTGGACGGAGAAATGAAAATGTCCAAATCCAAAGGCAACTACATTGGTCTTACAGAATCTGCTGACGTGATGTTTGGCAAGACAATGTCCATCCCCGACGAATTGTTGGAAGAATGGATCGAACTCACAACCGATTGGACTCGCGCCGAAAAGGATGAAGCCATCAATGCTCTTAAAAACCAAACAATCAATCCGATGGATTTAAAGAAAAAATTGGCCCACAACATTGCCAAACAATATCATTCCGAAGCTGAGGCAGATGCTGCCTTACAACATTTTGTGGAAACATTCTCTAAAAAAGATTTTCCAACAGATGCACCAGAGATCAAAATTGGAGCTGACTCTGTTGGCTTGTTGGCCATGGTTAAGGCCTGTATGCCAGACAAGTCCAACTCTGAAATCCGCCGCTTGATTGCTCAAAATGCAGTTAGCATTAATCAACAAAAGAAAGCGGATGAAAAGGAAGTTATTTCCTTAGCGGAACCTCTGCAAGTTAAAATCGGAAAATTAGGCTTCTTTAAAGTGGTTGCTTAACGGCTATTTTGTTTGCGTTCCACCAACAAAGTTTGAGTCTTTGTGGGATCAGCTTGGATAACGGCAAGTGCGATATTTGAAAAACGTTTTTTGCCATCACAATCTAAATGAATCGGGCGCTTTTGGGGTTCTTGAGGGGTCACAACAATATGTGCTTCATCCGAAACAATCGGGTTAAAACCTGATTTACAACAAATCCCCTTTACACCGATATAACCAGTATCCGCTGGCAATTTTTGTCCACCGGCCGATTCATAATATCCCGTACTTCCAGAAGATGTAGCAACAACCAAGCCATCTCCAAAAACCGTATCTCGAGAAACAAAGCGCTCACCATTTTGTTTGTCCGTAATTGTTACAGACAAACGCGCTGCTTGTGGAGATTGACGAGTTAACGAAAAATCATTAAAGGCATAGGCATGAATAGCGGGTTCTCCAAAAGGCTCTGCATGGACAGACAATGGTGTTAAACGAACTGAACTCGCCCGCTCAATTCTTTCCGGCAATTCGTCAGGACTATAATGATTTAACAAATAACCAACATGTCCAAAATTAAGACCAAAAACAGGCGTTTGATAATTTAATAATCCTTGAAGGGTTTTCAACATAAAACCATCACCACCCAATGCGATCACAACATCTGCTTTGGCCAAATCTGCTTGTCCATATTTCTTAATACAAGCATACAATGCCTTAGTGGCTTCTGGGCTTTTATCTGCTAAAAAAAAGATTTTCATTTTCCCTCCAAAAGATACCAGTATTTTACACCCAAACTAAGTTTTTGTCAAGATTTTATTGTTTGCTTTTCCTTTAAGTTTTTGCTTGACATCAAACAAAAAAGATTTTAAACTCGCTATTAAGAAAACATATTGGGGGAGAAATGAGCGTAAATTCAGGCAAGATTACATCTATTTCTGGCAGCGTTGTCCATGTTTCTTTTAAGGCAAAATTACCTGCTATTTTTGGGGCATTACTCATTAAAGACTTAGTTCTTGAAGTCCAAGGATATGTCAATCAGACAACAGTTCGCGCCCTCGCTATGGGATCCACACAGGGTTTATCCCGTGGCATGGTTGTTCAAGATTTGGGACATCCTATTCAAGTTCCTGTGGGTCCTAAAGTTTTGGGACGCATGTTAGATGCACTTGGACATCCTATTGATAAGAAAACTGAACCCAAGGCCCCTCTTCGTTCTATTCATAGTCAACCAAAGCCTTTAGCAGAATTAAATGTTTCCAATCAAATTTTTGTCACAGGCATTAAAGCTATTGACTTATTGGCCCCCATGGAACGCGGTGGAAAAGCGGGGTTATTTGGTGGCGCCGGTGTTGGTAAAACAGTTTTGATTACAGAAATGATTAACAACATGGTTGGCCGTTATGAAGGGGTCAGCATTTTTGCAGGTGTTGGCGAACGTTCGCGTGAAGGCGCTCAACTTTATGCAGAAATGCAAGCAGCCGGCGTTTTGCCCAAAACTGTCATGGTGTTTGGTCAAATGAATGAAGCCCCAGGTATTCGTTTTCGCGTTGCCCTCTCGGCCCTCACTATGGCGGAATATTTTCGTGATACGGAAAAAACAGATGTTTTACTTTTAATTGACAACATCTTTCGTTTTATTCAGGCAGGATCAGAAGTGTCTGTCTCCTTGGGACAAATTCCATCTCGTGTTGGCTATCAACCCAGTTTGGGAACTGATATAGCCGATTTGGAAGAACGTATTTCGTCAACTAAGGACGCAGCTATTACCTCAATTCAAGCTGTTTATGTTCCGGCCGACGATTTTACAGATCCATCTGCCATTCATACCTTCCAACACCTCTCTTCGACCATCGTACTATCACGCAACCGCGCAGCACAAGGCCTCTATCCTGCATTGGATCCATTACAATCTAATTCAAATATGCTAACGCCCTTAATTGTTGGTGAAAGACATTATCGCATTGCAACAGCCGTGCGCAGAACCTTGGCACAATACGAAGATTTGAAAGATATCATTGCTATGCTTGGTTTTGATGAATTGCCAGAAAAGGATCAGCAAACCGTCCAAACCGCACGCAAACTGGAACGTTTTTTAACTCAGCCATTTTTCACCACACGTCAGTTCACTAATATAGATGGATGCTCTGTCGATTTAAATGACACATTAGATGGATGCGAACGCATCTTGTCTGGAGAATTTAACAGTTATTCAGAAGATGACTTTTTTATGATTGGCAATATTAACGAAGCAATTCAAAAACACAAAAAGAAAAGGTAAAGAATGAATCTAAAATTGATAACACCAATGCATATTATCTTAGACACTTCCATCGATAAGGTTGATGTTGAAGCGTTGGATGGATTCTTTACTCTATTACCAAAACACATTGATTTTATTACCGCTCTGAAAAGCAGCATTATTACTTATGTAATCAATAATAAAAAATTCTATGCCGCCTGCGATCATGGAGTCCTTGTAAAATGCAACGATTCTGTTCGTATTTCGACATCAATGGCTGTTTTGGGGGATAGTTTAGAGCTTTTAAAGAAAACAATTGCCACTACCTTTAAAGATATGGAACAAGAACGCAAGGAATTGAATTTGTCTATGGCGCGTTTAGAATTGGGCATTACCAAAGGCTTGATGAGTTTGAGTAAAGGAGGATCTCATGCAGGGATTTAGCCATTACTTTGAAAATCAATCCAAATTGTTAATTAAAAAAGCAAATAATCTCAAGAACAGGTCTCATCGACAATTTGCTTATCGTGCCGCCGTATTAACCATTTATGGTTTTCAGGTTGCCCTGCCCGTTCTAATTGGCATCTTCTTGGGAAACCTGTTGGATAAACACTATCCCATTCAACATATTTCATGGACATTAAATATGATTTTAATTGGTGGAATCATCGGTTTTTGCAATGCCAATATTTGGTTTTACAAAACAATCGGACTACACAATAAAACAAAGGGAGGTAAGAGATGATATTACTTGATCTTCCTTTCAGTTTAATTTTATACTCGTTATGCGTCGGCCTAATTATCTGTATCATTTATTTATGGTTATTATGGATAACAGTAAAGAATTTGAACAAAGTAAAACACCCACTTCTTTTATTTTTTATTTCTCTTATTGGACGTTTTACCGTTTTGTTCTGCTTGGCCTTTTTCTTTGCCCAACAAAATCCAGCACGCTTTTTATGGATTATGATTGGGTTCATCATTTCACGCTTTTGCTTGGTATCATTGGTTAAATCAAGGAGGAAAAATGATTCAAAATCTTGATTCTCAAATCCTCTTCCATTTATTTGGTTTACCAATCAACGCAACGTTGTTTTATACTTGGATCATAATGTTGGTTGTCGTTGCTTTGTCGATATGGGCCACACACAATTTGACTGCCACGCAAAGCATCACAAAACGTCAGGTGATAACGGAAATGTTAGTCACAACAATTTGTGGCCAAATTCATGATGTTAGTAATGATAAACCTCATAAATATATTTCCTTGATTGGCACATTTTTTCTTTTCATTGCAACGGCTAATTTCTTGTCTATCTTACCCTGGTTTGATCCCCCAACGGCTAGTTTATCAACAACCACAGCTTTTGCTTCTGTTGTCTTTTTTGCCATCCCTTATTTCGGGATTAAAAATGCAGGCGTAAAAAAATATTTCAAAAAGTTTGTTGATCCAACACCAGTCATGTTACCCATGAATATTTTATCGGATTTTTCATCAACATTTGCCCTGGCCTTTCGTTTATACGGAAACATGCTCAGTGGCATTGTAATTGTTATGGTATTAATGATGTTGGCGCCATTTATTGTCCCCATTCCCTTGCAACTATTAGGACTTTTAACTGGTACAATTCAGGCCTATATTTTTGCACTTCTTGCTATCGTATATGTATCGGCGATAGTACCCGAAGAAGTTATGATTAACAACGATACAAAAGGAGAATAAAAATGGATTCAATTACATGGATTGGTGTTATGTCTATTTTATCAGCAGCATTATGTATTGCTTTTGGCGGTGTTGGACCCGCAATTGGCGAATCAATGATTGCATCAAATGCATTGCGTTCAATGGCACAACAACCAGATGAATCTTCCAACATCACAAGAACATTGTTCGTAGCGATGGCTATGGTGGAATCAACTGCCATTTATGCCTTTGTGATTACAGTCTTGATTTTATATTTCAATCCGTTTTGGAATTTTGCCGTCGAAATGGCAACAAAATAAGAGGTTAAAATGGGATTTGATCTAACAACATTTTTGGCACAGCTTGTCAATTTATTTCTGTTGATATGGCTTTTGCAACGCTTTTTATATCGTCCCGTCATGGATATTATTGAAAAGCGACAAAAACAGATTAGTCATAATATTCAAGAGGCAGAAAATAAATTGGCCGAGGCTTCGAAACTGCAAGAAGATTTAACTCAGCAGCAGGAAAATTTTGACAAGCAACGCCAAAAACGTTTAGATCAACTAGATCATGAAATTGAGCAACATAAAGCTCAGATGATTCATGAATTAGAAGCTGATTACAAAGCAAGACGACAAAATCTACAAGACGATCTGAATCGTTCATGGGTGGCAGCCGAAGTTCAAATCCAACAAATGATTGGATCAGAATTTATCGTCTTATCTCAGAAGATTTTAACAGAATGGTCCACACAAAATCCAATGGATCAGGTCTTAAAACTATTTGAGAAAAAAATAACGGCGCTAACTGTTAAGAAACGTTCTGAGCTTCAAAAATTGCTTATACAACAAAAATCGCTTCAAATTGTCACCTCTGCAACTTTAACCAAGAAACAACAAGAAAGCATAAAAAAGGTCTTGGAATCAAACTTTGATTTACCACCAAAACTTCGTATCCTCTACAAAAAACAATCCGATCTTATCTTGGGTCTTGAAATGCGTATTGGCACATTCCTTTTGGATTGGAATTTAAACACATATTTGGATGAAATGAATCAACATCTAAAGCAACAAATTGCAGGACTAATTGTTCCTGCTGAACGGAAGACAAACAAATGAAAAATGCCACAATTAAAATGCAAAAAAACATTCAACGTGCAATTCAAAAAACCGCTCCAGCTTTGCACATAAAAGAGGCGAATGAAATTTTATCCATTTCCGCCGGCACAGCTGAAGTCTCCGGATTATCCAACGTTAAAATGAATGAACTATTGAATTTTAAAGATGGTGTGATTGGCATGGTACATAGCCTTGGAGAAAACACAACTGGTGTCGTATTTTTAACAAATGCAGACACATTGAAGGCCGGTGATAAAGCAACACCCACAGGGCGTATCTTAGAGGTCCCCGTCGGGCCCGAATTGTTGGGGCGCGTTGTTGATCCGCTTGGCCAACCACTAGATGAAAAGCTTCCATTACACACAAAAGAAAAATGGCCAGTTGAACGCTCAGCCGCTTCTATCATGGATCGTGCGCCTGTTGATACACCATTACAAACAGGCATTAAAGCCATTGACTCTTTTACACCAATTGGTCGTGGACAACGCGAATTGATTTTGGGCGATCGTCAGACTGGCAAAACTGCTATTGCTGTCGATACAATATTAAATCAAAAGGATACGGGTGTGATTTGTATTTACTGCGCCATTGGACAACGCACCGCTGATACCGCACGTGTTATTACACAATTAAAAAAGCATGACATGCTAAAACAGACAGTTGTGGTCGTGGCAACTGGTGAAGATGAAGCGGGGTTACAATTTATCGCCCCCTACGCTGCTACAACTATCGGGGAGTGGTTTATGTCAAAAGGCAAAGATGTGTTGGTTGTGTATGATGATTTGACCACACATGCCAGAGCCTATCGTCAAATGTCACTTTTGCTCAGAACTCCCCCTGGCCGAGAGGCCTATCCTGGTGATATCTTCTATATCCATTCACGCTTATTGGAAAGGTCAACTCATCTTTGTGCCAAGTTGGGTGGCGGATCTTTGACTTCCTTGCCAATCGTTTCTACGGAAGCAGGTAATATTTCTGCCTATATTCCCACGAACGTGATTTCCATCACAGATGGTCAAATATACCTTTCAACACAATTATTCCAAAAAGGCATCATGCCGGCTATTGATACAGGACGATCTGTTTCACGTGTTGGCGGAGAAGCACAATTGCCAGCCTATCGTCAATTATTGGGACCGCTGAAATTATTTTACTCTCAATTTGAGGAATTGGAATCCTTCTCCAAATTTGGCGTGCAACTGGATGAGGCAACACAACAAAAACTGAATCGCGGCCGCGCTATTCGAACGGTTTTGCAACAAATTCAATTTAAACCTATTGATGCCGCCACACAAATTGCGATTTTCATGGCCACTAACCATGGATTGTTTGATACTATGACGGACGAACAAACTTTAAAAGCTCAGGACACCATCCACAAAGTGCTGACCCAACGTTTTAAAAATGTGATTGAAAAAATTACTGTAAAACGTGAAAAAATTGATCAAGCCACTCAACAAAAATTACTGATGGCATTTCGTCAAGCTTTGGGAATCAAAGGAGCATAGATGTCGCTTGAAAGCTTAAATCGTCGTATTAAAACAACAACAGATTTAGGTGAGATTGTCAGCACCTTGAAGATGCTATCATCTGTCAGTGTGGGACAATATGAAAAGGCATTGCAATCTTTAAATCAATATGGCCAAACAATTAAAGATGCTTTTCACGGTTTATTTAGCAAAGATTATTTTCATTATGAGGAACCCCAAACGCCCAAAACAACACCAAAGATCTTGGCGATCATTATTGGCTCAGACAATGGAATGGTTGGGCGTTTTAATCATGACTTGATGACCTTTACCCAAAAATACATACAGAATCAATTTAATGAGGCCACAATAACGGTGATGTCAGTCGGGAAACGCATCAATATGCTTGCTACCAATCAAAAATTAAAAATCGCTGCCGCCTACCCCATTTCTAATTCAATGAAGGAATTGGCACCAATGGCCACCCAATTGATCAATCAAATCAATGAAATCGTCACAAAAAATAAAATTGATTTCGTTTATTTGTTTGCAAATCATAAACATGGAAACACCGCTTTTGTTCCGCGAGCCCGACAAATGATCCCCCTACCTATCGAACAAATGAATCAATTGAAGCGGTCAAAGTGGGAAGGCAAATCTATTCCTCTTATTACATTGGACAAAGATGAACTATTTAGTGCTCTTATACGCGAATATTTGATTGTCGTCTTGTTACACGGACTTGTCAGCAGTTTGGTCAGCGAACATTATACACGTATGGTTCACATGCAAGAGGCAGAAAACAATATTGAGGAATCATTAGAAGAATTTAATCTGGAATATCAACAATTACGCCAAACGCAAATCACCAACGAATTAATTGATATTGTATCTGGCGCAGAAGAAATGAATCAACAGAAAAATCAATCACCACTTGACTTTTCTAAAAAAAAGAAGTAAAACTTATAGTATAACAAAATGAAAGGAAAAAGCATGATTAAATCTGAATTGATTGATAAACTGGCGGAAACAGAAAATGTTTCCAAGACTGTAGCAAAACGTATTGTCAATACAATCTTCAACACAATTACACAAGCTTTAAAAGAAGGAAATCGTGTAGAATTGCGCGAATTTGGTGTTTTATCCGTACGTACACGCAAGGCCCGCACAGGACGCAATCCTAAAACGGGTGCCTCTGTTCAAGTTTCTGAAAAGAAGGTGCCATTCTTTAAGGCTGGAAAGGCAGTCAAAAAAGCCTTAAACAAATAATCATTAAGGACTTTGAATGAATTGGATTAACAACCGCAACCGACCAACCGTTAAAAAGGTCAATATTGTCAAGGATATTCCAGACAATTACTGGGACAAGTGTCCTGGTTGCGGCAATATGCTCTATCATTCTGAAATTCAAAAGAACAATTTGGTTTGTCCGACCTGTCATTATCATTTCCGTTTACCACCACTCAAACGATTAGAAATGCTGTTTGATGATGGAAAATTTACGCAAATTAAATTGCCTGTGATTAAAGAGGACCCCCTGCATTTCAAAGATGTCAAAAAGTACACAGATCGATTGAAAGAAGCTCGCAAAAAAACAAGCCATGATGAAGCTATTATTATCGCACATGGCCAAATGGGAGGACACTCCATCGTCATTGGTGTTTTTGATTTTGATTTTATGGGCGGTTCCATGAACACGGTCGTAGGACAAGCCATCGTCAAAGCTGCCGAAACAGCTTTAAACAAAAGGGCTGCACTTTTGCTGATTCCTGCATCTGGTGGCGCCAGAATGCAAGAAGGAATTCTTTCCTTGATGCAAATGTCACGCACAATTTTAGCGGTTAAAAAATTAAAGCAAGAACGATTGCCTTATATTGTTTTATTGACAAACCCAACAACAGGTGGTGTTACGGCCTCTTTTGCTATGCTGGCCGATATTACGTTAGCTGAACCAGGCGCCACAATTGGTTTTGCTGGTGCTCGGGTCATTGAGCAAACAATTCATGAAAAATTGCCGGAAAATTTCCAAAAATCAGAATATCTTTTGGAACACGGTATGATTGACCAGGTTGTACCAAGAGATCAAACTCGTACGAAAATTATTAACTTTCTTAACCTTTTAATGAAATAGGATTAGTCCTCTAAATCATCAATGTTGACTTCTTCTTCAGCCATTTCAACTGCAGAGATGATTGGTTTGATCACAGCTGCATTTTTGTTTTTGCATTCCACAACCCATATATCATACACGGGGTGTTCCATCCCAGATAGTGCTGGATTAGAAGAAAACATCCATCCTTTAAACACTTCCCCACCTTCTTTTTCAATAACATTAATAAATGCAGAATTCTCCGGTGTTTCTTCGGGGGGACGTTTCATACATTTATCAACTTGAATCATTAAATCACCATATTCGTAAGGCTCACCAACTTTAACAGTTAAAAAACTTGTGCGCCCAGTCGTTTTATCCAATGCCTGCAACAAAACTGATTCTGTGTGAAAATCAGCTGCAATACAAGCACTGCCAACACACAACAAACTCGCCAACAAAATCTTTTTCATCTTTCCCCCTATTTGGTTGATAAAAAGATAAATTCAGAAACACTATCTTCCAATGACTTATAACTTTTGGTTTGTGACAACTTGTCCCCTTCATTTAAAACAGCCTTAGCCTTGCCGGGTTCCAAACGCACATATTTATCACCCATGATCCCAGAATCCGCTATTGCTGCCAATGTATCAATTGGCAATTTTATACGAGAATCAATGCTCAAATAAACATTCACCGTATAATCATCTTGATCCAACTCTGTCTTCAACACAGAGCCCACCTTCAAACCCGCAATACGAACATCTGCACCCGCTCCTAAACCACCAACTTTTGCAAAATTGGCGACAACCGTATAGCCAGAAATAGCCTTTGTATCGATTTTGGAACAGGCAAAGAATAAGAATAAGCACGCCAAAATCAAGACCAAAAAACCTAAAATTGTTTCAATTGGATTCTTCTTCATCTGTCACTCCTTTTTTATCACGCATATAG
Source organism: Alphaproteobacteria bacterium (assembly GCA_045660045.1). Classification (GTDB taxonomy): domain Bacteria; phylum Pseudomonadota; class Alphaproteobacteria; order CAAHEQ01; family UBA3637; genus UBA3637. The sequence goes on along the minus strand of JAZRDB010000009.1, from coordinate 18,592 downwards.
CCGACCACTTTTTCAAGTAAATCGTTTAAAATCATTACATCTTGGGTATAACCAAACGAATCGCCATTTTTTAATAACTCATCATCCGCACCCGGCACAATTTCAAGATGCTTTGGCCCCATCAATCCATCTGTCTCAATTTGTACAGAAGAATCAATTGGCAGATGATAGTTTTTATCTAAAGCCATCTCTATTTTAATTTGATATTCATTTGCAAAAGATTGAGAAACAACCCGTCCAACCTTTAATCCACCCAAACGCACCTCTGCTCCATTTGTCACGCCATCAATTTTGTTAAAAAGAGCATACAATGTAAAACCCTGACTGGATTGTTGCGTCACAGAACGTTCATGCAAGACAATCATGCTGATTGTCAAAAGCATTGCAAATAAAAATCCAACAAATATTTTTGTTCTATCTTCGTTTATCATACCCTTTATTTGATACAATTATTTTTCAGTTGTCAAGGATTCTTTCTTGACGAACGCATTTTTTTGCTCTACCATGCTTCATATGAAGATCTTACACGTTATATTTCTTTGTTTTATCCTCTTATTCAACATGCCCGCAAAGGCATTGTCTGTCATTCGTGATGCAGAAATTGAAGAAACAGTAACTGGGTGGTTAAAATCAATCTTTCGCGTTGTCAAGTTACCTCCGGAGCATGCTGAGATTGTTTTGATTAATGACCCCTCCATCAACGCTTTTGTAGCTGGAGGACAAACAATCTTTATTCACACAGGTCTTTTTACCAATGCTTCCAGCCTTGATGAAGTGATGTTTGTTTTATCTCATGAAACAGGTCATATTGTGGGTGGACACATTACCCGCGGTATCTCGGCAATGGAACGTGCCAAGACAACTACACTTGTTTCCACTATTCTTGGTGGCATTTTGGCCGTTGCCGCTGGACGACCAGATGCTGGAATTGCTATTATGATTGGATCCCAAGGATCTGCAATGGGACAATTTTTAACCTATCGCCAAACCGAAGAAAGCTCTGCAGACAGAACGGCTGTCGATGTTATGAAGCAATTGGGATATTCCATGCAAGGTTTCACAAATATTATGAAAAATCTAAGACGTCTGGAACGTTTGAATGATGAATCTGAAGGGGGATATTTACGCACTCACCCAATGACACAAAATCGTATGCGTGATTTGGATCGTTTCACAAATAATGCTCCAGATGTTAAACATGACATCTCGTTTGAGCGTATAAAAGCAAAATTAATTGGCTTCATGGAAAAGCCCGCAGATGTGTTGGCTCACTATCGAGGTAATACTTTTGCGGATAAATATGCCCGAGCGATTGCTTTATATCAAAAACACGAGTTGGATAAATCGTTTAAGTTACTTGATGAATTGATTCAAGAAAGCCCACACGATCCTTATTTATATGAAATGAAGGGACAATTTTCACTGGAGAAAGGTTTTATTGATCAAGCCATTAAGAATTATGAACAGGCAAATCGCCTAAAACCCAACCAACCTCTGATTGAAATTGCTTTAGCACAAAGTTATTTAGAGAAAAAAGATAAATCACTAGCAGAAAAAGCCCTCCCCCTGCTCATTCAAGCTACATTGGATGAACCAGACTTGGCACTTGGCTGGCGCTTAATGGCAACTGCATACAACTATCAGGGAAAAGATTTACAAGCAGATTATGCCATGGTTGAATATGAACGTGCCTCAGATAAATTATCTGCCGCACAAAAACGAGCTAAAAAACTACTTTCGAAATTTCATCCTGAAAGTCCATATTATCAGCGCTTACAAGATATCTTAGATTTACAAGATGATACAAAAGAATAAATAGAGGACTAACCGTCTTCCAAAAAGCTACGCAATTTACGGGAGCGTGTTGGGTGTTTTAATTTACGCAACGCTTTAGCTTCAATCTGGCGAATACGCTCACGCGTGACGGAAAATTGCAACCCCACCTCTTCCAAGGTGTGATCAGAGTTCATACCAATACCAAAACGCATACGCAACACACGTTCTTCGCGTGGCGACAATGTCGACAACACCGCTGTACATGATTGACGTAAATTGCTTTGAATAGCGGCATCCAATGGTTGCAATGTATTTTTATCTTCGATAAAATCACCAAGATGACTATCCTCCTCATCACCAACGGGTGTTTCCAAAGAAATCGGATCCTTGGCAATTTTCATCACCTTCTTGATTTTTTCAGGCGTCATATTCACACGTGGCGCCAATTCTTCCGGCGTCGGCTCATGACCTGTTTCCAACTGCATTTGATGGCTCGTACGCATCATTTTATTGATTGTTTCAATCATATGCACGGGAATACGAATCGTCCGTGCTTGATCCGCAATAGCCCGTGTGATAGATTGACGAATCCACCATGTTGCATAAGTGGAAAACTTATTACCACGTTTATATTCAAACTTATCCACGGCTTTCATCAAACCAATATTACCCTCTTGAATCAAATCCAAAAATTGAAGGTTACGGTGCATATAACGTTTTGAAATCGAAATCACCAAACGCAAGTTGGCTTCAATCATCTCTTGCTTGGCCTTTTTCATTTCTTGACGACCTTTGCGTACAATATTCACCAATTGACGATATTGGGAAACAGGCATTTTTGTTTCCAATAAAAGCCCCTTGATGGCCGACATAATATCTTTTGCCTCGCCCAAGGACTTTTCAACAAAAGCCTTCCAATGCTTTTCCTTCTTATTCTTTAAGGTATCCAACCATTTGGGATTAATTTCGCTTAAAGCATAAACTTTCAAAAATTCATCACGATCAATCTTGTGAGGCACCGCCAAACGCAATAATTTACCTTCCAACATCATCAACTTTTGGTTCAAATCGTTGATGGAATCCATAATCTCTGCCAAACGACCTTGAGTCAGATGTAAATTTTTAATTTGTTCCACAAGTTCAGCCTGAGCTGTATGATACTTTTGCTCCGCCACTGCTGTAATTTTTTCTTTATAAGTAATTTGCTTAACTCTGGCCGCTTGTAATTTTGCAAACTTCTTATATAAAGCTTCAATCTTTTCAAATGTCGCTAACACAGATGGACGCAATGCATTTTCCATCTCGTCTAACGACAAAATATCGTCTTCATCATCAGCGTCTTCTTCATCTGATTCTTCCGTTGTCTCTTCCTCCAAGAAGGTATCAATCTCGTCTGGCTTTTCTTTTTTCTTACTTTCCTTTTTATCCTCAACAACTTTTTTTTCTTCGATTTTCTTTTTCTCTTCTTGCTCGACAGTACTTCCCTTTGGTAAAAACTCCATAGCTGTTTCTAAATCAATTAAATCGCGCAAAGGCAAAATGTTTTCTTCTACTTGATGATGCCAATCGGACAACATAGCATACGTGGGGGCACACTCAGCCAAGCCATTCATCATCACATTAAAACCAGCCGCAATACGCTTTGCAATAGCAACTTCCCCTTCACGGGACAACAAATCAACAGCCCCCATCTCTTTTAAGTACAAACGAACAGGATCTTTAATGCCAACTGCCTCGGTTGGTGACGTTTCTGTTTCTTCCGAACGAACTAAATCATCTGAAGATGTCTTATTGGCCTCCTCTGTCAGATCTTCCACATCGTCTGAACTATCAACCAAAGAAATACCCATTTCCGTGAACGAATTGACCAATTGTTCCCATTTTTCTTCTGTTTGATATTCTGGCGGCAAACATTTACGCAATTTTTCCACAACAATATATCCTCGTTCACGACCTTGCTCAATCAAGGCCTTCATCAAGGCTTTCAAATCTGTTGTATTACTTTCATTGACTTCGTTTTTTGAATTTTTTGAAACTGAACTCATGCGCGGCGCCCCTTATCAATTTAAAAGTGTTATCTATTGTACCAGATTTCAATCAAAAAGTCAAATAAATTATTCATCTTCCGTCAGTTTTTTCATTTCATCCTGCAAAGCGATCAATTCATCTTTAATTTTTGGATCTTCCGTTGTTAAATATTCTGCATTTTTATGTTCGATTTCCATTTGCAATGCACGACGTTTGGCTGAGACAACCAATTGATGAACCGACTGTCTCACTGCCTCATCCGACGCGCATTTCTTTTTCAGCTGTTGCATTGAAACCATCAATAAGGCATGTTGTTCATCGCCCAACAATTGCCACAAATCATCCGTTGTGACATCTGGATGTGCCATCAAGTCCGCCATGATTGTGTCAAAAGCCAACTGCAAAGCAACGTTTGAAAAATGGAAATATTGCATCATTTCCTCTGAAAAATCAGCACAAATCTGAGGATAAACCAAAATATAGGCCAACAATTGTGGAAAATCTGTTGGACTGAGCAATGAGCCGGCACTCGTACGAAGGCTTCCCTTTCTACCCAATGCTCTAAGCCGTTTTTGAAGTTCTTTTTGATAATAAGAACGCACCCGATCATCCTCAATTTTTGCCACGGTATCCATTGCATCTTTTTCTAATTTTGCCAACCGTTCAGGCGTATCCAATGTACGTCCTTCCAGCAACATTTGCCACAATGACCAAATAAATGGCTTTGCTCCATCAATTTCTTCTTGCAAGGCCTTGGTTGATTTTTTACGAATCATATCGTCCGGATCCATCCCATCTGGCAAATAAGCAAACTTCAAGGATTTACCAGCCCGTAACATTGGCAAAGCTCTATTAAGTGCTCGCACCATGGCTTTGCGCCCTGCTCCATCACCGTCAAAACAAATAACCGGTTCATCGCACAGGGTCCACAAAAGACGAATTTGATCTTCCGTGAAAGCCGTCCCTAACGGCGCCATAGCTTGAGTAAAACCAGCTCCATGCAGAGAAATCACATCCACATTTCCTTCAACAACCAACGCTGTATTCTTTTTACGTACTGTTTCAATTGCTTGAGGCAATCCATACAACAAATCACCCTTATGGAACAAATCCGTTTCCGGTGAATTCAAATATTTGGGTTCACCTTCATGCAAAATGCGGCCGCTAAAACCAATCACTTGTCCGCGCCGATTCATAACGGGGAACATCACCCGATCATAAAAATAATCATGATAGCCATTCCCATCTCGATTGGGCGCAACCAGCCCCATGGCCTGCATATCTTTTATTGAAAACTTATTTGCTGTTAAATGAGCCAACAAACCAGATCCCGTCGGTGCATATCCCAAACGAAATTTTTTAGCCAAATCGGAACTCATACCACGACGAATCAGATATTCTTTTGCATCTTTTCCCGCCGTTCCAAATAGGTGTGTTTGGAAATAACGGCAAGCACATTCCATCAATTTTAACAATTCATGATTCCGCTCACTTTTTTCCGCTGCTTTTGGATCTAATTCTGGCATTTTCATCCCCGCCATATTAGCCAAGTATTCCACTGCCTCTATGAAAGGCATTTTTTCGGATTCCATCAGGTACTTGATCTGATCCCCATGCGCACCACAGCCAAAACAATGATAAAAACCTTTATCATCATTAACCGTAAAGGATGGTGTTTTTTCCTTGTGAAAAGGACAAAGACCAGTATGTTCTTTACCTTTATGGGTCAGCTTAACCTTCCGTCCAATCAGGTCGGACAGAGGTACTTTATCTCTTAACTCATCCAAAAAGGCTGGCGTTATCGCCATATTACCCCGCTAACAATGTTTTGATAACACCAGACGCTGCGCCAAAATCCATTTGGCCGGCATACTTGGCACGCAAAACACCCATCACTTTTCCCATATCTTTAATGGAACTCGCTCCCGTTTCAGCAATTACTGCTTTAATGGCTTCCGTCATGGCCGCTTCATCCATTTGTTTTGGCAAAAATGCCTGAATTACATCAATTTCACCTTGTTCATGCGCAACCAAGTCTTCACGATTACCCTTTTTATACATTTCAATACTTTCTTTGCGTTGCTTAATCATACCTTGCAACAATGACAAAACAGCGGCCTCATCCACACCATCCATCACACCCTTCATGCGGGCATCAATATCTTTTTGCTTAATGGCAGCTTGTACAAGGCGCAAAGCATTCACTTTATCTTGCTCTTTATTTTTCATCGCATCAATTAATGCATTTTTAATGTCATCACGTAACATTTTTATTCTCCTTTCCAAATTATAATCTGTATTATATATTTTTTTTCACAAAATAAAAAGAAAAATCTTGCTTTCAACACAAAATTCTATATAATAGCCACAAAGAAGGGAGAAAAGTGTGTTCTATTTCATTTTGACATTTGTTGCAGGTCTTTTGATTCCATTTATTGCCAGACGATTTGGAAAGGTTTTGCCAGCAACAACAGGAGCAATTTTATTTCAATTACCACATCTTCCCCGTTTCCCAAAAGCCCATAATCCTTTACAGCATGCAACATTCAAGACAAAATGGATAAGACTACTGCTCCACGCTATTATTCTTGGCACACTAATGACGGGATTATCTGCCGCTGTATTTTATTATCTTCCAACGAATCTCCATTTCTATACGATTTTTTTCATCTGGACAATATTGTGTGCGGCTGAAACAGACAATCGCTACTGTATTCTTCCCGATTGCTTAACAATACCGTTGTTATTAACTGGCTTTTTATTTTCCGTTCAAACGAATGCCCTGTCTCCAATGCAAAGTGTTTTAGGCGCTTTCTTTGCTTACTTTATTACAATGATATCTGTATTTATTTTAAGTTTTCGAAAGCACACACTGTTTGGCGCAGGGGACAGCAAGATGGCCATTGCATTAGGTTCTTGGCTTGGTATTCAAGGATTGAATTATGCCATCTTAATTTCTTTTTTCCTTTTTGTTTTATACGCATTTTTAAATAAAAAGAGATCGGGTGCCTATGGCCCTGCGTTGGGTTTGGCTGGATTATTCAGTTTTTTTATTCTATACATAAAATAATGCTGGACAATGAAAGAAAAAAAAGATATAATCCCATTTAAAATAAGAAGAAAGGTGGTTCCCATGCCAAGAAAAAAGAAAGAAACGTTGGTTCACTTTGACATTGATACATTGTCCAAACAACCTGGGCAAAAAGAAGTTCCTCAACCAATTACATTGGGGCAAACATTGCGCGCAAGACGCGAAAAGAAAAAATTATCTTTGGAAGATGTGGCCAAGAAACTGTGCATTAAGGATCTTTACTTAAAAGCTTTGGAAGAAGGCCATTACTATGCTTTCCCAAATCGTGTTTACGGAATTGGGTTCTTACGCACCTATTCGAAATTCTTAGGTTTAGATTCTGATTTGATGGTGGCGGAATTTCACGCTGAGACCTCTGATATTAAAGACGCCCCATTGGATATGCCTGTTATTGAAAAACACTTTGCGTTGCCATCCAAAAAAACACTGGCTATTGTGGCGGTTATCTTGCTTGCCATTGTCGTTATCTGGTTTACGATTGCAGCACTATTGACAACAGATTTATTTGAAAAATTACCAACTCCCGCTTTTCTACAATCACAAACACAACAAGTTGAACCATCTCAAAATGTTCCTGCTGTTGTTGATGAAACATTACCAAATGTCCAACAACCTCAAGTCCAACAAGAACAACCAAAAGAGAAGGAAATTAGTTCTGATGTTGTAACTGCGAAAGTTTCTTTCATTGCCAAAAATGACGTGTGGGTTCGTTTATATAATACAGAAACAAAAAAAGTTATTTTGGACAAGGTTATGAAAAAAGATGATTCTTTTTCACCAGAATCAGCTCTGACTGTTTTGGAATTAACCACTGGTCGCGCCAATATGGTGTCTTTATATAAAAATGGTGAAAAAGTTAAAACCTTTGGCGAAGAAAAATCTCGTTCTTTGGCTGAATTCGCCGACTAGCATTCTTTTTTTGCAGACTTTTTAAACTCACTTAAACATTTTAAGGAAGGGATATTCATATGGATTATCAAGAGAAATTAAAAACAATTTTAGCACGTCATGAAGAATTAACACAATTATTGACAACCGAAATGGATACACAAAAAATCATTCAACTTTCAAAGGAATTAAAATCTTTGGAAGACGTTGTCCGTGTCGGCAAGGAATATCTTGCCGCTTGTAAAGGCTTAGTGGACGATGAACAGATGATGAATGACGCCACACTAGATGCCGAAATGAAGCAAATGGCAACGGATGAATATTATGAATTAAAAGCCAAATTACCAGATCTAGAACGCCAAATTCAAATTCTGCTTATTCCAAAGGATGAGACCGACGAACGCAACGTTGTGTTGGAAGTTCGCGCCGGAACAGGTGGTGAAGAAGCCGCTTTGTTTGCCGAAGAATTGTTCCGCATGTATGAACACTATGCCATGAAACGTGGCTGGCGTTTTGAAACATTGTCCTTAAATGCAACAGGTTTAGGTGGATATAAAGAAGCCGTCGCACAAATCACTGGCGAAGGCGCCTTTGGTCGTTTGAAGTTTGAATCGGGGGTACACCGTGTGCAACGTGTCCCAGAAACAGAAGCCAGTGGTCGTGTTCATACTTCTGCGGCCACTGTGGCAGTCTTACCAGAAGCGCAAGAAGTGGATGTACAAATCAATCCAGATGACTTGGAAATCACAACTTGCCGCGCCAGTGGTGCCGGTGGTCAGCACGTCAATAAAACAGACTCTGCCATTCGTATTGTCCACAAGCCAACAGGAATTGCGGTAGAGTGCCAAGAGGAACGTTCCCAATTTAAGAACAAGGATAAGGCCATGATGCGGTTGCGCACTTTACTTTATGATATGCAGCGTCAGAAACTGGACGCTGAACGTGCTTCCGATCGCAAAAGTCAGGTTGGCAGTGGAGATCGTTCCGAACGCATTCGCACTTATAATTTCCCGCAAGGGCGTGTGACAGATCATCGAATCAATAAAACATCTTACCAATTACCAACTTTTATGGAAGGCGATTTGGACGAATTTATTGATGCTTTAATTACCGAAGAACAAATGGCAAAACTGGCCGAGATATAATGAGCGAAATATCTTTACTTGACAAACGATTATTGGAAAAGGCTGCCATATCAGATGATGAACTGCAGTTGTTTATCAAGCGGCGTTTGGCCGGCGAACCCGTAGCCAAAATTATTGGTAAAAAGGGCTTTTGGAAGGATGAATTCATCGTATCCAAAGACGTATTGGATCCTCGTCCCGACTCCGAGACACTGATTGAAGCCGTCCTTTCAAAATTTCCAAATAAAACTGAACCTTTGCGCATTTTGGATTTGGGAACGGGCAGCGGATGTTTATTACTCTCGTTGCTTGGTGAATATAAAAACGCAACGGGTATTGGTCTAGACATTTCTGAAAAAGCACTTGAAATTGCACGACAAAATGCTCACACTTGTCGTGTCACCTTTGTTCAACGCGACATGCGAAAAGACCTATCTGATTTGGGACGTTTTGATATTATGGTGTCTAATCCACCCTATATTCCAACGGTCGAGATTCAAACATTGGACAAAGATGTGAAAGAGTATGATCCCCTGCTTGCCTTAGATGGCGGTGCGGATGGGCTGGATTTTTACCGCGCACTTGCGAAACAACACCTTGCCCCCACCCTGTTCATAGAAATCGGCAAAGATCAAGAAAACCAAATCATCCCCCTTTTTGAACAACAAGGATGGAAATTCGTCCAATCTTGGAAAGATTTGGGTGGTATAACCCGTGTCTTATACTTTACGACTTAATACCCTTCTAATTTATCTTCTACGGTAACACCTGGCAGGCAATCGATCAAAGGGCGTTCCACCAAGGTATAAGCACCATATTCGCCCCGCTCTTTCGCAGCGATACAGGCGCGCGCACAAGACACCATCACATTACCTGTGAATTCGGGATTATCGCCCGACACATTGTAAAGTTGATGCACTTCCATTGCGGTGCGTTCCACCTCGCCTTCGTGATGCAGCGTGTTATACTTGTTAATATCTTTCACAAACAAAACTTCGGTTGGCGCATCCAAAAAATAAGGATCTTTTTTAATGGCTTTTTCAACATTGGCTTCTTTTGCCCCTGGCGCCAATTCCACATACACGCGACGTTTTTGCTTACCGCGCCCATTGGCCAGTGTCAACGCCACAGCATCTTTCACCCCTTCAATTGCTTTCACAGCGACAGTGTGTCCCATGCTGCGACCACCTTTCTCACCTCCAAATGTTGTGGTTGTTTGACCAGTAATGGCCACAATCTTCATCAAAGTACGCACCACAGAATCGGTACCTGGATCCCATCCACAACCAATCATAGACACCACATTATTGGCTTTGGCGTCCAAATCTGCATTTTTACGCAAAGTTGGAATATTTTGGTGTTCATCATAACTGTCCACCGTACAAATACCCATCTTTTGATACATCTTCATCTTTTCTGGAACCTCGCGGGACGGCACACACAAAAGCGCCACGTCTACGCGATCTAATTCCGAAATATCCGACACCACTGTGGTATTTTTTAATTCCTCACGATTTTTCAATAAACTTGCCGGCCGGCGCACAACGCCCACCAACGCAATATCTTTACATTCTTCAATAGCGCGTTTACATCCACGCCCAACATTTCCCCAACCTATAATCGCCACATTTATTCTTTGCATTATAGCATCACTCCTGACATTTCATCATATAATTGACAATAATCTTCGCTGGATTTATCCCACGAATAGTTTTTACGCATAGCCATTTCACGCATTTTCTCAATGTGTTCTGGCCGATCGTAGTAGGTCGCATTTGCCCACCCGATTGTGTTATACAGCGCTTGAGCGGACACATCGTTAAACTTGAAGCCCGTCCCTACGCCATAGTATTCATTATAATTTAAAACTGTATCTTCCAAACCACCAGTCGAACGTACAATCGGCAAAGCGCCATAAGTCTGACTAACCATCTGGGTTAAGCCACAGGGCTCATACAACGATGGCACCAAAGCGAAATCCGCACCCGAGCACATCAAATGTTCATTTTCTGCTTGATAACCAATTCCAACGGCAATCTTTCCAGGATATTTTGATGGTAAAGATGCAAAATATTCATTTGCCCATTTTTCTCCTTGCCCCATAATCACGAACTGTGTTTCCATTGTATTCAAAACGGGCTCGATACATTCGGCCAACATTTTGATACCCTTTTGTTCGGCCAAACGCACACACATCGAAATCACTGGTTTATCAACACTAGCCAATCCTGCCTTCTCCACCAAATAGCGTTTATTTTCATTCTTGCCTTTTTCGTGCGTACGCACAGAATACTTTTCCGGAATAATAATATCTTTTGTTGGATTCCATAGCTCTGTATCAATCCCGTTTAAAATACCCTTTAGATCCGCTTGACGTTCACGAAGCAACCAATCCAAGCCAGCACCGAACTCTGGCGTCAAAATTTCTTTAGCATAATTTGGTGATACAGTATTCAACTTATCAGCAAATCGAATACCGCCTTTCAAAAAATTAACACAACCATAGTCTTCAAAAGCGCCCGCATGGAAATCTTTTCCTTCTATACGTGCATAGCTCAGCACATCCGCGCTGAAACGCCCTTGATAAGGCAAGTTATGAATTGTAAGCAATGTCCGCGTCCTTGCAAAAAACGGATCATGTTCATTTTTAATATAATACGGAACCAATCCCGTTTGCCAATCATGTAAATGGATAATATCGGGCTGAAAACCAATGTCTCTAGCCACCTGCAACGCCGCCCGATCAAAGAAAGCATAACGATATGCATTGTCTTGATACGCCTCGCGTGTCATCTTGTCATCATAGACACCATTACGATCAAAGTATTTATTAAACTCAATGAAATATGTTTCTACACCTTTTATATATGTGGAACGATGGACAGAGAAAAACTCACAACAATTGCCCATCTGGACACAGTTTCCTTCCATCACCTTTTCCAAACCATACTTTTGATAATCAATCAGGGAATACAAAGGAATGATGGCCTTAACCATTACCCCCTTTGCCACCAATGATTTTGGTAAAGCGCCAACAACATCACCTAATCCCCCCGTTTTAATGAACGGCGTCATTTCACTGGCAATGAACAGGACTTTTTTCATATTTTCTCCCTCTACTTAACCAGTATAAACAAGTTTTTTTGCTTTCGCAAGCATTTTTTTGAATTTTTTCTTGCTTTTTTATCAAAATCATTTTAACCTGCTAGGTGAAAGGAATAAAAATGAGTTCGAAACAGCACGAGAGTTATTCTCTGAGCGGCTATGTTTGGCATATCAAAGATACCAATGAACGCATGGCGAACGCCATCAGTCAACGATTTCAATTGCCTGACATTGTTGCCCGCATTTTGGCCGGACGCGGTTTTGATCTCGATAACCTTGAAGATTTTCTACATCCAACATTAAAACAACATTTGCCGAATCCGTTTTCTTTAAAAGATATGGAAAAAGCTTCTACACGTGTTGCCAACGCCATTTTGTCAAACGAACCCATTGGCATTATGGGAGATTACGATGTGGATGGCGCCACTTCGACAACCGAATTAAAACTTTATTTGGAAACTTGCGGCATCAAGGTTTTAACATTTATTCCAGAACGTGAAGATGGCTATGGTCCTAATGCCATTAAGATGCATGAATACAAGAACGCAGGCTGCTCTGTTGTTTTAACTCTGGATTGTGGCACAACCTCTTTTGATCCCATTGACGAAGGGACAAAGTTGGGGCTGGATGTCATTGTGTTAGACCACCACAACGCAGAATACAAATTACCCAATGCTTATGCAGTTGTAAATCCCAAAAGATTGGATGAAAAAATTGATCATCCGTGTCATTATATGGCCGCCTGTGGAGTTGTTTTTTTATTCATTGTTGCTTTGAATAAAGTATTACGCGACAAAGGATTTTGGAAAGATAAAACCGAACCAAATTTGATCCAATACTTGGATTTGGTTGCTTTTGGAACAGTATGTGATGTCGTTAAATTGACTGGAGTCAATCGTCTTTTGGTTAAATCAGGGCTCAGACAATTAGCACAAGGACAAAACATCGGCATCGCCGCCTTAGCGCGACAAATCAACATGGAAGAAGCAGCCACCACCTATCATTTAGGCTATCTTATGGGACCGCGCGTCAATGCATGTGGACGAGTTGGTAAATCTGATTTAGGAATGAAATTATTATCTTCTCATGATCCTATTGAAGCTGGTATTTTAGCGGAAGAATTGGAAAGCTTGAATGCCCTGCGTCGTGACATTGAAAATGATGTCTTTTTAAAGGCGATTGAACAGGTGGAATCGAAACCATTAGAAACACCCTTCATCGTTGTATCCGGTGAAAATTGGCATCAAGGTGTTGTAGGCATTGTCGCAGGACGGTTAAAAGAACGTTACAACCTGCCTGTGTTTGCTCTATCCATTGAGGGCGATGATGTTAAAGGATCTTCAAGATCCGTGACAGGAATTGATATTGGGACTCTTATCATGAATGCTCTTGATAAAGGAATTTTAACACATGGCGGCGGACATCCGATGGCGGCCGGTTTTTCATTAAAACGCGAAAAAATCAATGAATTTATGGAATATCTAACCCAAACAATCAAACCAGAAATGTTGAATCAACAAGCCAATGACTTAGAAGCCGAAGGTGTTTTAGATTTAAGTGGTGTTACTATTGACCTGGTACAAAGTTTGGAAATGCTAGCTCCATTTGGTGAAGGAAATCCAGAACCATTATTTATTTTAAAGAATATTCGAATTACTCACAGCAATCTTTTAAAAAACGGACACATTACCATTGGGTTGGTCAACCAAGAAGGACGGAAATTGACAGCTATTGCCTTCCGCGCGGCTGATACAGAAATGGGTAAAGCATTCTTAACAACTCATGGTGATGAATTCTTTGATTTAATGGTTACATTAAAAAAAGACACATGGAAAGGACAAACAAAAATTCAAATTCAAATCCTTGATGCAAAACGGGCATAAAATATTTTTTGCTTGCTTTTTTTATCAAAAATGAATAAACTGTCTTCAAACAAGGAGTGTAAAATGATGCCTTATGTTATTGCTGCGATTATTGGTTATATTGCGGGTTCTATTCCCTTTGGATTGGTTTTAACTTATTGTGCGGGTTTAGGCGACATTCGCAAAATTGGTTCAGGCAATATTGGAACGACAAATGTTTTACGTACAGGTCACAAAGGTTTAGCGCTTTTAACACTCATTTTGGACGTATTCAAAGCGGCTTTTGCTGCCCTGTTATGCAAATACTTATTTGACAGCGAAGCCATTGGTTATTTTGCGGGTTTTATGGCGGTGATTGGGCATAACTATCCTGTCTGGTTAAAATTTAAAGGGGGCAAAGGTGTGGCATCCACATTAGGTTTAATGCTGGCCATGAGCCCTTGTATTGGCATTTTAACGTGTTTGACATGGTTTATTGTCGCATTGATTTGGCATTATTCCTCTTTGGCGGCTTTAACTGCTTTGGCGGCTGCACCTATTTATGCGGCTTTGGCTGGAAATGAAGTGGCCACATTAACGTACGCACTTTTGACACTTTTGTCGTATTATCGTCATCGGGGGAATATTAAACGTTTGGTTCATCATCAAGAATCAAAGATTTCTTTTCACAAGAAGGTGGCATGACCGAACAAGAAAGAATTGATTGGCTACGTTTGGCACTTTCTGAAAATGTGGGACCTGCCACATTTAAAAAGCTCTTGGCTATTTTCCATTCTCCTTCTGTGGCTTTACAAAACATTGAAGAATGGGCAAAGCAAGGTGGCGCCAAACGAGCCATCACCGTCGCAGATGGCAAAACAATTCAAATGCAACTTAAAAAAGCAGATAAAATTGGCGCTCATATATTATTTCTAAGTGATGCGGAATATCCAAAATTATTAAAACAAATTTCCGATGCGCCACCTGTTTTATTTACACTGGGACATACACATTTGCTTTCTCAAAGATGTGTTGCCATGGTCGGCACACGAGCAGCCACTTTAAATGGCAAAAATTTTGCCACACATTTGGCAAAAGAATTATCAGAACAAGATTATGTCATTGTATCTGGCATGGCAAAAGGCATTGACCGTTCGGGGCATGTTGGCGCCTTACAAAATCAAAATGGGAAAGGCGGAACGATTGCTGTTTTAGGAACAGCCATTGATGAAATTTACCCCCCTGAAAATCAAGATATTTATGACGAGATCAAAGAACGCGGATGTCTCGTTTCAGAGTTCCCATTTGACACCCCATTAAAACCCCAAAATTTTCCACGTCGCAATCGCATTATTTCTGGATTGTCCGAAGGGGTTATTGTGATTGAGGCCAATTTAAAATCTGGATCATTAATTACCGCAAAGGAAGCTCTTTCTCAGGGACGGGAAGTGTTTGCTGTCCCCGGCTCTCCACTGGATCCACGCGCGGCTGGACCTAACTCATTGATTCAAGATGGCGCCACATTAGTGGCCAAAACTCAAGATGTTACAGATGTATTGGAAAACAATCAGTCTTTCCATTTGTCCGATACATTGCCCCCAGATGATTATGAATTGGATCATATTCCCGCGCAAAAAGAAATTGATCGCGCACGCACCCTAGTGCTTGAAAATTTAAGCCCAGAAATGATTGAAATTGATGATCTGATTCGAGCTACAAAATTGGAAGCGCGGTTGGTTCATATTGTTTTAACACAATTGGAACTGGCTGGACGCATTGAACATTTTACAGGCAATCGTATTGCTTTAATTTATGGAGGTAAAGAATGAAACTCGTTATCGTGGAATCCCCCGCAAAAGCAAAAACAATCAACAAATATTTAGGCTCTGATTATTTTGTGATGGCCAGTTTTGGACATATTCGAGATGTGCCGGCAAAAAACAACAGCGTTCGTCCTGAAGAAGATTTTGCGATGGATTGGGAGATGAGTCCGCGTGGCGAAAAAACTGTACGTGATATGATTAAACAGCTAGCAAAAGCCGATGCTTTATATTTGGCATCCGACCCTGATAGAGAAGGAGAAGCCATTGCTTGGCATGTGGTCCAAGAATTGAAACGCCGCAAAAAATTAAAACCAGATATGCCTGTTTATCGTGTTGTGTTTCATGAAATTACAAAAAATGCAATTTTGGAAGCTATGAAAAATCCACGCGAGATTGATATGCAATTAGTGGATGCTTACCTGGCTCGTCGTGCTTTGGATTATTTGGTGGGATTTAATATTTCCCCTCTTTTATGGAAGAAATTACCAGGGGCAAAATCCGCCGGTCGTGTACAATCTGTCGCTCTTCGTTTGGTGTGCGAACGTGAAAATGAAATCGCCGCATTTAAGCCACAAGAATATTGGGGAATTGATGTTGATTTGGACACGCCTCGTAACGAAACTTTCAATGCAAAGCTAACGCATTTAGATGGTAAAAAATTAGATAAATTTGATTTAAAAAACAACGTAATAACTGATGAAGTAAAACAAAAAGTTGAATCAACTATTTTCCATGTTGGCACCATTGAAAAGAAGCAAACAAAGCGCAATCCCGCTCCGGCTTTTACAACCTCAACCTTGCAACAAGAAGCCAGCCGAAAGTTAGGATTCGGCGCAAAGAAAACAATGCAAATTGCACAAAAATTATACGAAGCAGGTTTGATCACTTATATGCGTACCGACAGCATCAATTTGTCCGAAGAAGCCATCAAGGTTATTCGTGAATTGATTCAATCCGAGTATGGCAATAAATACTTACCAGAAAAACCTCGTATCTATAAGAACAACAGTAAAAATGCCCAAGAAGCACACGAGGCGATTCGTCCTACCAATGCAACACGCAAGCCAGAAAGTTTGGATGTAGATATGGATGGACGTAAGCTGTATGAGCTGATTTGGAAACGCACAGTCGCTTGTCAAATGGAATCGGCATTGTTGGATAAAGTCGGCATTGATATTCCTTCACAAGATGGCAAAATTCAATTACGCGCTACAGGCCAAACAATCGCCTTCCCAGGTTTTATCAAAGTCTACAAGGAAGATTTGGATGATGACAAAGGCGAAGATGACAATGCCTTATTGCCCCCCATGAACGAAGGCGAACAACTGACTACAAAAGAAGTACATGCCGATCAGCACTTTACCGAACCACCTCCTCGTTTTTCGGAAGCCAGTTTGGTGAAAAAGTTGGAAGAATTGGGCATTGGTCGCCCGTCCACATACGCCACAATTTTATCTGTCTTGCAAGAACGAGAATATGTAAAGTTGGTCAACAAACGCTTTGTTCCAGAAGATCGTGGTCGCATTGTGACAGCATTCTTGGAAAACTATTTCAACCATTATGTACAATATGATTACACCGCAGGTATGGAAGATAAATTGGATGACATTACCAACGGATCGGTCAAATGGAAAAATGTGTTACAAGATTTCTGGGCCTTGTTTAACAGAACAGTTAAGGAAGCTGAACCACACAAGATGGGTGAAGTCTTAGAAACCGTTGCTAAAACATTAGAAAAAGGTCTGTTCCCTACACCAGAATCTCGCCAATGTCCAGAGTGCAAAACAGGCACATTATCTTTGCGTGTTGGACGTTTCGGCGCCTTTATTGGATGTTCCAATTATCCAAATTGTAAATACACCAAACAGTTTGCCACTATTGATGCCGAGCGTGATGAAAATGGCAACCCAATTGAACCATCGGTGGATACCGAAAGCAAAACTTATAATCTTGGCAAAGATGCCGCTGGTGCGGATATTTCTGTGCGCAAGGGTCCGTATGGCTGGTATGTCCAACAAGGCCTTGGAAAAGATGCCAAACGCGTAAGTCTTAGCAAAAACATGAAACCAGAAGACATCGATATCAAGCAGGCCTTGGGACTTTTATCTTTGCCACGCCCACTTGGCAACGATCCCAAAACGAACGAATTGATTGAGGCCGGTATCGGTCGCTTTGGTCCCTATGTCAAACGCGGAAACACCTTCCAATCTTTAACGCCGGAAGACAATGTTTTAACTGTGGATTTACCACGCGCCCTTGCCCTGCTTTCAAACGCAAAGGAAAAACCAAAAGCAAAAGTTTTGGGTAAATGGCAAGATCAAGAAATTACTTATCAAGCTGGTCGCTTTGGCCCCTATGTGAAATGGGGACGCATTATGGCAAGTGCCAAAAAAGATGGGACAGTCCCTACGTTAGACGAAGCCATCACATTAATCCAAAACAAAATGCATGAAAAGTAAAAAAGGCGCTTTAAACAGCGCCTCTTTTTAATAATCGTCATTTGGGATAATTGCTTTGGCAAATTTTTTGCCGCGTTTCATTTTCTTTAACTTTAACGTTGGTACCACTTTCAATATCGTATCATACAACTCTTTTAATTTATTCGTGTAAAAATGATCACCACTTTTTAATGCGACATATTCCACATTCACAGACGGATTTTCACTCAATTGTTCTGCCAAATGAGCCACCGCGGCTTCTTCAATTTGTGCATCCTCTGCTCCTTGAACAATCAGACCAGAAGCTGGACATGGTGTTAAAAAATTAAAATCGTGTGTACCGACACATGGTGTTGCAAAGACAAATCCTTGAATTTCTGGACGACGCATCATCACCTGAGCTCCAATCCATGCACCAAAGGCATAACCTGAAATCCAACACTTGTTTCCATCGGAATCCAGCGCTTGCAACCAATCT
>JAZRDB010000008.1:0-49732 GCA_045660045.1 Alphaproteobacteria bacterium | reverse complement strand
CGAGACTATCTCCTTTATGTGCAGAAAAAGTTTGCTCGTCGTTTTAATAGAACGACGCCCAAATTCAGAAAAAAGCTGATCAAAAATCTCAAAATATTTTGTCGCGATCATCCAGAACTGTCTGCCAAAACCATTTTACAGGCTATTAAACGAAAAAAGAGCAGTTTCTATTGGACTGAAAATGACAAGTGTTTAAAAATCCTGTTTTTCCCTATCTTTAGGTTAAAATTTAATGCAGATAAGGGAAAATATATCTTAAAAATTTTGGGGTTGCCTGTTTTTAAATGGAGAAAGCATGATTCCTAAGATTATACATTATGTTTGGATTGGAACGGCACCAAAATCTGATTTGGTTCTACGGTGCATTGAATCATGGAAAAGATATTGCCCAGATTATCAAATCAGGGAATGGAACAATGAAGATGTTTCTAAAATTCAAAATGCCTATGTTCAAGAGGCTTTTGAATGTAAAAAATGGGCTTTTGTTTCTGATTATTTGCGTCTTTATGCTCTGGCAACTGAAGGTGGATTTTATTGCGATTCAGATTTGGAAATTACAGCTCCGATTAATCAATTCAGAAAACATTCGTTTGTGACTGGATATGAAAATTGGAAAGACGTTCTGTTTTCCCCAATTACAGCCTTTATGGGCGCAGAAAAAGATAGTGCTATTATTCATGATTTGTTGCGAGAATATGATCATTTGCATTTTATTGTTGATGGGAAAATGGATCAAACAACGAATACTGTGCGAATTTCTAGGTATTTTGAAAGAAAATTTGCTTTGTATCCACCGTGTGATGGCCAAAAAATAACTCAATTAAATGAGACGTCGTTTATATATCCTTCGTATTATTTTTGTACTCCACAACAGGGTATGGAAAATTACTCTATTCACCATTTTAATGGATCTTGGAGAGTGATAAAGCATTATTCCAGAAAACAGTTGTTTAAAATGTGGCGTTTTAAAGTCATAAGATTTAAACAAAAAGTTAAAAAAACAACTGAAAAATTTCCACTAATGGAAAAAGAGCGAATTTTAGCATCTATTAAACTCTCAAAGAAAAAAACAATCTGCCTTATTAAGAAGGAGAAAAAATGAAAAACATATTGGTTGTTTTTGGCACAAGGCCTGAAGTTATCAAGTTGGCTCCTGTGATTTTAGAATTAAAAAAATATCCAGAGAAATATAACGTAATTGTTTGCAATACGGAACAGCAAAAGGAGCTGTCAAATCAAACATTATCTTTTTTTGGATTACAGGCTGATATCAATTTAGATGTAATGCGTCCCGATCAAACTTTGGCGGGTGTTCAGACCCGCATTTTATCAACTTTATCAGAAATTTATTTAAAGAATAAAATTGATGCCACGATTGTTCAGGGCGATACCATGACGGTTTTCTGCGGGGCGTTGGCCAGCTTTTATAATAAGGTACCCGTGTTTCATGTGGAAGCAGGATTGCGGTCATATAATCTATTCGAGCCTTTTCCAGAGGAAGCTATGCGTCAAATGACTTCTCGCATTGCAGATTTGCATTTTGCCCCAACTTTAGCCGACCAAAAGGCTTTGTTAAATGAAGGAATTTCGAAAAATAAAATTTTTGTTACGGGAAATACCGTTATTGATGCTTTGTCCTGTTTGTCGAATTCTGTCATGGAAAAAGCGGAGGACAATTTAAAAGAAAAAGGAATTCTGTTAAATGATAAGTTGGTTTTGGTTACGGTTCACCGACGGGAAAATCATGGGACTCGATTGGATCATATTTTAGAAGCAATCAAACAATTAACTTCAAAATATCCGGATCATCAATTTGTATTGCCTGTGCACCCAAATCCCAATGTGAAAGAAAAGGTTTGTAAGGAATTATCTGATCTTTCTAATGTTATTTTAACTGAACCGATGGATTATCCAGAATTAGTTTGTATGATGAGAAACACAAAGCTGATTTTAACAGATTCTGGTGGCATTCAAGAAGAAGCCCCCACCTTTGGTAACCCTGTGTTGGTGATGCGTTATGAAACAGAACGTAAGGAGGGTGTGGATGCTGGTTTCGCGAAATTAGTAGGGGCAGACATTGAAAAAATTATTGCCGAATCTGATGCTGTTTTATCACAGTCAAAAGATATGACACGTAAAGATGACAAGCGAAATCCATATGGAAATGGAACTGCGGCAATCAAAATTCAGGAGGTTATTAATGAATATTTTCAAAAAAATTAAAAAGCCTAATGGGCGCAGACATATTTACTTTTTGGGAATAAAAATCTTTTCCTATAAAAAACACAAAAAGGTGTCTCCACCATGTAAAAGGTGTGAAAAATTACAAGCACAATTGGATTATATGAAAGAACATTGTGATATTTTTCATTTAAAACCTGCCACCGGTGAATTACGTGAGCAACAATTAGGACTTGTACAATTTGCTACAGATTTTTTTGATAAAATAAAATCATTAAACTGTAAACCGATTCTATTCGCAGGGAATATGCTGGGTGCAGTTAGGCATCAAGGTTTTATTCCATGGGATGATGATTTAGATTTTTTATTGATAAGGTCAGATTATGAAAAGGTTATTAAGTGGTGCGAACAAAACGGGATTGTTTGTTTTTATCACCATAAACTGAGCGAATATAACTCTTATGAAATAGGACATCGTCTTTATAAAAATGTTACACAGCATCCCAACCAATATGTGTTAGATATCTGGTTTAATCAGTTGCAATTATCCTATGGAACAAATCTGGATGATTTAAAATTTATAGATTTTTTTGCGCTAGATTATTATAAGGAGGATTATACTTTCCAAGAACACAAGGAGTATATGCAAAAAATATTATCAAAAATTAAACAAATTGATTGGCTGGATGAAGCCAGTAAGTTTGTCAGGGCTGAAAGGGAAAAAAATCCAAATATAGTCGAAAAATCAAAAAAATTGTTCTATGGAATTGATAGTATTGGAATTCTGCCTTGGAATACGGATTTTTTGCCAGAATCTTCGCTGTATCCCCTTAAAAAAGTTCCATTTGAAAATACAGAATTTTATATTCCAAATCAAGCGGAAAAATGGTTGGATTTGAATTTTAAAGATTGGAAAAGTTTCCCTGATGATGTTGGCTTTTCGCATCATAATTATGCAAAAGATTTGTTTAAGAAAAAAAATGAAAAATTATAGTATTATTTTGGCTGGTGGAATGGGACTTCGAATGGGGTCTGTTGTTTTTAAATGCAGTCTAAAATTAACGGAAAAATCTATTTTGGAAGAAACTATATCTGTATTTGAAAATTCAGAGTTGGTTGACGATATTATTGTTGTTGTTCCAGAACTGGAAAATATAAGTAAAAGTCACAAAAAGAATTTAAAATATGTTCTGGGAGGTGCAACTAGAGGACAAAGTATAATTAATGCTATAACAACAATTGAAGATGAGGATGCTCATCTTATCATTCATGATGGGGCCCGTCCATTATTGGCTCCTGATGTTGTTCAAAAGGGGTTACAGGAACTTGCGAATTATGATGTCGTAAAAACAGTAGAAAAATCCCATAATGATGTCATCTCTTTTGAAAAGGTTATTACCCGAGAACAGTACAGAATTCTTTCTTCTCCTGATTTTACAACATTATCTTATGCAAGAAAATTATTGTCCTTTTTGGAAAAAGATAATTGTATAACAATGGCTGCTTTTCATACCTTTTCTAATCCGAAAATTTCTTATGTTGAATCAAATAAGGAAAATATAAAAATTACTTTTCCAGAAGATTTGGTTTTGGCAAAGTTATATTTGAACAAATAAGAGGAAGGGCCAAGATTTCTTGGCCCTGGTTTGTTTTAACCTTTGGGGTACTTTGCCTTAATTTGGGCAATTTTTTCTTGCCATAGATTTGTACCATTGACTTTATCCCAATAAATCATATCCAATTGATCTCCAATAGATGGGTATTCGGCTAATCTCTTTTCCGCGTAAGAAGGTTCTGGTTTTTTGGGGCTATATCCCATTACATACCAATTTCCATCATATGCTTGCTCTACGTCCATTTCTGACATCCCTATGGATTGGTAAAATGCTTCATTTGTTCCCAATCCTACAGAACATACTTTTGTTTTTTGATTTTCAATCTTTGCGTATTTTTTCATATTATACCTCTCCTAAATATGGGTAAAATGCACATCTTGTTAAAACTTGGTTGATATAATAGGTTGCCCCCTTTTTCATGGGGATAAACCAGCTGTTTCCCCCTTGACTCGATACAACTGAGGCATACATTATATCAACACCAGTATTGTTATTTCCAAGATATATATGGAAATTTTTGTTGATATTATTATCACCAACCATCACTAAAACGCCACTTGTGCTGGGTGTAAAAACACCTGCCGTGACAGAAATTCCAGACGCATAATCTGGGACGCATAAACCAAGTAATGTTGTTTTTCCAGTTGAGGATAAATTATCCATATCTTTGTTGGCTTTTGTGGATAAGGCGGTTGATACTTCTGTGGCTTTTTCTGTGGCAATATCGGCTTTAGCGGTGGCAATATCGGCTTGGGTCGTTGCAATATCTGCCTTGTCCGAGGCAATGGTCGCCTTGCTTGTCGCAGTGGAGGCAGCAGATTCTGCGGTTTCTTTATAGCCTCGTAAGGTGCTTTCCAAATCGTTGATTGCCACTGTGGAATTTTCCAAGTTCGTCCCGTCTGCATTCCATACAATCGTTTTGCCGGCCGATGGCGTTGGCAAAGTTAAATTGACATCTGTGTCCACGGCATAAGGTGGCAGCACCATGGATCGATTCAAATTTTCTGCAATTTGTTGCTGACATGCAATTTGGTAATCTAATTCGTCATTCAATGTGTCTGCCCGCAAGGCGCCACCTTCTTGGAAATCACTCAAGCGTTCAATGGAAAGATGGCGCATAATTGTGATTAAGACACCCGTTTCGGGGGCAGTGGCAAAGGTCACGGCACCACCAGATGAATCGCGAATGCCCGTTACGGTGTAGGATGTATCGGGTTGTTTTGTGTCGTCCAGATAAACCTCAATATCATCGGCCGAAAAAATAGCAAACGGAAATTCATAAATGGTTGTGGTTCCGTCTGCCACATATTGTTTTTTGGGAATAACCCCATATATTTTAACGTGTTCTGACATATTACTCCTTTTCATGTTTATAAACAAAAATGGCCGGACATTTGCCCGACCATTGGGGTATAAAAAAAGCACCAGATACTTTGGTGCCTTATACCGAAAAAAAGTATAGCATAAATCGAAAGAAAAGTCAAGGAAAATTTTCCTAAACATGTGCGGACATAAAAATAACTCCCCGATTTCTCGGGGAGTTTTATTTAAAGGAAAACACAATTAGCTGACTGTGAATTCCCCAACTGTTTTACCAATGACGCTCTCACATGGCGCTGTATTGGATGTGCAGTTGGCTGTTTTCGTCAAACTTGCTGTCTTTGCTGTTGGATCAACAGTAATTTCAGACACATAACTGCTAATTGCGGTTGGAATAGTTCCAATTAAATGTGTATAAGTTTTGGTTGGGTCTTCTGTGACGGTGGCTTCAACGGAAACCAAGGCAATCGCATTCAAAATTTCGTTTGCGCGATACTTGTTCATTGCCATTGTATAACCAGCAATACCACCAACGGACAACACGCCGATAATGGCTAACACACCCAACATTTCGACCATTGAACGGCCAGATTCTGTTTTAATCATTTCAAATTCCTTTCTTTTGTTTAATATTAAACGTTTATGTCTTTCCCATGTTGAATGGATTACAATATGTATCCCACATTTCAAAGGATTTTGACATTGTTAACATATATATTCCATCAGTTTTTATCCCCAAAATCAAGTATAAAATGATAAAAATTTGTAAAAAAAAAGTCTTTTTTTGTATATTTTAACCGTTTGTTAAGATTTATATGCTGATGATTTGAAATAAAAGATCCTCAAAGCGTGGCAGTTTTAACATGGGAATCAAGCTGTCACGATTCACAAGTTCATAACAATGATTTGTGGCATTATAACAGACAAGATATTCCAAGCCACGACCCAACACCAATCTTTTAGCAAAAAAATGACCTTTGGCATACTTTGTTTGATAATCTAATAAACTTGGTTGGTCAAACACAGTGCCGGCACGTTCATGGGTGCCGCAAGAAAATAATTCCAATCCATTCCACGCCAAACCATCGGACAAATTCAAAAAGTTTAAGTACCCCCTTGGAATGCGTGTGAATCCTGACTTTACCAAAGCAATAGAGGCGGCTTGTCCTTCACTTAACGTGGCGCCATGAAACAACAAGGCATTTTTCATTTTTAATTGATTCATCAATGTTTTTAAAAGAATCATTTGGCACCTCCCGCCACTTCAAAGCGAATGATTTTGTCAGGCATTTCGGTGGAACCAAAGGGCACATAGACCGCCGATTTCGGTGTTGGCACATACAAGGTGGCCGGACTCATCACGCCTGCGTCCGTTACAATTTGTTGATTGATGAAGTGGTGCAATTCTTCATGAAATGGATGATGGGGCATCAAGACAAAATTATTGGCTGTGATCGTGCCGCCATAGGCCACGGGATATTTTAAATGGACGGTCCAATTGACAGGCACAATGCCGTTGGAAAGCCCATCAATTTGATCTTCGGACATTCCAGCAACGCGCAGGTCGTTTCGATATTCATGACTTAATTCCAACAAAAAGACACGTGCTTGAACCTTTGTTTGTGCTTGCTCAGCTTTAAAATCGTGATCATAGTTTGGAATCAACTTTAAGGCAACCAAATCCATACCCGACATATTTGTTTTTTGAAACAACTGCAACCAATAATTTTCATCCGATGATCCAGTCATCAAATTACCTAAATCCAAGCCAAAGTCATCTTGCTTGGGTGCCGTTTGTGGAGAGGCAATCAACGAGTTCCAATCGGCAAAAACATCCGCGCCATTTAATTCATTATCTTGCTTGTTATCAGTCATGGCGGGATTCCTTTAATTTCTAAACGGTTGGTGTTGGTTCTTGCGGTTGGTCTGTTTGTTGTTCGGCGGGTGCCTCTTGGGGTGTCTGCTCAAACTGCGCCGCTTGTTGTTGCTGCATTTGTTGCCATTCGACTATCCGTTCTTTGGCAATCCATTCTGGCACATTGCCGCAAGGTTTGATGGACGCTTTTTTACGCATATTGTTATCCAAAAACCACCGCGGATTATCCGACAAAATCGGACGACTCATATGACTTTGCACTAACACATATTGTTGCAATGGATTCAAACTCATAATATCCGCCACTTGAATCACGTTGGATTGCTGCATTTGGCGCGATACATTTTGAGTGAACATGCTGCCTTGCGGGGCATTTAATCCTTCTTGACGTGAGGTGCTCTTGACCTCGATGGTGGTATTGCCAACCATTTCCACAAAACGTTTAGCCGTTTGTTCGTTGTTTTGCGACAATACAATCTTGATTGCTGTTGTGGAAATAATTGTTTCCAAATCGTCCTTGCCATATTTTCCAGAAATCTGACCTAAATCCTGGCCGATAAGCAAATAAGATACTTTCATTCCGCGACCGACCGCCGGCCCATCTTTTACTGCGGTCAATTTTGGCATTTGCGGAAACTCATCCAACACAAACAAAATTGGATAAGGTCCAGCCTTTAAACCATCCGTCCCAACATGTCCCGGAGGATTGGCAATTAAAAATTGGCTCATCAATTCCACAAAAATACCCGTAATCACGCTAAGCGCAGCGGCATCCACCAAATCTACGGACAAATAAACTGTCACGGGTTTCATTTTGCCATCAGTCGGATCCACAATGCCACGCAAATCACGGAAGGTAAAATCACTGTTTCTTGTACGCGCAATAACAGCAGCGTTTTTAAAAATACTAATGCCTGCAAAAGCGGTGGACATAACGGATCCGCGCTCTTTATCTGGCGTATTAGATAATTGACTTAATTCCGTCACCGCACGACGCGCATAACCGAAACGCCGACACTCAGCCACCGCAGCCTCCAACACATCTTTCATCGGATCAGCCATCATCGCCATTTGATCGCCTTCATCAGAACGACGCTTCAAATCGGCGGCAATTTTCATACTCATATCTGTCCACCAATCCAAAATCATGGCAATACATGGTTCGCATCCAAACCAATTTTGTGGCAGGCCGTCCCATGTGCCAACAGGTGCATAATTCGCCAAACTTAAAGTACCTTTTTTCAAATTATCCAAGGCCAAACGAGCCCCCATATCTTGCATATCCATATAATATGTCTCCAAAACGGCCGCATCTTCCGCATCAAAAGAACCTTCTTGTAATTTACCCACAAAATAATCATTGGCACGCGCGCGCTCACACTTTGATGCAATAAAATGCAACAATCCCGCCATCGCATTTCGGCCCGCGTTGGACCAGTGGGGATCCTGCCCCCCAGTTGCTTCCGGCACCAAAATCTTGTTCATAGAGTCAATGTACATATCACGGGCCGGACCCAATGGCGGCAAACATTGGGGTGACAACGGGTTCCAACTTGGGTAAAACACACCTTTTTCTGGCTCATCCCCTTTGCCCCAGTTAATAATAAAGACAGGACCCAATTGGGCGCGATAACCAGATGTGGAAAAACACAATTCTGGCTTGGGGTCATTGATCACCATACTAACCCCGTCTGATTCAAAAATTGTCGGCACAACCACGCCAGCCGTTTTACCTGTTCCCGGCGGCGCACATACCAAAACAGATAAGGTTTCGGCTAATTTCATTAAATGTCCCTTAAACCGGCCCAAAACAGTACAAACACCCGCACCATCCAAACTGATTTGCTGGTTCATAGCTTTGATATCATTTAATGACGCCAAGCGCCCCTCACCAAAGATGTTGGGCATGTTCTTATAAGGATTTTTCAATAAGCCATAAATGGTCATGCCGATAAACGTGAAAAATGGTAAAAATGGTATCAATAAACCGCCTGACATGGCTGTGCGTGTATCACGGAAGCGATGCCACCACTTTGCATAGACATAAAACAAATAATTTGGATGGAATAAGGCTTTTTTCCAAAAGACAATGGATGCTGCAAATGTTTCACGATCCAATCCTTGTGAACACCACATTTCCATTGGTAAAACCAACAATGCCAACACATAGCTGACAAGTAACGCAATTAAAATTGTTTTGATGCCCCACAAAGCAAATTTTCTTTGTTCGGCATACATTCTGTCTACCATTAGCTCTCTCCCTTAACTAACTTTGTTATTCCTTCTACTTCAGCAGCGGAAGCCGGATTTGTGGCTTCAACAGCCAATGTTGTAACAGGTAAATCTTCCGTCCCCCCAATATCGGTGCGTGATACAATCACATTTAATTCTTTCCAAATACGCAACATTTCTTCCGCATTAATGATATTCCCCTTTTGTTCAATCATAAAGGCTTGAATTTTTTTATCTGGGAAGGATGTGTCAATTTTGCTTTGTAATTCCGCGACACTTTGTTTTAACTCATAAATAGGTGAAACGCGGTGATCCACCTCGGAAAACCACAAGGGTGCTTCGCCATTAAAGGGTTCTTCTTCTGCCAACCAATCGCCTGGTTCTTTATCAATTAAAACAGCATAAATCCGATCTGCGGCAACGGCTAAAAAGTCTAATGTTTGAAGGGATGTTTTGATACCTTCAATCAATTGATAGCCAGCATTTGTGAATAATTCAGGAATATCCTCAACAACGGGTTCGCGCTGTGGTAATTGAATGTCATCCAAAGGAATGTTTGAAATATCATCTGACGCAGTTTCTTTTTGCCATGCGGGTTCAGTTGCACTATATTTCAGTGCGGTTGGGTCGGCTGCAGCCGCTGTCCCAGAGAATGTGGGGGCAGTTGCATAAGCCACATCTGGTGCCGTAATATTAACCATTGGGGTTGAATGGCCAATGGGTCTTGGACGAGCACTTGTCGAAGAGGTTTTTACTAATGCGGCCGGTGGTGGCGGTGCCAAAGTTGTTTTTTTCTTCTTTTTAGTTACATGCTTTTCAACAGCCTTTCCCGCAAACACTAATAAATACAGGGCAACAATCCATTTCCATATTTTTTTGATTAATTTGCGCCAACGAACCTTTGTGCATAAATACCAAAGGTATAAGAACAAGGGGATTGCCAAAAGTAAGGTAATCAGAAAAATCCAATCACTTTTTGCATTCAGCATCCAGCCTGACTCAAATTCGTTTGCAACATAGGACCATGAATGCCTTGAAAATAACTGGAAATGCCAGTTGCTATACAAAAAACCGCGCAGCCACCATCCGAAAAAAATTGCGCCGACAACGATTCCAATTACAACATTTCTATGCCATTCTTTTTCTTGCATAAACATCCTTTTTGTTTTTCTGAGCTCTATTATACAAAAAACAAAAGCGATTTGCCAGTAAAAAATGGACTTTTTTTATTTA
Source organism: Alphaproteobacteria bacterium (assembly GCA_045660045.1). Lineage (GTDB taxonomy): Bacteria > Pseudomonadota > Alphaproteobacteria > CAAHEQ01 > UBA3637 > UBA3637. The sequence continues at coordinate 39,274 of JAZRDB010000008.1, read as the reverse complement.
AATATGCTGCAAGACGAAGTTTGGATTGAAATCTGTTCCAAAAGATTCGTTTGTTTTTTCATATTTATTGAGCACACACCGGAAGTATGTAAGCACAAATAATCTTGTGGCAGAGGATAACCCAGATTGTCCTTTTGCAGAATCAATTTTGGAACATAATTCGTGAATAGTAAGGCCTTCGCGTTCACATATGTCGGCAAGGGAAATCCATGTCTCTCTGTCTAAACGCATACTTGTTCTACGACCATTTACAATGACATTTTTACAAACTAACATTTGTTTCTCCTTTCTTTTTAATGAAAAATACATTATACTTATGGGTAGAGAAAAAAGTTTTCGCAACCTAAGGGTGTATTATTTTTTTAATATACAACTTTAAATATGAAAAAGCAAGAAAAAAAGAAAGTTTTGCACACCTGTGAATTTCCTGGCTGTTCCGAGCCTGCGGAATATCGTGCGCCAAAGGATCGGTCGTTACGATCTCACTATTGGTTTTGTCTGAAACATGTGCAAGAATATAACAAAAAATGGGATTTTTTGGCGGGGCTGTCGCCAGAGCAGATTGAAGCACAGCTGCAAAATGATGTGACATGGCAACGTCCCACATGGAAATTGGGGATGGGGGGATCGGCACGTGTTGTGCGCGGTAAAGTCCATGATAAGTTCCATTTTTTTGATGAAAGCCAATTGGGGATGAGTGGCCATTATAATCCACCGCAAACTGAATCGCGTTTTTCGCGGAAATTGCAGGATGCTTTTGTTTTTATGGAATTGGAAGAACCCTTAACAATGGAAAAAGTCAAAAAACAATATAAAAAATTAGCCAAGCGTTATCACCCAGATGTGACACAAAAAGATGCTTCGTTATTCCAGCGGTTGACGGAAAGTTATACGGCCATTGTGGCCTATTTGGAAAAGGGTGAAGAATGAAAAAATATTGGCTGAAGCGTCTTTTGTTGATTCCTATCACATTGTTTGGCATTGTGGCGTTGAATTTTGTTTTAATTCAAATGACACCGGGCGGTCCCGTGGAACATATGATGATGAAGATGCAGGGTGAGATGACGGCTTCGGAGGCTGGTGGTGGCTCCGATTCTAAACAGCGCGCGTTTGTGGAGCAAATGAGGGAAGAACTGAATCAACAATTTGGTTTTGATAAACCACTGTTGGTGCGTTTTGGAGAGCTTGTGAAAAATTATGCCGTATTTGATTTGGGAAAAAGTTTTTATCAAGATAAAACGGTATTGGCATTGATTAAAGAAAAGATGCCTGTTTCTTTATCATTGGGGATTTTTTCCACGTTATTGATTTATTTAATTGCCATTCCCTTGGGTGTACGTAAAGCAGTAAAAGTTGGATCTGCATTTGATAAAGGCACAACTTTTTTGCTGACTCTTGGTTATGCGATTCCTGCCTTTTTATTGGCTATTTCATTGGTCATTTTCTTTGCGGGGGGGCATTATTTAAATTGGTTCCCGCTACGTGGATTGGTGTCGGATAATTGGTCGGAATTGTCATGGTTTGGTCGTATTGTTGATTATTTGTGGCACATTACTTTGCCAGTGTTGTCCATCAGTATTGGCGGCATTGCAGGGCTGTGTTTTTTGACGCGCAATTCATTTTTGGATGAGCTTGGAAAGGCCTATGTTTTAACGGCAAAAGCGAAAGGATGTAGCTCTTCGCGTGTTTTGTGGGGACATGTGTTCAGAAATGCTATGTTGCTTGTTTTGGCGGGCTTTCCCGCCATGTTGATTGGTATGTTATTCACGGGATCGATGTTAATTGAGGTTATTTTTTCATTGGATGGCTTGGGCTTGTTGGGTTATGAAGCGTTGCAAAACAGGGATTATCCTGTTGTTTTTGGTACGCTTTATTTGTTCGGGTTGTTGGGTTTGCTTTTAAATGTGCTTAGCGATTTTGTTTATACATTGGTTGATCCACGTATTCATTTTGGAGGGCGTCGCGAATGAGTCCTTTGTTTGAAAGACGTAAAAAAATATTTTGTCAAAACAAGATGGCACTTGTGTCGTTGTTATTATTTGTTGGCTTGTTGATGTTATCAATGATGGCCCCTTTGCTAGCAAACGAAAAACCGCTTATTTTGAAATACAAAGATCATTTTTATGCCCCCTTTGTTCAAGATATAACAGATGAAATGTTGGGTGGTAATTTGCCAACGTACGCCGATTATCAAGATCCATTTACACAAGAAGAAATTAAGAAAAATGGTTGGGCGATTTGGGCACCAATTCGTTATGGATCAGATACCGTGGATTATTTTTCGAAATCCCCCTTTCCTGTGGCGCCAAGCGGTGCACACTGGTTAGGAACGGATGATCAAGGGCGAGACCTGCTAGCCCGATTATTATATAGCTTGCGTTTGTCTTTGGCATTTGGTTTGTTGCTGACATTGCTCGCTTCTATTGTCGGATTTTGTGTGGGCGCAATTCAAGGTTATTTTGCAGGCAGAACGGATTTGGCTATTGGTCGATTTATTGAAATTTGGGGCAGTTTGCCACAGTTGTTTATTCTGATTATATTAGCTGGATTTTTGCAACCGACATTTTGGACATTACTGATTATTTTAGTTCTTTTTAGCTGGCCAAGTCTGACAGGAGTTGTACGTGCCGAGTTTTTGCGTGTGCGTCACTTGGACTATGTACGGGCAGCAAAGGCTATGGGTGCTAGTGATTTGAGTTTGATGGCTAGACATATTTTACCAAACGCATTGATTGCGACAACAACATATTTACCGTTTATTTTGTCTGGTGCAATTGTGGCATTGTCTGCATTGGATTTTTTGGGGCTTGGTTTACCTGTTGGAACCCCCAGCTTGGGTGAGTTAATTCGTGAGGCAAAAGAAAATTTAAATGCCCCATGGATAGGGCTCAGTATTCTTATTTTGATGGCCGTTTTGTTGGCTGCATTATTATTGATTGGGGATGGCGTGCGAACGGCATTGGATCCTTATGCAAAGGAGGGAGAGGATGCTGCTGAAAATTGAAAATTTAAATGTACGTTTTAAGCAGGTTACCCCAGTTAAAGAGGCCAATTTGACCATCAATGAAGGCGAATGTGTTGCTTTGATTGGTCCTAGTGGGTGCGGCAAGACAACTTTGGCGCGGGCTATTTTACGCCTGCAACCTCAAGCAGATATCAATGGGCATGTTTTCTTTGAGGATATGGATTTAACAAGGTTAGATGAAAATCAAATGTGTGCGATCCGTGGCGGCAAAATCGCTATGATTTTCCAAGAACCAATGACAGCTTTAAATCCTTTACATATCGTTGGCAAACAAGTGATGGAAAGTCTTGTTTTACATAACAATACGCCGATTAAACAGCATGTATTAGACCTGTTCCACATGGTTGATTTAAAAAATCCACAACGTATTTTTAAAAGCTATCCACATGAATTGTCGGGAGGGGAAAGACAGCGTGTTTTGATTGCAATGGCGTTGGCTGGACGTCCTAGATTGCTGATTGCAGACGAACCCACAACCGCATTGGATAGTGAAACACAACGCCAAATTTTGGCGTTATTACAGAAACTTCAAAAGGAATTAAATTTAGCGATTTTATTTATTACTCATGATTTAAATGTGGTTGAACAAATTGCCAATCGTATTTGTGCCATGGAAAATGGCAAAATTCTTTCTGGTAAAGCGATATCGAAGACTGTTTATAGTGAGGCGGATCCATGCCAAAGTGATAAGGTTGTGTTGGATGTGCAGCATTTGAATGTCAGTTATGGGAAAAATCATGTCGTACGGGACTTCAATCTAAAATTGTATGAAGGTGAAACCGTGGGGATTGTTGGATCAAGTGGAAGTGGCAAAAGTTCCATTGGATTTGCATTGACTCGACTTATTGATGCAACGGGAGAGATAATCTTAAATGGTCAAGATTTCTTTCAATTAAAAGGCAAAGCATTAAAACAAGCTCGCCGAGATATCCAGATGGTTTTTCAAGATCCTTTTTCTTCGTTAAATCCTCGCTGGATGATTAAGGATATCATTATGGAAGGAGCCCGTATTCATCATATTGATGATGCAATGACACGTTTGTCCAAGATCTTAAATCAAGTTTACTTAGACCAAACAATTTTAAATAGATATCCTCATGAATTGTCTGGTGGCCAGCGCGTACGCGTCGCCTTAGCTCGTGCATTGATGTTGCAGCCCAAAGTGTTGATTTTGGATGAAATTACGACTCAGTTGGATATTCAAACACAAATGCGTATTGTCTTGTTGCTGAAAGAATTGCAACAAAAAGAACACTTAAGTTACTTGTTCATCACGCATGACAAACGTGTTTTAAAAATGTTAGCACATCGGATTATTTCGCTTGCAAAAGACGGCGCTTTTGTTCTTCCTGAAAGGCGTTGATATCTGTGTCTAATCCATATAAGATGGCGTGTTTATCTGTGCCTGAATAAATTTTCACGGTATTTCCTTGCCGCAATGCAATGGTGGGCCATCCACGTACACCATACAAACGGCTGATGGAATCACGTTGTTGCTCAATCACCTCTTGTAAATGTCCATCATTTAAACAGTTTTTAAAATCAACAGGTCCCATGGCGAGCACGTTCGCATATTGTTTTAAAATGGCATCTGAATCCTTGGTGTTTAACCATTTTACTTGATTTTCGTACAGCCAGTTCATCATTTTTGTGGATTTTTCTTCGGGAAGGCAACGCATCAGCTTTACTGCTTTCATAGCGACAGAATCATAAGGCATATCCACAATGACGATTTGTGCTTTCTTAGTGTTCACATATTGCTTGATTAACTCTGGAAAAATAGATTTATGAAAATCGCGGCAATGTGGACAAGTTGGAGAAGTAAACAAATACATGGTTGATGTGGACACATCTCCAAATTCGCGCAAATCAGTTATCTCTCTGGCTTGAAGTTGTGTGCCAAATAGGAAAGTGATCAACAATAATAGAAAACGCATTTTTACCTCCGATTATTTAAAAAGTATAACATTAAACGAAATAGATTGATAAAGTCTAAATATAAAGCTAATGCCCCTTGAATGGCTTTGGCTTGAATTATTTCATCGGAATCAGATGGCTGATAAGCCGCCTTTAAACGATTCGTATCGTAAATGGTTAATCCCAAAAAAATAATCACAGAAAGAATATTCAAGATGAAATTGAATTGGCCAGATCCCACAAATATATTGACAATGCCCGCCAAAATAATCGCGACGAGGCCGATGATTAAAAAACGTCCAATATTGCTTAAATCGCGAGTTGTTTTTGTGCCAAACAAAGCCAAAGCAAAAAACACACAAGCGGTAACTAAGAATGCTTGGAACATTGCTGCACCAGAATAAACGAACAACAAATTACCCAAGCTGATTCCCATTAAAGCGGAAAATATCCAAAACCACAATTTTGCTTGTTGAATATTCAGCTTTGAAGTGGCGTTGCCGATTAAAAAGATGATCAGTAACGGTGAAAATATTGCAATCCATCCCAAGATGGACAAGGACAACAGGCCCCCATTTGCTTTGTAGAACAGACTGAACAACGGTTCTTTGACGGATAACCAAGCCATTAAAGAGGACATTAATAACCCACCACCCATATAATTGTAAATACGGGAAAAATAACTTTGAATGCCCATGTCACGGCGAACAGCTTTTAAAACTTGTTGTGTCATTTATCCTCCTTGAATATCCACGATAATATATCTTTTTTTTGTGCGTATTTCAAGAACTTTATTCGGGATTGGTAATTTCTGCACCAGAAAGAGGTTGTCTGACGCCTGTTGTTTCTGGGAAAGAAATGGGGAGCCCCATTAAATGACGCGTTGCGATGAAAGCGAAGCCCATTGCGTTTAAACTTTCTGTATAAGGCAATGTTTCCTTTGCCGTTGTAATGTGGGGCAGGGCTTGAGCCAATTGTAACATCAGTGTTGGATTATAGGTGCCGCCCCCGATAAAAATCCACAGAGCTGGTGGGGCAGGTAAAAATTGTTGCGCTTGAACGATAGATTGACAAACAAAAGTGGTCAACGTGGTGGCACCATCTTCTGGCGAAAGGGCTTCAACTTGTTCTAAAACACCCGAAAAGTTTTCTTTTTGCACAGATTTTGGTGGCTTTTGAAGCAAGTATTTCGTGCGCATTAAAGCGGCTAAAACGCGTTCATCTACTTTGCCTTTGGCACCTAAAACGCCATTGAAATCGATTTCTTGTCCCGTGTGCTTTAACACCCATCTATCCAGCAAGGATAATCCGACCCCAATATCAAATCCAACTAATTCTCCGACGGGGCCTATATAAACAAGGTGCGAAATACCGCCTAATGCAACGATAGCTACTGGCTTTTCGATGTTTTGGCATAAGGCTGCCCAAAATGTTGTGAGTAAGGGAGAACCGACACCGCCCGCATTGAGATCCTCTTTCACAAAGTGATGTGCCACAGGTTTTTTAAGGGCGTTCGCAATCATTTGTGCATCACCAAAATTAAAGTGAATTTTTTGTTTTGGATTATGCTGAGCCGTATGACCAGACAATGCAATTAAGTCAATCTCAACTTTTTGTGGGGCTAATTCATCTATCAATTCTTTTGCAGATTGAATGAAAAATTGTGTGACATCATGATTTAAATGGTTAAAAAAAACAGGATCAGATTGTTTTTGTGCGGCATAATCTAACAATTGTTCGCGCAGCTCGTGTGGATAAGGACAAAAGCGTGTTTGATGAACTTTTTTGATGTCCAACCCATCTGTTTCAATGACGGCCAATTCAATGGATAACGCCGAAGGATCTGAATACAAGCCTAAGACTGTTTTGTTTTGTAATTGCATTTTTATCCTTTGTATGTGTACGGTAGGGGTAATTTCTTTTGCTCGTTCTCAATAGTTTGTTGTAAAATTTGCAAAAAGTCACGTTTTGGAATTCCTGGTTGAATAGGTGGTAAGACTCGAACAGTAACGGTTCCGGGAATGCGTTTAAAGCTGTTTTTGGGCCAACAATATCCGGTGTTTAAAGCAACGGGGACAACAGGTACGTTGCAGTGTTCATAAATAAGGGCAATGCCGGGACTGTACGGTTTGGTTGTTTCTTCTCCAGGTTTGGTGCGGGTTCCTTCGGGGAAAATGACCATATTTTGTCCGGCTTGAAAGCGCTTGATAGCTCCTTTAAACATTTTGCGTAAAGCCGTTCCTCCGCCGTTTCGGTCAACGGGTAGGCATCCTGTTTTTAACCCATAAAGTCCTGCGAGGGGGACCCAAAGCAGTGACTGTTTAAATACATAAAATGTATCTGGAACAAGGTTGTGAAAAATGTTTGTTTCCATTGCAGATTGGTGTTTGGATGCAACAATATAGCCGGCTTTCTTGGGTAAATTTTCACGCCCTTCTATTTTGATTTTGACGCCACAAATCCACCTTAACAAATAGGTGCCACCGCCTGTCCAAACAATAGGCATAATCATGGCCCATTTGCGTGGCATAAAAAACGTCGGAATCATAAGAACAAAGACGACAAGGGAATAGATGTAATATACAACGGTAAATAGGATGGATCTCAACCAAATCATTTTGAAAATCCTTTCAACAGATAATATAATTTAACGCATAAGAATTTATGATATTCGACAAACAAATGAAAGGCGGCACGTGTGTGCATCCATTCGGTTGATTCTGAAAAATCTTTTGGCCAAATAGGACTGGGGTAAACCGTTGTGTTAGGAAGGGCCTGATGCAACTCCAACAAGCTGCGAGGCATATGATAAAAACTGGTTACCAAAATAATTGATTTTATTTTATTTTGATAAACCCAATCCGCCGTCTCAATGGCATTGCCTTCGGTGGTGGTAGCTTGGTACCCCAAATCAATTTTTTCCTTTGTTTCAGGGGATATGTTACCCAAAAAGGAAGATGGTTTTACATTTTTGTTAACGCCTGAAATCAATAACCTGTTTGCTTGTTCGCTTTCCAATAAAGAAATGGCTGTATGAATACGATAATTACCACCAGTCCAAGCGACAATCGCGTCGGCATGGGTATCTTGTGTAAAATGAAAAGTAAAGACATACAAAACAAACACCCCAAATCCAATCAACCATAAAGGAAGAAGGATGGCCAGTGGATAAAATATAAAAGCAAACAGTTGTTTAATCATAAGAATCTTCTTAAAAATTTCCAAACAGTTTTAAAGGTTGTCAAAAATGTGAGTAGGGCGACACCAATAGGAATCAAGGCCAAATATAACCATTGTGCGGGCATTAATGAACTTTGTAAAATTTGTCCTGAAACAGATTTTAAAAACATAGATACACCAAACATAACAGGTAATGCCAACACAAAACCAATCAAGCTGCCGCTTAAAGCAACTTTAAAATTATGCCAGGCGTAACGATTTGTAATATATAAATCCTGGGCGCCCAGCATGTGAACCAGAGATAAGATATATTCTTGAATTGACAAGGAAGCATTTGTTGTGTAAACGACCGTGATTGCAACCGTAGCAAATAATAAAATCAAAATAAGCCCGATCAATGTCAGAAGCGCATTGGCAAAGCGCACCAAATCACCCAACCAAATGCGATGACTGTCTAAGACTGCATCCGGTACAGCGGCCGCCAGGTCAGCCTTTAATTGTTCCAACATTGGTGGATGTGATGCATCAACAGATACATCAATCAGCTTTGGCAAAGGTAATTGAGAAACGACGGCGTCTGACCCTAACCATGGTGTCATTAAATCCTGCATTTGATCATCGTTCAACACAATTGCGCCCAACACTCCTGGAGTTGTACGAAGCAACATAAGGGCGTTTTCAATGTCTCGGTAGACCAATTCTTCTCGAGATTTTCCTTCTTCATCATAGGTCGGAATTTGAACGGTTAAAGATTCGGCTACACTTTTTTGCCAAAGTTTTAAGGAATTGTGTGTTGCAATACCCCCCGCCAAAACAAGTGTGGCGATGAATACCATTAAAGCGCAAATCCAGGGCAAGAAAAAGCGGGATGATTCTTTGCTAAATAAAAAGTCTGATTTCTTTGCCATTATTTTTCCTCCCGTTTAAAGAGTTTGTTTGCCATATCGGAATAAGATTCTGTCGGCGGAATGATTTTTAAATGTCCGTCTGCTAAATGGAGTTGTGGAAAGTGAAAGTTTTTGACCAAGCCAACATTATGTGTTGCCACGACAACGGTTGTCCCAAGTTTGTTTAATTCCAGAAATAAATACATCAAGCGCTTTGCCATAGCATCATCCACGTTGCCAGTCGGTTCATCGGCCAACAATAGCGTAGGCTTGTGGATCACCGCGCGCGCAATAGCAATGCGTTGCTGCTCACCGCCAGACAATTCCTCTGGATACGATTTCATTTGTTTTTCCAACCCAACCCACATTAACAATTCTGATACATGCTTTTTAATCTCGGCTTCTTTTTCACCGGCCAATCTTAAAGGTAAGGCAACATTATCAAATGCATTTAGGTGATTTAAAAGGTGGTAATCTTGGAATACAACACCAATTTGACGACGCACCTGAGCTTTTGCGGAACGGGACATGGTATCAATTGCTTGCCCTAACAAACGTACGCGTCCTTTTGTTGGTTCAAGGTGCAAATACAATAAACTGAGCAAAGATGTTTTGCCTGCACCACTTTCACCGGTCATGAAATGAAAAGATCCAGGAGAAAGTGAAAAATTGATGTCCTTTAAAATTTCTGGGCCCTTGTTGTAACGTAACGAGACGCCATTAAATTCTGCAATAAATGGCGATAAATTTTCGTTGTTCGGCATTTTTCCTCCTTCGGCTCATAAAAAAAGTTGTATCTTTTTTTTTCTTAGGTTATATTATATTTACACTATTTTTTAAAAAAGGGAAAGCAAAATGTTGATCACGTGTCCAAAATGTTCTACGAAGTATCAAATTCCAGATGAGGCCCATTTGTCCGCCGGGCGCAAACTCAAATGTTCGCATTGCCAAAATGTGTTTGTATTAGAGGATCAAATGAAAGATACTTTAAAACCGGAAGAGGTTGTTGTGCCATCCGAAATGGTGGAAATTAATCCGCCAAGGACGGAAACGTCTTCTGAACAAAAAGTTTTTGAAGATCAACCTGTTTTCCAAGATGATGTGCCCCAACCATTTGTTCCTGTTGCTAATGCAGAAACACCAGAGGACAAGAAAACAGTGGGATCTTGGGCGGCAATCATCAGCTTGTTTGCCGTATTAATTTTGCTGGGTTTTGGTATTTTTTATAAAGATGTAATTTTTAATACTTTTGCACCGCAGATGATTGTGCCGTCAAAGAATGTGAAAAAATCACCAAATGTTACGGCCCCAGAGGTTTCTGTTGTAGAACCAGTTGTTGTAAAAGAGAATAAGGTGGTGGAATCATATGTAGAAGAGATTCCAGAAGTTGTAATGTTGCCCCAGATTCAATCTGTCCGCTTTGAAAAAAGATTGGACCCGACACCAACGATTCGTATTGAGGGTATTTTAAGGAATGCAACAACTGCAGCCATCAAACTGCCCGCAAAAGTTCGTGCAATTGCTTATAATGAAGAAGGTGCGATTTTGTTTGAAAAAGAAATCTATCTGACAGATTTAATTTTACCAGCCGGTGAGGAGCGGCCGTTCTTTGGTTCTTACCAACCAGCACCAGAGGGTGTTCAATGGGTTGATGTAACATTTTAAAAAAAGGGGGGAAAGATGAAGCGTTGTGTTGTTTTGTTGGTCTTGTTGATAAATGCACCATGTTGGGCGTTTTGTCTTTTTTCTGAATCTTTATTGGCCACTTTGAGAGAAGAATCGGCTTTAAATTTATATAAAAGTTGTGCGGAAAGGATGAATGATGATGCTTCACAGGCAAAATTGGCTCAAATGTATGATCAAGGAACGATAGTGACCAAGAAAGACATCAAAAAAGCGTTGTATTATTACCAACTGTCTTCGGATAATGGTAATGCGGAATCACAAGCCCGATTGGCGCAAATGTATATGGAATTGGATCGTGATAGGGAAGGACGGCGTGCATTATATGGCTATATGAATGACGTGATTTTGATTCCTAGCAGAGATGAAAATCGTGATGATTTTAAAGGCGAACTTGTCCATCCATATGTATTATTAATGTTGGCAAATGAAAAATCGGCAAATAAGTGGTATTATCCAACGAAGGTCAAACAGGCACCAACATATGCGGCAAATTTATTTAGAAATTACAAGATTGATGATGAAAAGAAAAAGATGTTGATGAAACAAGCAACAGCATGGAAAAAACGCAAGCTTTTAGAGATGGCAAGGCAGATACTGTCCAAGGCTGAGTATCAGGAATTTGTTGGAACACTGTATCCAGAAAACGGACAAGTGGATGCCTTTAAGCGTAGTCAATTATTAAAAGCCTTCCAAGAAAAAGTGGCCATCAAACAGCAACAGGATCAAGAAAGTGCCAAAGCTTTTTATTAAAACTTTCGGATGTCAAATGAATGTTTATGATTCCGCACGAATGCGGGATGCGTTGGCTGTGCATGGATTTCAGCAGACCGAAGATCCCGCTAAAGCGGATGTGATTTTGGTCAATACCTGTCATATTCGGGAAAAGGCAAGCGAAAAATTATTTTCTGAATTGGGGCGTTTGGCTAGGTTAAAAAAGAAAAATGCGCTTATTGTTGTGGCTGGTTGTGTTGTACAGGCGGACGGTGCCGAGATTTTGCGTCGTTCCAACTTAATTGATATTGCAGTTGGACCGCAAAATTATCATCAGTTGCCAGAATTGATTGCTCAGTATAATCGTAAGCAAGGTCGTGTTATCAAGGCGGATTTCCCGGCGGAATCTAAGTTTGATTTTTTGCCATCTCCGCAAAAAAGTGCGGCCAATGCATTTTTGGCGGTACAGGAGGGGTGCGACCACTTTTGTTCTTATTGTGTCGTGCCGTATACACGTGGATGCGAATATTCTCGTTCGATGAAAGAGATTGTAGCCGAAGCCAAGGCCTTGGTGAAAGCGGGCGCCAAAGAAATTATGTTGTTGGGACAAAATGTGAACGGTTGGCATGGTGATAAGGGAAAAGATTTGGGTGATGTGATTCGTGAAATTGCCAAAATTCGCGGGTTAAAGCGGATTCGCTATACGACCTCATATCCCAGCGAGATGACACAGAATTTAATAAATGCGCATAAAGATACGCCTAAATTAATGCCCTATATCCACTTGCCAATTCAATCTGGGAATGATCGTGTATTGAAAGCGATGAATCGTCAATATACGGTAAAAGAATATGAAGAAATCGTTGCAAAATTCCGTAAAGTACGACCTGATATTGCCATTTCTTCCGACTTTATTGTTGGATTCCCTGGGGAAACAGAGACCGAATTTGAAGATACCTTGCGTCTTGTGGAGCGTGTGGGGTATGCAAGCTCGTTTTCATTTAAGTTTAGTGCGCGCCCAGGTACGCCGGCCAGTTTGATGAAAAATCAAATTCCAGAAGATGTTAAAACAAAGCGGTTAATGAAGTTACAAGCTTTACTTTTAAAACAACAACGTGCTTTTAATGAAGCCACTGTTGGTAAAACATTGGATGTCTTGTTGACCGAAAAAGGAAAAGTGCGTGGACAATTGTTGGGATATAGCCCGTATTTACAAGGGACTGTTGTGAAAGCACCCGCAAAAATGTTGGGTGAAATTGTACGCGTGAAAGTGACGGGGGCCAGTGCGACAGCATTGAAGGCAGAGCTAGTGGATAAAGCAAATGGTTAAAAAGACTTCTTCTAAAGGGAAAATGATGGTGCGGGCGGCAGCGTTGACAGCGCTTTTGCAAACCGGATGTTTGTTAATGCCGTCTGATAATGGAGCAGCTTATGAACACAAAAAGCCAGGTTTAACATTGACTCATATGGCGCCAGAGGAAGAAAAGAAATTGAAAGATTTTTTTGAGGATTATAGTCGTCGCAGTCCCGCCGCTAAAAGAACATTAGAAGATTTAGCCAAGTTGAGTACTACAATAGAGTTTTTTGAAAAAGATGTGGATGAAAACAACATTTTTGATGCAGGATTGTCGGATGAAAATGTGTTAAGTTTGAATCGCTTGATGGCTGCAAAAGGCGTTCCGTTTGATGATACCTTTTTTCATGAGGCAGAGCATGTATTACATCTAACCGCAGCACATCGTCATGGCATTAATGGAGCCAGTTTTCGCTCATTAGATGATGTGTATATTTATGGAACAATTATGGAAGCGTTGGCGTACTACAAAGCGGCATTATGTCGTGCCGAATATGAATATGGTTCAGGGCGCTTTATCGAAGCACAAGAACATGCAAAACAGGTGTTTTTAGATCGGATGAGTGCAAATAATAAGGCTGTGGAAGAACGTTTATCCTATGAACAGGCGGCTTTGGCGCGTGCTTCTTTTGAAACAAATACATTACCGAATCAAGTGTATTTTAAAAGCGAACCAGATTGGAATGAAGTCATTACAATTATGAGTCGAGGAGAGATAACCGAAGTTCCAGTGTTGCCCCAACCAACAGCGACTTTTTTACATCTGTGCGTTTTGAACGGGTTGGAAAAAAATCCGCAAGCCACAAAACCATCTGATTTTGATTTGTCTTGTACATTGGCACACCAATCCTCTTTATGGCAAAATGAAAGCGACATTAAACAAATGGTGGCTGGGCTTTTGGCGGAAACGTATATGGCCTGTGAACAAACGGGAACACCTTTGTCACAGGATACACAATATGCATTTTTGTATTTGGTGGGATGGCCCACAAACGCGCAAAGGGAAATGATTGATGCGGGTGAAAAGACTTTTGACGAGGTGCGGTCTGATAATTTGGCGCAAATATCATTGAAGGAGTTGTTTGATGGTGCTGAGGCACTGATTGAGGCTCCAGATGTTCAGGCGTATAACACCTATGAAACACAAAATTATGGTAAAATGTTTCATATTGAAAAACAAATCTTTTGTCCAGAACAAACAGTTCCTGTGCGCCATAAACAAAGTACACGATAATTTTTGACAAATTGAAAAAAATCAAATATACTAGTTGCATTCAAGAAAGGAATTCAAATGACAGAAGATTTAACACTTAAAACAAAACTGCGTCACATCAACCCAAGAACAGCGAATCAAAGTTCGTTTATTGAGGCGATGAATACTCATGACATGACCTTTGGATTGGGGCCGGCGGGAACTGGTAAAACTTTTTTGGCGGTGGCCAAAGCGGTGGCCGATATGGAAGCCAATAAAGTAGATAAGATTATTTTAACCCGTCCAGCGGTGGAAGCGGGCGAAAACTTGGGTTTTTTGCCGGGTGATTTAAAGGAAAAAATTGATCCGTATTTGCGCCCATTGTATGATGCTTTGTATGATATGTTGCCACGTGATATCGTTGATAAAAAAATTGAAAATGGTGAAATTGAAATTGCGCCACTTGCCTATATGCGTGGGCGTACTTTGTCGCACGCAGTGGTGATTTTGGATGAAGCGCAAAACACAACACCAATGCAAATGAAGATGTTTTTGACCCGTTTGGGTGAAGGATCCAAAATGGTTATCAATGGCGATTTGACGCAAACAGATTTGCCAAGAGGTACTGAGTCTGGTTTAAAAGATGCGGCTCGTATTTTGAAAAATGTTGCGGAGATTGCTTTTGTGGAATTTGACGAACGTGATGTGGTGCGTCATGGGTTGGTGTCCAAAATTGTGAATGCCTATGCAAAGGATAAAGAAACAAAATAATGCAGGTTGATATTCAGGTTCTAGATAAGCATTTTTATTTGAAACGCCCCTTGTTAAAAGCTTTTTGTCGGCGTGTGGTTCAAAATGCATGGAAAGGACCAGACGAGGCGATGATTTCTCTTGTGCTTGCAGATAATGCTTTTGTGCACCACTTAAATAAACAATATCGTGGTAAGGATCAGCCAACAAATGTCTTGTCTTTCGAAAACGAGTTACCATTAGCGGGAGATATCATTGTGGCTTATGGTGTGACACGGGAAGAAGCAAAAGCACAAGATAAAACTTTTTCGGCGCATTTAGCTCATTTGCTGACACACGGCACATTGCATTTGCAAGGCTACGATCATTTGACCGAAAAGCAGGCGCAGAAAATGGAAAAGCTGGAAACCAAGTTGATGCAAAAATTGGGTTATGCAGATCCGTATAAAGGAGTGTAAATGTTTGAGAAAATAAAAGAGATTTTTGAAAAGCATCCAGAGGAAGAAGAAGCCATTGAAACCGTTGAAGAAATTATGGATGAACGTGAAGAGCGGGGCGATGATGTCTTGGTGGATGATGATGAAATGCTGCTTTTAAAAAACGTCTTTAAGTTGCGTGATAAACGGGCCGCAGACATTGCTATTCCGCGAGCACAAATGGTGGCTATTTCTCTGCACGCCACACCCGAAGAATTGAAAAAGATTGTGCAAAAAGATAAATATACACGCATGCCAGTTTATGAAAAAAACTTGGATAATATTGTGGGGGTGTTACATACAAAAGATTTGCTAGGTGCTATTTTGGAACGGAAATCGATTGATGTGGCAAAGATTATGAATCATCATGTGGTGTTTGTTGCGCCTTCTATGCGTGGGTTGGATTTGCTGCGCGAAATGCAAGCCAAAAGTATGCAGCTTGCGGTTGTTGTGGATGAATTTGGTGGCACCATGGGGTTGATCACATTGGAAGATTTATTGGAAGAAATTGTTGGTGAAATTGAAGATGAACATGATATGTTGGATAAACCACCCGAATTGACGCAGGTATCACCACGCGTGATTGAAGCGGATGCACGCGTTGAATTGTCTGAACTGGAAGCAATGATTGGTCACTTTTTGACAGAAGAGGATAAGGAAGCCGAAATTGATACCGTGGGTGGTTTTGTGTTTCATATTGCTGGCCGGTTGCCTTATCGTGGCGAAATTATTACACACTCTAGTGGGGTAAAATTTCAGGTGACAGATGTGGATGCGCGCCGTATTAAAAAGGTGAAAATTACACACTTTGAATCTTTAAAGAAAAAGCCAAAAGCGAAGAAAAAGAAATAAAATAATCCCCGACGATTGAGCCGGGGATTTTGTTTGCTTGGACTAGAATAAATCTTTTAATGTATCTACCAAGCCTTTGGCGGCATCTTTACCATTTTTAAGGTTGTTTTGTACCGCCTCTTTTGTCGCCTTGACGATGGCTTTTGTGGATTCAGCATTGATGGTATTCAAGATACCCACCAAGATTTCGCCCCAAGATTCATCTTTCTCTTCACCGATATTTTGTTGATGAATTTCTGGTAAAGGAATATCCATCATCTGACCAACAATACCGGCACGAACAGAGGAATCTCTAATTATTAAATCTTTAACAACGACAGCTTTTGAACCATTGGATTTTTGTGCTTTTTGCGCTGGTTTTGTGGCTGTCTTTTGCTGTGTTGGTTGAGTTGGCGTCGGTTCCGTACCAATAAATTTGTTGATATTGTTCAATAACTCGGTGACATTTGTTTTACCAGCTGCGTTTAACTCTGTGGACACATTCACACCGCTGATCGAAACATCCTTAATGACCATTTTGTTGGACAAAACGCTGCGTGGGTCAAAATCAACAGTGATATTGCCTAATTGGAAAGCGTTTTTATCTTTAAAGCCGGCAGGGTTGCCAATGGCCAGATCTTTTAAACCAATGCGACCACTGAGCAAGGAAATATCTACATCCCCCAAACTGGTTTCTGTTTGCGTCACTTTACTGATAAAATCAGGAGCAAAATGTTGAACAATCTTGCCGGCGCACAAATACAAAATGACCGCTAATAATAGGACAATTAAAATAAACCAAATAATAATTTTAAAAAGTTTTTTGATGAATTTAAAAATTGCTTTCATGTGTTTCCTTTCGTTTTAAATGTTGTCATCTTAGCTTTTTTTTGAAATGCCGTCAATATGAATTATTTTTTTTGTAGTATCCATTGTTGTTTTGGTGCCAAATGGCAAACAAAAATGTTGCGGTGTATGCCCATAGGGTAGGCCATACATCACAGGAATTTTAAAGTCTTTGAAGAAGTTTTTTAATACCGTATAGGCATTGTCATCTGATTTGTCATAGGTATTGCGGCAATTATAGAAATCACCCAAAATGACACCGTTGAGTTTATCAAAAACACCCGCATTTTTAAGGTGGATCAACATGGCATCCAGCTTGTATGGTGGTTCGTCCACTTCTTCTAATAATAAAATTTTTCCCCTGCACGATGGCATATAAGGGGTGCCAATTAAGCTGATGAAGCTGGTTAAATTACCACCAATTAAAACGCCTGTAGCATTCCCTTTAGCATAGCATGGCAAACCTAAAAAGTCCATGGCGCCACCATTTAACACATTCAAAAAACTAGTTGTGATGGATTCTTGAGGTGTTTCAGCAACATATTTGGCAATCATACCGGTGATGCTTGGTTTTCCGGTCTTCATATAATAGACATTTTGAAAAGCTGTCAAATCACTGATACCGGCAAAAATGCTGTCAGATTTTTTCAAAATTTCCCAGTTGATCAGGGGTAAAAGACGCCCCACGCTGCCACCTCCACGGGCCGCCAAAATGATATTTGGATTTTGTTTGAAGGCATTCATTAAATCAGCCAGCCGTTCTTTATCGGTTGCGCGGAATTGCGTGACGCTGAGTTGAACGCTTTGTTTAAAGGTATTTTTGCCCCATAAGACATGAAAATTGTGTCGGGCAAAAAACGTTTGGATGCGCTTTTTTTGTTGTTGTGTCAATTTTGCATAAAAACCCGGTGCAATAATTTCAATGGTTTTATTCATGATTTGCCCCCAATGCGTTAAAAATTTCCTTTGCAAAGTCTGTTAAAGAATTATCTCTGGCGCCCATAACAAGAATGCTGTCGCCAGGACAAGCGCGTGTTGTTACATATTTTAAAGCTTCTTCTTTTGTGTTTAGAACAACGGCGCGTTTTCCTTTTTGTTGTAAGGGTGCCACAATGTCGGCAGAGGAAATATCTTTTCTGACGGTACCGCCCGCATAAAACACAGGCAACATAATCCATTCGGTTTTCTCATCCAACGCGTGCTGTAATGTTTTAATTAATTCGTCTTTCATGAGGCGCAACGGACCAAAGCCATGAGGCTGATAAATGGCAAACACCCGTTTTGTCAGCGGTTTAAGGGCCGAAATGGCTGCTTGAATCTTGGCAGGATTGTGGGCATAATCATCAAATACATAGATATTATTGGCAACGCCAATTTGGGTCATACGTCGACGGGTTCCCAAGAATGATTGGAGGGCTTTCATGCTTTCTTTGATAGAGATATTTAAATGCATACAAAGTCCAACGGCCGCCAAAGCATTTTCAATATTATGTCGGCCGATCATGGGCAAAAATTCAGGTTCTCCATTTAAATCAAATGAAAGTCCATTAATTGTTTCTTTGATATTTGTTGCGGATAATGTGGCCCCTTTATTGCCCTTGACCGAAAAAGTAATAATGTTGGGGCGATCCAGTTTTAACTTTTTAGATTCGGGATCGTCCATATTCATGACAACGGCTTTTCGCGTACGTGTTAGGAAGTCTTTGAATAAAGGACGCGTTTCTTTTAACGTTTTGTGATCCAATGTAATATTGGTCAGCACAGCTAAATCTGGTGTATAGCGTTCAATGGACCCATCAGATTCATCGGCTTCAATAACACATATTTCATCTCCGTCCATTAATAAATTAGAAGGGGCTTCTCCGTTATAACTGTTTTCCGAGATGCCGCCATTAATCATGAGTGGATGTTTTTTCAATGTATAAAGGATGTGACCAATCATGGCTGTGACAGTTGTTTTGCCACTTGTGCCAGCCACAGCAATGCCAAAATGTTCGGATAGAATTTCGGCCAGTACCTGGGCGCGTAGTTTAATAGATAGCCCCAGCTCTTTGGCACGTTTGACGTCGGGGATTGAATCTTCAACGGCGGAAGAAACAACAAAAGTGTTAATATACGGGGAAATGCTGGTTCCATTTTGTGGAAACAACATAATGCCGGCTTGTTCTAATCTTGTTTTGGTGTCTAAATTTTTTTGTTGATCAAATGATCTATCTGACCCAAGGACTGTATGTCCTTTCTTTTTAAGGTACAATGCGATGGAGCTCATTCCAATGCCGCCGATGCCACAGAAAAAAAAGGTTGCCATTTTTAAAATCTTCCTTTACAGTTGTTTCTATCTGGTATATAGTGTAAACAATTAAAATACAAAAGTCAAAGAAAGGATGGGGGAAAATGAAAAAAATTTTAATTATGGCACTTTGTTTATTGGCTGGGTCTGTTGTGGCGCAGGAATTGTTCCCAGAGTTGGCGGGGTTGGGTGGTCGTACTCAAACAGTTGAAAAGAAAGTTGTTACACCAGCCGAAAAGACGTCAGATCCCGTTATTGAAGAAGATGTTCCGGCTATTGGAGGAGAAGATGTGTTGGGCGTGGAAGATGGTTTAACCGAGGAAGATTTGGCGGATGCCGCTGAATTGGAAACAACGACAGAAGAGGTTGATTTGTTTGCCGCACCCGTTGAAGAACAACAACAGAAAGAGGCAGAAGATGCTGAGGAAGAGGAAGAAGAGGAAGAGGAAGAGGAACAAAAAATTACTGTCTATATGCAAGATGCCGAAGCCACAATTACACCTAATCGGAATTTTTCCTACTGCTATGGTATTATTAAGGTGTTGAGCACAATGAAAAAACCGGTGCAAGTGTTGGATATTACGTTGAAGTATGGTGCTTTAACGTCTAAGTATAATGTACGTAATTTGGTGAAAGATAATGAGCAAACCGGCACGATAACATTAATGGGTGATGCCTGTGACCACATTATGGATATGCCAGAAATGACCATTACAGCATGTCAAATTGAAGATATGGAAGAAGCAGCGTGCAAGAAAAAGGTTGAATTTTTACCTTTGCGCGGTGAATAGGATCATTTGTGTTTCTTAAACGGTGGATTTTTGTTTGTGCATGCGTTTTCTTGATTGGTGCTGTTGATGCGGCACCAGCAAGTAAGGTATTGAAAAAGGCAGACGTTCAGACCTATAAAAACATTTTTTCAAACCAAAAGAAAAATCAGATTAAAACAGCGCGTCAGGCGGAAAAGAAACTGTCTAATAAATTATTAATGGGATATGTTTTGTTTGATCGTTATTTTTTAAAAAAGTATCCCACCTCTCAACAAGAAATTATTCGCTGGATGGATACTTATTCTGATTTACCAGTAGCTGTAGATATGTATGCGCTTGGAAATCAAAAGAAAGTAAAAGATTTAAAACGTCCCAAAGGATTGTTCGGATCAAACACAAAAGCGTGTTTAGCACCTTCAAGACAAGAACCAATTGATTTAATTTCTCGGTTGTCGTTGAATTATTTAAAGGGGGAAGAACAAAAAAATATCAGCAAAAAAATGCGTGCTTTTTCGCAATTGTTGGGAAAAGGTGAAACAGAAAAAGCGTGTTCTATTTTGGATGACAAAGCTGTTGGCCGTGCTTTAGAAAATGTTGATTTGGATAAAGCGCGTACGGCATTGGCGTTTAGTTATATCTTGTCTGGGGATGATGATAAAGCATTAGAAATGGCAACTAAAGCTGCCAGTGAGGATGTGCCGTTGTCGTTATGGGTGGCGGGATTGGCCAGTTGGCGCCAAGGTCGTTTTGAAAAAGCTGCCGATTATTTTTCGGATTTGGCCGATTTAAAAGAAGCTGCAAACCCCTTGCGTGTGCGAGCCGCCTATTGGGCTGCGCGGTCGTTTTTGGCAATTGGAAAATATGGAAAAGTGATAAATTATTTAAAACAAGCGGCAACGTTGCCTCGTCATTTTTATGGCATGTTGGCTTTACGTGCTTTGGGTGAAGATTTGAATTATGTGTTGGATTCTCCTATTGCACCAACGGATGAAATGGTTGCTAATTTTTCTCATCCAGCTTTGGAACGTTTTTATGCGTTGCGTCAAATTGGAAAGGATGATTGGGCGGCACAGGAGTTGTCAAAGCTGTATTTGGAGGCGGATGATGACGCTAAAGGATTATTGATGATGATCTCAGAGCAAAATAAATTTGATGATGTGTTGCAAGGGTTGACAGGAAATTTGCAGGGTGAAGAAGTGCGTTATCCAATGCCCAATTGGAAACCGCAAGGAGGATGGCAACTGGATAAAGCGTTGGTCTATGCTTTTGTACGCCAAGAATCGTGCTTCAATAATCGGGCGGAAAGCTATGTGGGCGCATTGGGGTTGATGCAGATTATGCCTGATACCGCCAAAGAATTGGCCGAATTTTTACAATGTCGATTTTCCAAACACTCTTTGAAAGATCCGTCTTATAATTTACGCTTAGGGCAGGCTTATTTGAATCGTTTGTTGGATTATCCCCAGGTGCAGAATAATTTGATGTTTTTAGCGGTAGCGTATAATGCAGGGCCGGGTAATTTGAATAAATGGAAAAACAAAATGAATTACCAAAACGATCCGCTGCTGTTCTTGGAGGTGATTCCATCCAAAGAAACACGCGGTTTCGTGGAGCGGATCTTAATGAATTATTGGGTCTACCGTAATTTAATGGGGCAACCTCTGCAAACTTTGGATGATGTGGTGCAGGGTGAGTGGCCTATTTACGAACGAGAATAATTAAATTCTTTCCATCTATGTGTACCGCGTTTGCATAATCGTTGAAGCGGCTTTGAATTATAATCCGGATAAATTGAACCGTCGTAATATGAATGGTTTAATGAAACAACTGGGCGGCGTGGATGGTAAAGAGGTAGGATCGCCTGAAAAAATTCAATGCAAAAAGCATTTGAGCCTAATAAATCTTCAGGATTGAAAATTTAATGAATCGCTAAAATCAAAAAATAGGAATGGTATAGATCTCCATTTTTTTCTTGCAATTTTATTCAAAATATGCTTATATCAAAATCACGATTTCGAAAGTCGTAGTTTAATTATGAAAGGAAAAGAAAATGACTGTAAAAGTTGCTATTAACGGATTTGGCCGTATTGGCCGTTTGGTGTATCGCGCTTGGTTGGAATCCGGCCGTACAGATGTGGATATCGTGGCCATCAACGATTTGGGTGATGCCGCCGCGAATGCTTATTTATTGAAATATGATTCTGTCCACAGAAAATTGGATATGGATATTCGTGCCGAGGGGGAATACTTGTTGGCTGGTGATAAGAAGACCCGCGTGATTGCTCAAAAAGATCCAACGCAGTTGCCATGGAAAGATTTGGGAATTGATATTGTGTTTGAATGCACAGGTATTTTTACATCCAAAGAAAAAGCTATGGTGCATTTGCAAGCTGGTGCCAAACGCGTGTTGGTGTCCGCTCCAAGTGAAGGGGCTGATAAGACAATCGTGTATGGCGTGAACCAAAATACATTGACAGCCGAAGACTTGGTTGTGTCTAATGCATCTTGCACAACAAACTGTTTGGCTCCTGTGGTCTATGTGTTGCAAAAGGCTTTTGGTATTAAACAAGGCTTTATGACAACAATTCACAGCTATACCAACGATCAAAAGATCTTGGATCAATTGCATAAGGATTTGTACCGCGCTCGTGCTGCTGCTATGAGTATGATTCCAACAAAAACTGGTGCTGCAAAAGCGATTGGTTTGGTGATGCCAGAATTGGCTGGTAAATTGGATGGTGTTTCTATCCGTGTGCCAACTCCAGATGTGTCTTTGGTGGATGCCAACTTCATTATGGAAAAAGAAGTGACCGTTGATGAAGTGAATGCTGCTTTGAAAGCCGCCGCAGAAGGCGAACTGAAAGGCATTTTGGGTTACAACACTGAAAAATTGGTCAGCATTGACTTTACACATGATGCTCACTCTTCCACATTTGATGCTAACGGCACAAAGGTGATGGGTGGTACACAATTGCGTGTGATGAGCTGGTATGACAACGAATGGGGATTCTCCAATCGTATGTTGGATACAGCTGTTGCCATGGGCAAATTGTTGTAATCATCATTGATTCAAAACGTAAAAAGACGTCTCCGAGAAATTGGGGACGTTTTTTTGTGTGTTGACACAATGATTAAAGTGTTGTATGTTGAAACAAACAGAAAAGGAGGAAACATGAAAAAACTGTTTAAAAATATTATGTCTGTCTCATATTTGAAAAATGAAGGCGCTCGCAGAATGTGTTTTGTGTTGGGGATTTTGTTGGCACTTATTCCGACATATTTTTTTGTGACTAGATTGTATGTGAGTGAAAATACCAATTTGCGTGATGCTGTTGTGTTTGGATCTACGAAACAGCAAAGATTGGTTTTTGAAAATTATCCTTACAAGTGTAATTTTTGTGATTTAGAAACGGATTTTGAGCGTTGGCGTTCAACATTTGGATCGTGGAAATACACAAAAGATATGCAACACACAGATTGTTCCAAGTTACGTGATCCAGGAAGTTGTAACAGTGCGCGTAAATACTTGGCTCAAAAAGTGAAGGTCAGTTATTTTGATTTTTCTGCATTTGCATCCTTGATTTATGCACTTCTTTTGTTCTATGTACCGTTTGTCCTTGCTTGCGCGGTGCAATGGATTGTGTTCGGTTTCAAACAAAGCCAACCACAAAAGAAAAAGAAAAAATAATTTTTATAACTTGTTGATTTGACGGGGCATTTGAATTGTTTCTTGCCCCGTTATTTTTTTGCTTGCATTTTGTAATAAAAGTGTCATAATAGTGTCATGAAAATGTAAAGAAAGGAGAAAAAATGAAACTTAAATTAACATTGTTATCAGCTATATTATTGGCCTCTACGGCTTCTTGGGCCGGAGGTTATCAATTGCAAGAATATTCTGTCACATCGGCGGGTCGTGCTTTTGCTGGAGCTGGTATCGTTGGGGATGATTATTCCGCCATTGCTTTTAACCCAGCGGGTATGACATTAAAACAATCTGGTATGCAATTAGGCGCTATGGCGATAGATATTCACTCCAATATGAATGGTCATTTGGATAATGGTCCACGTGTTGGTAGCAAAGGTAAGTTGCGTAATTTTAAAGTCATTCCGCATGGTTTTGCGCAATATGCCTATAAAAATTGGCGTATCGGATTAGGTTTGTATGTGCCATTTGGTTTGGGAACATATTACAATAAATCTTGGTTTGGTCGCCCCCATTCTTTGGTCAGTGAAATTACAGCGATCGACATCAACCCAACATTGGCATGGAAGCCTTTTGAATGGTTAAGCGTTGGTGCTGGTTTTATTTTGGAACGCATGGACGCCCGTTTAACAAATACCTTACATCCAACTTTGGGTGGAAAATCCGATATGAACGCGGATGGTTGGGGCCATGGTTGGAATGCCGGTATTATGGTATCGCCAACAAAGACGACCAGATTCGGTATTGCCTATCGTTCGCCTGTGGTACAAAACATCAAGGGCAATCACTATGTGCGTCTCCCTATGGGTGGGAAAAAACAGGGCATTAGCAGTACAAAATTGGTGGATCCAGAGCATATTCAATTGACCGCCTATCAAGAAGTGGGTAAATTTGGATTGTCCGCGATGGCTCGTTGGACACGGTGGAGCCGTTTTGATTTGCTGTCAATTAAGTCAACAGCTTTACCTCAAATCGGTGTTCCAAGCCCATCCCAAGTTAATGAAAGTTGGCGGAATACTTGGACGATTTCGGGTGGTTTGGATTACCATTACTGCAAAAACTTGACTTTCCGTACGGGTTTGGCATATGACCAAGGAGCCGTGAAGGATCCTCAACATCGTACGGCTCGTGTGCCGGATGCAAACCGTTGGATTGCCAGTATCGGTGCCAGCTATATGAAGGGCAATTGGCAATTTGACGTCAGTTACTTCCATATGTTTTGGTCTAAGGCGCGTGTGAATAGCTATGCCAACAAAACGGGTAGGACAAAAATCAATGGTGAATACCATACTCAAATCAACAGTGTTGGCCTAAGTGCACAATATCATTTTTAAGATATAGTGCAAGAAAACAAACGCCCCCGATTTTTTTTCGGGGGTGTTTTTTTATAATTTTGCTTGCAATTTTTATAAAAAAAGACTAGAACAAATACACGATTTATTTTAACAAAAGAAAGGATAGAAAAATGTTTAAAACTTTGGATGATTTTGATTTTAATGGTAAAACAGTGTTTATTCGTGCGGACTTGAATGTGCCCGCCAAAGATGGTCAAATTTCTGACACAACCCGTATTGACCGCTTTGTGCCAACCTTGAAATATATTATTGAGCACGGTGGTAAAGCCGTGGTGGCCAGTCACTTTGGTCGTCCAAAGGGGCAGAAGAATCCTGAATTTTCTATGGCTTTCTTGGCGCCAGCCTTGGAAAAGGCCGCTGGTATTCCTGTGAAATTTATTGACGATTGTGTGGGCGAAGCCCGTGATGCGGCTGTGGCTGCTATGCAACCTGGGGAAGTTGTGTTGTTGGAAAACTTGCGCTTCTATGAAGGCGAAGAAGCCAATGATCGTGAGTTTGCCGAAAGTTTGGCACATGGGATGGATATCTATATCAATGATGCGTTTTCAACAGCACACCGCGCCCATGCTTCCACAGAAGGAATGGCTCATTTGTTGCCAAATGGTGCTGGTCGCTTGATGCAGGAAGAATTGGAAGCTTTGGATAAAGCCTTGGGGAATCCCGTTCATCCAGCCGTTGCGTTGGTTGGCGGTAGCAAAGTTTCGACCAAGTTGGACTTGCTTGGCAACCTTGTGAAGAAAGTGGATTACTTGTTGATCGGTGGTGGTATGGCTCACACCTTCTTGGCCGCACAAGGCATTCCAATGGGAGAAGGGTCTTTGGTGGAACCAGACATGATTGACACAGCCAAAAACATTTTGGCGAACGCAGGTTCTTGCAAGATTGTGTTGCCTGTGGATTTGGTGTGGGCAGATGCCTTTGCCGAAGGTCAAGAGGCACATACGGCCGATGTGAATGCTTTGCCGGCGGGTAAGCCATTGTTGGATATTGGTGAAAAATCTGTGGCCGCTTTTGCTGACGTGATTAAAAACGCCAAGACATTGATTTGGAATGGCCCTGTGGGTGCATTCGAAATTAAACCATTTGACAAGGCAACAAATGAAATTGCTAAAGTGGTGGCCGATCAAACAAAGGCTGGTGCTTTGACATCTGTGGCCGGTGGCGGCGATACGGTATCGGCACTCAAAAAAGCCGGTGTTAAAGGCGATATGACCTATGTGTCTGCGGCAGGTGGTGCTTTCTTGGAATGGATGGAAGGTAAAACCTTGCCAGGTGTAGCCATCTTGGAAAAATAAGAAAAACACTAAAAAATAAAGCCCCGTCAATTTGATGGGGTTTTTTTATGTTTTTGAAAGATAAAAAACTTGACACAAAGTGCAAAATGTATTATACTCCAACCACAATGAATAAAACGGAGGATGCCATGAGCGAAGAAAAACAAAATATTCCCCCTGCCGAGGACAAAACGGAATTCACCCCTTCGTTTAAATGGAAAATGGCTTATACAATTGGTGCAAATTCACCGTTTATTATAGAGTCATCCAAAACTCAAAAACGTGTTTTGAACGATTTATTGCCGACAAAAAAGAATCCTTATAGTTTGGCTGATTGGTGGGCACAAAATCGTGAAAGCGATAGTGTATTGTTTTTACTGTGTGGATTTTTGCATCCAGCCGAACAAGAAATGTTGCGGCACTACATTGATCGTTGGTCCGACAAGACAGTGGCAGAAAAAAAGAAAGCAATTGAGGAGGATGATGATATCCCCGTCGGTACAAGCTATGCAATAGCAATACCGCGTTCTTCGGTTCAGAATTTTTTACAAGATAACGGGGAATTCATGATGGACAATCATGAAAATTTGTTGTTGCGATTAAGTGCCGTAAAGCCCATGGTAGAGGCGTTGGATAATGCATTGTATTTTGAGGGGATTCGTCGGGATCGCAAGCAATGGGTCAGCGCGATGGACGAATTATTGTGTCAAAATTTATATGAAGATAAAGCCTCTTTTCCGCCCACAGAAGAAAGTGCGTGGAAATGGATGAATAAAATGTGTGCGCCTACTAGACTGGGATTGTGGCAAATGGATTTGTCAACTACACAAAATATATTAGGTCGATTAAATGTGTTGCGTATTTATAAACAATTTGCGGCGTTGTGGGATTATGCTGATAAGCCAGTTGTCACCCAACGTGTTAATGGTCAGTTGCAAAAAGAAATATTGCCATGGATAGGGGCTAAAATTATTACCACGATTGGGGTATTAATGAATAGGGGATTTTTACAGCCACCGGTATTTTCTTATGTCGCAAAGATGACACCTGAGCAACGTGAGGCCGAAGAATTAGTATACAAGCGAATGGCCGTATCTGCATTTTTGACGGATCTCACAAAATCAACACCAGATAAGGAAATACAAGCAAAATTAATTGGTGCTTTTCGCCGATATTTTCAGCCCATCTTGCACAAGATTGGACAGCCTGTGTTTGATGAAGCATTAGGAGAGCATAAAAATTCCAAGGGGAAACAAAGATACGATCGTATTGTTAAAATCGATTTTTATGATACAGAAGATGAGCGGCAAAAAGCGATGGCCGCAAAAAGGGCAAGGCAAAACGAAAAATCCAAACACACGTCGCCAATAAAACAAAGCCCGCCTGTGCGGCCAGATTCAGAAGCATCTAGATAATTAGATATAACAATCTTATGGGCAGGACACTCTTGCATGAGAGCATTATTAAGATGTCTTTATCTTTTTAAAATAGTGGAAACATTGTGCCATAAAATCAATAATTGTCAAGTTTTTATTATATGGGAAATTTTGGACATAAAAAGATGGGGAAACCCTCTTGCATTTTGCCCAAAAAAGTTGTATAAAAATTACATAATTTTTTGAAAGGAAAAACATGTCTAAAACAAAAATGCTTGATGCAAACGAAGCCGCTGCTACAGTGGCCTATAAATTGAACGAACTTTCCATTATTTATCCAATTACACCATCGTCCCCAATGGGTGAATGGGCGGACGCTTGGGCAGCCGGCAAGCAACAAAACATTTGGGGCAAAGTGCCTGAAGTTTTGGAAATGCAATCTGAGGCTGGTGCTATTGGCGCTGTGCATGGGGCTTTGCAGGCTGGATCTATGACAACAACCTATACCGCTTCTCAAGGTTTATTGTTGATGATCCCGAATATGTATAAGATTGCTGGTGAATTGTTACCATTTGTGATGCATGTAGCGGCCAGAACGGTTGCAGGACATGCATTGTCCATCTTCGGCGATCATTCCGATGTGATGGCTTGTCGTCAAACTGGATTTGCTATGTTGGCTTCTAACTCTGTGCAGGAAGCGCATGACTTGGCTGCGGTGGCGCAAATGTCCACTTACTTGTCACGCATTCCATTTTTGCATTTCTTTGATGGATTCCGTACATCCCACGAAATCAACAAAATCAATATGATGAGCGATGATGATTTAAAGGCCTTGATGGCGGATATTCCAACAGACTTCACTGGTAAAAACGCCTTAACGCCAGATCATCCAAAGGTTCGTGGTACTGCGCAAAACCCAGATGTGTTCTTCCAAATCAAGGAAGCCGCAAACAAATATTATCAAGCTTGCCCAGAAATCGTTGAAAAATGTATGCGTAAGTTTGAAGAAGTGACAGGTCGCGCCTATCACATTGTGGATTATGTTGGCGCAAAAGATGCTGAACATGTTGTGGTTGCTATGGGATCTGGTGTAGAAACATTGACCGAAACAGTGAAAGCTTTGAATGCCAATGGTGGCAAATATGGTGTTGTGGCAGTGCATTTGTATCGTCCGTTCCCATCCAAAGCGTTTGTTGAGGCTTTACCTGAGACAGTCAAATATGTGACCGTTTTGGATAGAACTAAAGAAGCAGGTTCCGTTGGCGAGCCATTATACTTGGATGTTGTGTCCGCTTTGGTCGAAGGGGCTGTAAATGGTCGTGCTATGCCAAAAGTGTTGGGTGGCCGTTATGGAATTTCTTCCAAAGAATTTACACCTGCTATGGCAAAGGCCGTTTTTGAAAATGTGGAGAAAAACCACTTTACCGTTGGTATTAATGATGATGTGACACATGGTTCTTTGGACTATGATGCCGGTTGGAATTTACCAGCCCAAGATTTAAGCCGTTGCATTTTCTTCGGCTTGGGTTCCGATGGTACAGTTGGAGCAAACAAAAACTCCATCAAGATTATTGCAGATGCAGACGATATGTATGGTCAAGCATACTTTGTGTATGACTCCAAAAAGTCTGGCGCGATGACAACATCTCACTTGCGTTTTGGTAAGAGCCCGATTAAAGCTCCGTACTTGATTACGTCGGCTGACTTTGTGGCTTGTCACCATGAACCATTCTTACATAAGATTGATTTGTTGGCGGTGTCGGCACCAAATTCTGTGTTCTTGTTG
The DNA here is from genome assembly GCA_045660045.1 of Alphaproteobacteria bacterium. GTDB lineage: Bacteria > Pseudomonadota > Alphaproteobacteria > CAAHEQ01 > UBA3637 > UBA3637. The sequence goes on along the minus strand of JAZRDB010000008.1, from coordinate 9,865 downwards.
AACACACAAACGCCCGCCGATCAAGTATGGGATAGTTTGCCGATTGAAGTGCAACAAGAAATTGTTGATAAAAAGATTAAAATGTATGCCATTGACGCAGTGGATGTGGCTGGAAAAACTGGCATGGGGCGCCGAATCAATACGATTATGCAGGCCTGCTTCTTTGCTATTTCCGGCGTGTTGCCAAAGGATGTGGCGATTGAAAAGATTAAAGCAGCTATTACCAAGACCTATATGAAAAAAGGTCAAGAAGTGGTGGATGCAAACATCAAAGCTGTGGATGCCAGTTTGGAGCATTTGTATGAAGTGAAAATTGGTGAAGCAAATTCCAAGATTCATCGTCAACCGGGTGTGCCAACAACTGCACCAGAATTGATTCGTAATGTGACGGGTAAAATCATTGAAGAAAAAGGAAATGAATTGCCTGTGTCCGCATTTGAATGGACTGTGGATGGAACATGGCCGTCTGATACGGCAAAATACGAAAAACGCCGTGTGGCAACCGAGATTCCTTGTTGGGATCCAGAAACATGTATCCAATGCGGCAAGTGCGTGTCCGTATGTCCTCACGCCGCTATTCGTGCAAAAGTGGCCAAACCTGAAGCGCTGGCAAACGCGCCGGAGGGATTTAAGTCTGCTGATTATAAGACCCCTGATTTTGCCGGCAATAAATTCATTGTTCAGGTGGCACCAGAAGATTGCACAGGATGTTCTTTGTGCACACAGGTGTGCCCAATGAAAGCGAAAAATACGCTTGTTATGGAGCCAATTGAAAAGCACGTTGATCAAGAAATCAAAAACTTTGACTTCTTCATGAAGTTGCCAGATGTGGATCGCAGCAAATTGAATCCAAAAATGGTGAAGAGCGTTGCTTTGATGCGTCCATTGTTTGAATTTTCCGGTGCGTGCGCTGGTTGTGGTGAAACACCGTATGTCAAGATGATGACACAACTCTTCGGTGATCGTTTGTTGGTTGCCAATGCAACGGGTTGTTCCTCCATCTATGGCGGTAACTTGCCAACAACACCATATGCACAGAATGAGGAAGGTAGAGGTCCGGCCTGGGCCAACAGCTTGTTTGAAGATAATGCTGAATTTGGTTTGGGTATGCGTACTTCTGTTGATTCTAAAATTGAATTCGCTATTCAATTGCTTGGCGAACTCAAAGACCGAGTTGGTGTCGAATTGGCTGATTCTATCTTGAATGCCGATCAAACAACCGAAGAAGGTATTGCCGCTCAACGTGATCGCGTGAAAGCGTTGAAAGAAAAATTGGCAACCCTGTCTGGTGATCGTGTGAAATTGATGGCAGAACATGCCGACTACCTTGTCAAAAAATCTGTATGGATTTTGGGTGGTGATGGTTGGGCCTATGATATCGGCTACGGCGGTTTGGATCACGCCTTATATTCCGGTAAGAAGGTGAATATCATGGTGATGGATACAGAGGTGTATTCTAACACTGGTGGTCAACGTTCCAAGGCAACTCCAATCGGTGCGTCCGCCAAGTTCGCTGTGTCGGGCAGTTCCTTGCCACGTAAAGACTTGGGCGCAATTGCCATGAGTTCGGGCGAAGTCTATGTGGCCAGCATTGCTTTGGGGGCGAATGACGCGCAGGCCTTGAAAGCCATGAATGAAGCCGAATCTTTCAATGGACCAAGCTTGATCATTGCTTACAGCCATTGTATCAACCATGGTTATGATATTGGTAAGGAGGGATTGAACCATCAACAATTGGCGGTGAAGTCTGGCCTGTGGCCACTTTATCGCTTTGATCCGCGCTTGAAAGCGGAAGGCAAGAATCCGCTTCAGTTGGATAGTAAGCCATCTATTCCAGTTGCTGACTTTATGGCAACGGAAACACGCTTTAAGTATGTGAAACAACAAGATCCTGCACATTATGAGGAGTTGTTGAAACAAGCTCAAAAGCAAGTGGATGACCGTTGGGCATACTACAAACAACTGGCCGGGGAAGAAAAATAATTCTTTCCGAACAAAAACAAAAGCTCCGAGGGATCGGAGCTTTTTTGTTTGAGTTTTGTAAACGGATGTGATATGGTGAGGACATGAAAACATCATTGACACAATACGAATCTTATTTTGCACAAAATGGCGGGAAAGGGTGCTTGACCGCCAAGATGGTTTTTACCTATGCTAAAGGTAAGGGATCTGTTTGTTTTTGTGCTCCACATGCTGTTCAATCGTTTGTGCATAAACAAGAAAAAGGGCGTGATTTGGGTACGGGTGCCATTGTTTGCTATTTGGGGAAGCAGGCGGGTTTTGCCACTATTGTGCGTAATAAATTTGTCGCACACAAGGAAATGATCAGTGATTTTATCTTGGCCAAGAAATTGGAAAATCATTTTTTCTTAGACATTCATGGGATGAAAGCGCATAAGGATTTTGATTTGGCCATCGGTACGGGTTATTTGAATCGCAAAAAATACACAGGCATATTAAAGAAAATAGGGAAGTTGTGTCGCAAATATAAAATAAGATATCGCATTAACTTGCCGCAATACACAGGTAAAATTGGTTTGACAGGACGATTGCAAAAGGCAACGAAGAAGGCAAATGTATTGCAATTGGAATTTTCTCCAGAATGTCGAGATATTATGGGCCGAATGATTCAAGAAAAAACATTGCCCTTTTTGACGGAATTAGGAGAAAGCTTATTAAACAACAAAGGAGACAAAAAATGTTAAATATGCCAGAAAAAATCGTGGGTGATCGGATTGTTTTGGTGCGTCCTTTCCCTGTCACATTTGAACTGGCAAAAGAAATTTTTGCCAAAGTTGATTTATCGCGCAAAACTTTGCGTGATTGGTTGCCGTGGGTGGATGGTACTAAAGCTCCAGAAGATGAATATACAGGATGGCTTGTGAATTGGGCGCAAAAACATTGGGATGAGGGCTGTGGTTTTGCCTATATTATTCGTGATAAAAAGACGAATACTTTGTTGGGGGCCATTGATTTAATGGAATATAGCGAGTCTGATAAATCTGCCCTGATTGGTTATTGGCTGTCCGATGATGCGGTTGGTCATGGCTATATGACTGAAGCGGTAGGTATGGTTGAAAAAACAGCATTTGAATTGGGCCTTAATCGGATTACAATCACAAATGATACGGAAAATACGCGCTCTGTGAATGTGCCGAAGCGCTGTGGGTATCATTTGGATGGTGTGATGCGTAAAGATAAGTGGGATAATCGTTGGCAATCGTTTAGAGATACGAATGTGTGGTCTAAATTGAAATCCGAATGGTTGGCAGAGCAGAAAAGGTAGTTTTTATTAAAAAGTCCTTGCATTTTATTTCAAAATGTGTATAATAAATTCTACAACGTGCCTGGATAGCTCAGTTGGTAGAGCAAGGGACTGAAAATCCCTGTGTCGGCGGTCCGATTCCGTCTCCAGGCACCATTTTTATGTAAAATAAAAAAAATTGGAAAAAAAGGTATTGCATTTTATTTTTTTCTGTCCTATCCTAAAAAAAATCGTGTGAGGAGTGAGAAATGTCTGCACCTTTGATTGAACAGGAAAAGAACTTTAACATCTTGCAAAACGAATCCGGTAAATTAATGATTCTGATTCGTGCTCGTTTGGAAGATGCAGAGCATCCTAAGTTGATCTATAACGGTGGTGAGCACGCTCTTTTATATCGTAATGATCACAATACTGTCGTTTTGGATTATATTCACCCCGCTATTCGTAAAGCGTTGCGCCAAAAGAAACAGGTTTTGATTGTAGAGACAAATAATGGATCCGTTGTGCGTGAATATGTATGTGATGTGGCTTATTTGAAAAATGTTTCCGTTCCCAAGAATCTTATTACGATTTAAGGGATTTTTTTATTTCTTATGCGCTGGCAATAATTTTGAACACACCGTTTTCAATGGGTACGGGTGATGCCGTTGGCACAACAACGGGTTGGATCCCAAGAACCATTGAAAAAACAGGCCCCTTATGACATTGTTGTAAAAATTGATTGACGACGGCTTCTTCGCCCTTAACCATAATCTCGACAGAACCGTCCGAACTGTTGCGTACCCAACCAGACAAGTTCAATTTATTGGCGATATCCTCGGCCCATCGGCGAAAGCCAATGCCTTGAACTCGGCCAATAACTTTGATGTGAGCTGTTGTCATTGTTGTTGGGGCGTCAATGCTTGGAACAGTGAATTTAACAACTCTTTTTCAAATTGCTGTTTTTGATTGACTGGCTTTTGAGGTTGAGCCTGAGGTTGTTTTGTTTCAGCTGGTTTTGTCTGTGTCGGGGCTTTGGCCTTCTTGATGAGAGCATTGTTGCCTAACACATTTTGACACATGGCACCGGTCGTCTTTTGTGACGTTGTTGTTTGTGTTTCCAGCCCGGCTAATTTACTGATGCCAGCTTGGATCAAATTATTTGTTACTTGTTCTGTATCAACACGGGGGCTTAATTTGTCAAATGGTCCAGAAATGCGGATGTATTTTGCCAAGGATGTCCAATCTTCCGCTGTGCCATCTGATAATGAAGGTCGTACCAAAAGATCCATTGTTTTTTGTGGTAAATTGATATTGCCGCCAGCACTTAAATCTAATATGTTTGTTTCCAAAGCTAATTGATCTTTCCCCGTGATAATGCCATCGACGATATTAATATTGGCTGCAGCGCAATGGATCATAACGCGCGTGTCGGTATTGCTGAATGACACATTTTGTTTTTTCTTGGTAAGGTTGAGCACCTTTGGCAGATTGGCAAACCATTGATTAATAATTTGACCTTTGTTCGTTTCGGCAATGACATTGCCATTTAGGTTCTTAATTAAATTAGTTACATCAGCACCCTTTGTTTTACCTGTCAACTTTGTTTGCAAGATGACGTTTTGAATCTCTTGGTTCAATGGGCGCAATCCGTTCAAGTTCAAATCTTTTCCTGTAATATCGTATGAAATTGTTTGCGAAGCGGCGTTAGCATTGATAAGACCATTTACCTTGCCGTTTAATGTAGACAATTCAAATGGGAATTTTAACACGCCGTCATACAACGTCGATTGTGTTGTAATGCCAATATAATCGGTAAACCAATCATTTGCTTGTAAATGGTTGATATTCAGATTCAAATTGACATTCATCTTTCGTAAGATTTGCCATGGAATTTGAATTTCCTTGCTTGGAGTATTTGCGGTCGTATTTTCTCCAGAATCTGTTTTTTTGTTTTCTGTTTTTTTGACAAAATCATAGATGTTCAAAAAGTTGGATGCTAAGGCAGTACTGATATTAAAGATTTTTTCTTTTAATTTAACGTCTGCTGCTAAACGCAAATCCGATCGATTTGCATCAATGGTGGTTGTTTTGGTTTTAAAAGAAGAAGGAGTAATCGTGAAATCTCCAGTTAGCGTCATGGGTTGTACGCGCCACAATTCACTTAATTTATTGTCATGTAATTGGGCTTTTGCATCTAAAGTTAAAACGGGCTCCTTTAAAATATTTTTTAACGTTCCAGTACCGGATAGAGTCAGATCTTTATCTGAGTTTATATTGAAATTGAGTTGTTTAATGGCCATTTCTGAGGTGGATCCGCTTGCTTGAATTTGTAGCTGAGAATTTTGAGTCGGAATTAAGGGATGCTTCACGCCAACAAAGGACAGCATATTCTTCAAATTGTTTGTGCGGACAGACAATGTAATTTGTAAACCCGTCAATGCTTTGAAATCTCCAATTTTGCCGTTTGCAGTGATGTTTGCCAAACGGGATTGAATTTTTAAATCATAAGGAAAATTCGGAGCTTGATTTAACAGATCAAAAATAGATCCAGTATTTAAATTAAAATTGAATTTTTGTTTGTTGTATAATACTTCACCTGATAACATGTGGAAATTTTTCATTTCCAAATTATTGAGAGTAATACTGCGTGTTTTCCCAGAATCATCATAGGTAGCATTTAATGTCCCAATAGTCACACTATTTAAACGAATATTTTTTTGTAAATCGATTTTAGATACTGTTTTTTTAGGGGTGTTATCTGCCTTTTCTGTTTTGGTTGAAGTGGAAAGTGTCCAGTTATTTTCGTTCTTTGTTTTGAACAAATTGACGCTTGCCTCATCTAAGGTGATTTTGTGAATGTTGATTTGTGAGTTGATCAATGGTGCTAACTCTAATTCGGCATCCATTTTTTGAATTGATATTAATGGAGCCTTGTCTTGAAATGGCTCATTATTTTCAATCTTGAAGCCAGTAATGGTAATTGTTGGGATAAGAGCCAATTTTGTATGCATCGACTCAATTTTTACGGGGCGATCCAAGATGAGTGTTAATTTTTGAGCGGCCAAATCTTTATAACGGTTCAAATCAAAGGTCATAAAAAAGATGACCAGGCCGATTATTGCTAAAAAGAGCAGAATAAGAAGGATGACGAAGATTCTTTTAATGAAATGCCAAATTTTTCTTAACATATTTACTCCTTTTTCAAAAATTCAAATGGTCTTTTTTGTTCTTTTTCATCAAAACCAAGCAAATGAAACGTTTCTTTCATATGAGAGGGAAGATCGGCAACAACTTGAATGCGTTTGCCGGTCTTGGGATTTTGAACATCAATAGCGCGCGCATGTAAATGCAGACCTTTTCCCATATCTTTCAGATTTGCGTTTCCATATTTGCTGTCGCCTAGGATAGGCGTTTTTAACACTTCTGTCAAGTGGACACGTAATTGGTGGGTGCGACCAGTCAGAGGGCTGAGTGCCAGCCATGAGGCGCTTTTCCCTGCGCTATCAATAACTTCATAGACAGAAATTGCCCGATCTCCATGGTCAAAATCAACAATGACTTTATCCTGTGTTTTGGTAAGTGGCGCATCGATTTTTCCAGATAAAAGTTGCGGTTTACCGGCTACAACCGCCCAATAAACCTTGTGGACGTCACGTGTTTTAAAAGCATTAGTCAGCTTGGCCGCCACATTTGCAGAACGAGCCAACACCAAAACGCCAGATGTCTCTTTGTCAAGGCGATGAACCAAATGTGGCTTTTCATCTTTTTCAAAACGCAAAGCATCCAATAAACCGTCAATATGGCGTGTCGTTTTGCTGCCCCCTTGAACGGCAAGTCCGGCGGGTTTGTTCAAAATAATGATTTCGTTGTCTTTATAAATGACAAGACTTTGCATCATTTGAATATCTTTTTTGGAAAGTCGCATTGGTGTTTCATCCCGTTTGGGCGTATCAAGTGGAGGAATTCGGATTTCATCACCCGTGCGGACATGTGTACCAGCTGTTGTTTTTGCTTTGTTGAGCTTTATGTTTTTGTTTTTAATGAGGCGTTCTAACATGCCATGTTTCAAATTGGGATAATGACGCTGAAACCAACGGTCTAAGCGAATATCATCATCTTTTTCGGAAACTAAAGCAAATTCAACAGTGCTCATTTTCTCTCCCATTATGTTTATCATATCGAAAAGTGGGAGAAAATGCAAGGGTTACGAACCACTTTTTTTCAATTTTTTACGAAGATTATTCCAATAGTCTAAGCGCTTTTGAATTTCACGTTCAAAACCACGTTCAGCGGGATGATAAAAAGTGTGGTGACCAATTTCATCGGGGAAGTATTCTTGTCCTGAAAACCCATCCTTTGTATCGGGATCATATTGATATCCTTTGGAATAACCAATTTCAGCCATCAATTTTGTGGGGGCATTTAAAATATGTTTGGGTGGCATCAAAGAATCTGTTTCATGGGCGGTTTTTACGGCATTTCCCCAAGCGCGATAAACGCTGATGGATTTGGGGGCGGTAGCCAAATAAACGGCCAATCCAGCGACCGCTAAATCACCTTCGGGCGAGCCCAAGCGTTCATAACTATTCCATGCATTGATAGCTTGCACAAGAGCTTGTGGATCAGCCATACCAACGTCTTCACTTGCAAAACGGGTCATGCGTCGCAAAATATATTTCATATCTTCGCCGGCGGTTACCATTCGAGCCAACCAATAAAGGGCGGCATCTGGATCGGATCCACGTAACGATTTATGTAAAGCAGAAATAAGATTATAGTGACCTTCACGGTCCTTGTCGTAATTTGGCAGACGCTTTTGCAACAGTTTTTCCAACTCATCTTGATCCAAAATTTCATCTTTAATAGCATATTGATAAACGGCTTCGATCAAGTTGATAAAATACCGTCCATCGCCGTCGGCCAAAGCACATAAATATTCGCGACCAACATCATCCAATGGCAACGGTTTTTGCATAATTTTTTCGGCACGTTTGGCCAATTCCATCAAAGCATCATTATCAAGACGATTTAAAACAAAGACCTTGCAGCGGGAAAGCAAAGCGCCATTCAGTTCAAAGCTGGGATTTTCCGTGGTGGCACCAACCAAGATAATGGTGCCATCTTCCACATAGGGCAAAAAGCCATCTTGTTGTGCGCGATTAAAACGATGAATTTCATCCACAAACAGCAATGTGCCTTGGCCAGCCATACGACGACGTTTTGCCTCGTCAAAAACTTTACGTAAATCGGCAACACCAGAAAAAACGGCAGACAATTGTTCAAAGTGCAGGTTGGTTTGTTCGGCCAAAATACGAGCGATTGTTGTTTTGCCACAGCCTGGAGGGCCCCATAAAATAAAGCTAGATAAGGATTGATTTTGAATCATGCGCGCTAAGGGGCCTTTATCGCCCAATAAATGTGATTGCCCAACAACCTCATCCAAACGGGCGGGGCGCATTTTATCTGCAAGTGGCTTGTGAGCCAATGTTTCAAATAAACTTGTCATACAAAGAGTATATCAAATTTGGGATAAAAAAACAACTTTTTTGAAGAATATGCTTGCTTATTTTTTTTTAATTTGTTAGTGTGAGAGAAAAGGGAGGACAAGATGAAGTCGTTTTTGTGTTTCTTACTGTTTGGTTGCTCAACAATGGCATTGGCTGCAGAAACGGTTGTGCCCGTGTCGGCTCAACAGGGAATGAATGTAACGATTTATAATGAAAATCGGGCATTGATTAAGGATGAACGGCGTGTCACTTTAACGAAAGGCATGAACGAATTGGCTTTCCAAGGAGTATCGGCGAATATGATGCCGCAAACTGCTTTGCTAAAAGGGACAGGACTTGTTACTCGTGAGCAAAATTTTAATTTTGACTTGTTATCCAAAGAAGCCCTTTTGCAAAAGTCTATGGGCAAAGAAGTGACGGTTGAATACATTGATTCCGCAACGGGTAAGACAAGCCGAGAAAGTGCGAAAGTGATGGCATATAACAATGGTAAGCCTGTGCTTAAAATTGGAGATAAAATTGAAACTGATTATCCAGGACGTGTGATTTTTGATTCTGTGCCGGAAAATTTGCGTGCTGAGCCGACATTAACGATTTCGGCAGTGTCAGATAAAGCGGCCACAGAAGAGGTTGAATTAGATTATTTGACAACGGGTCTTTCTTGGAAAGCCGATTATGTGGCTAAATTAAACGCCGATGAAGGCAAAATGAGTTTGAACGGTTTTGTGACATTGAATAATCATTCTGGTGCTAATTATAAAAACGCGTTGTTGCAATTGGTGGCCGGCGATGTCAATGTGGTCAGGGAATATGTGGAGCGTCCACGCATGGTAATGGCCGCAAAAATGGCTAATGCTGATGGTGCTATGGTTTATGCAGACGCTGAGGCATTAACGGATTTTTATATCTATACGGTGCCGCACAAAACAGATTTGCTTTCCAATCAAACAAAACAAGTAGCCCTTCTTTCTTCGACAGATATTGGCGTGAACAAAACGTACGAATTGAATAATCCGTTTAGTGTGTATGATACCGAAATGAAAAAAATGAAACCAGATATTTATGTTTCTTTTGAAAACGATGAAAAAAACAGGTTGGGAAAGCCATTGCC
>JAZRDB010000007.1:0-105940 GCA_045660045.1 Alphaproteobacteria bacterium | reverse complement strand
AATATGTTATATCTAACAAAATTAAGATCTGATGGAATTTTTGAGAATAAAGATTTAATCGGAGGAAGTGATCTTATTATAGATGTTCATAACTTCTTCTTAAAAATCGAATTATGCAAACCAGAAAGCATAATGAGACCTGATGTATTTTCAAATTTAATTAAAGCGCAAGAGTATCAGGACTTTTTATTAAATTTATTAGAAAATTCAGATACAGGGATTACAGGATTAGATTGGGTAGAATTATCAGAAGCGGAAGCAATGCAACAATGGAGGGATGCAATTCTAGCAAATCCTATGAACATCAGATACGAAAATTTATCAGAAAATAATGCCCTTTTTGGACGTAGAGGTCCGTCTTTTTATAAATTATATACAAAAGATGGGAAACAATGCGCTAAAACGTTAAAGACATTTCATGGAACGAACAAACCATTTTCTTTAGAATCAGAGTCCGCTGGAACACGTCGGTTAATTGATTTATCTTTAGCATTCTATAAATTATTAAAGGATGATTATATTAGTTTTATTGATGAATTGGATTGTTCATTACATCCTATGCTTGCCAAGTTTTTAATCCAAGAATTTTTTAGGATGACATCACGTTCACAATTAATTATTTCTGTCCATAATACTCATCTTTTAGATAAAGAGATTTGGCGACCAGATGAGATTTGGTTTGTTGAAAAGCAACCCAATGGAGCATCAGATATGTATTCATCAAGTCAATTTAGACCTAGATTTGATAAAAATTTAGCAAATGATTATTATCGGGGCAAATATGGTGCAATTCCCTTTTTAGGTAGGTTAAGTGTATAAAAATGAAACGAATTTGCAGTCATAAACAATATAAATTAGTGATATATCTTTTTGCCGAGGGATTAAGGACAGAATATCAGTATATATATGACTATATCAAACAGAACAAAAAAGATGCTTTAGTTCGTATTGTTAAACAGCGACCAGAAAGTGACTGCATAAAATTGACACAAACGGCGATTGATTTTGAAAAAAATCAATCGTGGAAAAAAGTAGATGCCCCACATCAGACATGGATAATGTTTGATCACGATGGCAATGAAGTTAAAGTTAATCAAGCACTAAAACGCATTAAAGAATATAACAAATCTTGTGTGGCAGAAAAACGGATAGATGTTGCATTCATGAAACCTTGTGTGGAAATTTGGGCACTTATGCATTTCCGAAATCATTTTTCAGAAAATAAGATTCAACTGCAAAAAGAGTTGCATAAAGTGATGCCATCATATGATCATGAAAACAACCCTATTTTTGATTTGAAATTATTGACGGAAGACAAATACAAAAAAGCATGTGCCAGAGCACAGAATTGGTATAATTCGTTAGATGATAAAGATAACCCAAATTCAGGGGGGTATTATGCTGGTATTTATGTTTTAATGCAAGAGATTGATAAAATCAATTGATTGGTTGTTATACTATTTTTTCTTCAAAAATTTGTATATAGTGCATCTATCTACTCGCAATATGCGGGCAATTTGTGCGATAGGTATGCCTTTATCCAACAACGCCATCAGGCGCTTTTTGTTTTTTGCCAATTTCAATGATTTTGATTTAGCGCCAACTGGTCGCCCCAGTTTTTTGCCATCCGCTTTTAATCGTGCCAAACTTTCCTTGATGCGTGCTTGAAGCAATGACTTTGATAACTCCGCAGACAACCCGAAAGCAAATGCCAACACCTTGCTTTGGATATCAGCACCCAAGCGGAAGTTTTCTTTCAATGTCCATATTTGACATTCCTTTTCTAAACAAGTTTGCAATATCCCCATCACTTCCAACAAACTACGACCAAGGCGGGAGATTTCTGTGGTAATAAGAATGTCGCCTGCCTTTAGTTCATTTAATAATGAACCCAAGCGCCTGTCTTTCAATTTCTTGCTGCTTGATATTTTTTCTTCAACCCAAACATCTATGTGCATATTGTGTTCAGTGCAAAACTTTTCTATGGCAAAGTGTTGGTTCTCTTCGTGCTGATGCGTTGTTGAGACACGGCAGTAGGCATAAATCATTCTATTATCTCCTTTTTCTTTTATTTATCTGTAGAGATTAAACTAAAGTTAAAAAGCAACACCTTTTTTCACCTTGTATCATTTTTATAAAAATGCCCGCAATCCCCGTCAAATCAACACATATAGCACTTTGGTATAAAACCTCTGGCACAAGCGTTCAAAAACTTTAGTTTTGATACACTGCAAATAAATTGCTACAGATAACAACTGAAAGGATATCAAATGCAAAAGTTGGACTTACATAACGAACAAGGACGCAGTATGGTTGAAATGCTGGGCGTATTGGCAATCATTGGGGTATTGAGTATAATGGGTATCGCAGGATACAGAAGTGCGATGACAAAGTTGCGCTCTAATGAGTTGCTAAACGAAGCAAGCAAGCGTGCGGTCGTTGTGGCGGGTCAAATCACTTTACAGGGAGGTAATCCATCGTTGAGTGAGTTTGCCAACAATTCTTTTGCGGGTGGTTCATTTGAAAACAGAGTGTATGGTGCAAGTGGAGAGGCAGAATGGACGAACACAGGGGCAACACCAGACCAGCGCTTCACGCTGTCTATCACAGGTGTTGAAGGAAACATCTGCGCACAGATGAAGAGTGCTGTGGGAGACAATGCTGTGATTAAACATTTTGCGCCCGAAACTTGTGATACAGGAAATGACAACAATGTCAAACTTACCTATAACAATGATTTAGGGACAGAAAATATTGAGACCACAGGAAACGATACCCCTGCCGCAGAACCTTGCCCAGAGGAACGCCAATGTGGTGATGTATGTTGTGGCGAAGGACACACTTGTCAAAATGGGCAATGTTGTGATGGCAATGGGAATTGTTGTACAGGAGGTGTACCTTACATTGTCTATCAAGAAGGTTCTCATATTGAGACAGAGTGCTGTGTGAATGGTGCAGTATTTACCTATGTAAATAATGAAGATGTTTTTGCTCAAGGGTGTTGTGAGACGGGACATACACTTATAAATCTTGGGAATGTTTCTGCGTGCTGTGCAACGGGAGAGACGGCATACATTAGTGATGATGGTGCTACCTGTTGTGATGGCACGATATGGAATGATAACACTTGCTGTCCCGCAGGCACAACAAGTTATAGTGATTTAGATGGATGTTGTGAAGCAGGAACAACCGAAACCTGGCAAGTGATGGGAGGCGGAGATTCACGCTGTTGCCCAATAGGTTCAATTGGTTATGACCCCGACAATGATATATGTTGTGTTTCAAACTCCATCACTTATGAAACATTTGGAGATACACATTGTTGTCCCCCTGGTTCAACAGATTGGAATGAAGATGATGGTTGTATCCAATAACCCACACCATAACTTGTCAATCATTACACCCATAAATGTTGTGAAATAAATACTTACACAACAAAGTAAGGACAACCTATGGAACAAGTTATATCGCAAGATATTCAATTCATCACAAAATGCTTCAAAGTGCTTAAAAAACTTTCGTGTGTAAAGTCGCAGTATCAGTTTAGCGAGCAATACCTCAATAAGAACAAATACTACTACGCAATGCTTTTAAGTGAAGGCAGGCAACCATCTATTGACGCTTTACACAACCTTATCACTAACTTGAATGACCTTCACACGCAAAATGCTACAACCTATATCGCACAACTCCACGAACAAGGGCAACATATCCTTACCAATAGGTTGTTGAAGTTCCTTTAATCCTATGGGTTTTTCAACCGAATTAAACGCAAGTTCGCTTTCAGGCACGGATATTTTATTTTGTAAATGGCATCCTTTAATTCTTTGGCAGGTATAACTTCGCCATAACGTTCTTCGCCAATACCTTTTCGTTCCCATCCTAATATCGCACGCTGATATTCTGCGGAAACTTTTTTATCCCGTAGTTTTTGTTTGATAGTGTAGCGGAAACTATGGAACACCAATTTGTTTGAGTTGAGACCTAACTTGTCCAAATACTGGGCAAACCATTTTGTAAGCGCCCCACCATAATGGTTGGTGTTTTGATATTTCAGTGTGTAAAACAGGCGCTTTTTCTTCATTTCCTTTACTTCTTTTACAAAATCCAAAAATCCCATTTCAATTAAATCGGGATGGATAGGAACTTCACGCCACGAATACTCATTCTTTAAGGATTGGTCGTTTCTGTTGCGAATGAAAGAAAAATACCACAAACTGCCCGTGCGGTGGATATCTTCAGCATAAAGTTGGCATATTTCGTTTAATCTTGCGCCCGTGTATAAAGCAATCAGCGGTATCCAATATCTTGGGAATTGTTGGATATGATGACGCCTTGGGTATGTTTCAGGATTAAAAATCTTGCGCAAATCTTTATCGTCAAAGCGGGTGCGTAATCCTACCTGTGTGCGTTTAATTTTAGGAACAATAATGATGTTGCTAAAATCTTCCGTTAGATACCTGTTCGCATAAGCAAATAAAATAAAGGACTTAAAGGTTGCCAGATACTTATTGACGCTTTTGCGGGAAAGGCATTCAGCATCCCCAGGTGGCAATAAAATTTCGGGCAACTTCTTGCCTTTGTATCGCGCTTCCCATTTTTTCGGCACACGATAAATCTGTTGCGATATCGTCTTGCAATCCATAAATGTTAAATCTTCCACATATTCTTTGTCCAATAAAGAAAAGATGGTGTGCAAACATTGACTATCTTGTTGCAAAGTAATGTTGCCTGTTTCACGGATTTGTTTTTTTTGTTCTGCCCATTCAAAGCATACATCTTCCCATTTTGTATGCCCAATAGGTGGTGCTATCAGTTCCTTGTATCGTTCTTCTTCAATAACCCGCATATAAGGTTGATATTTTCTTGGCACAGGTGCATAGGTATCTGTGATAGTATTTTGCACACGAGTTGCGGCATATTGTTCCAATTCTGCCAATTCTTGATAAAAATACAATCCTCTTGCTTTGTGTTGCTCGGGGTTATGTTCTACAACGGGAGGCACAAAGGATAGATTGTGCCCGAAAGCGTAGTCAATCGCTTCTTTAACCGATGGTGGCGTTGTCTTTTTGTTATAAAGATTTTTCAAATAAGTGCTGATATAGGTTTGTAAAACATCTTTTTGAAATGCCCAATCATTTGTTGTGGTTGCTTCTGTGGTATGATTTTCTGGTTGTTGTTGCCATTGTTTCAAGGCATCTATGGAAAAGAGTTGTGCCGAATCGGCAGGCAACAATCCTCGTTTCAATTTCAAATAGTTTTTGTCGCAAAACTCGGTGATGTCTTTAAGGCGTTGAATAAGCAACTGGTCAACTTCGTGGTCTTCCAAAACGAGGTGGTTATGTTGAATGCGCATATTTAATTCCTTCAAAAAATCAAGGTATATATCTATTTTCAACGATTCATAACGCAACCTTTGAATAGCAACGAAATAATCTCGTGTTCCCAAAGTATATCGTATTTCTTTCTTTTTAGCAAGTTTTTGCAGAGATACAGGAAGGGCGACACGGATATAATAAGCGTGCTTTCTCTGCCAAAGTCTTGGAAAGTGTGAATAACCCATCGTCTGTGCCATCCTTTCAGGACGTCCAGTGTCATAATTTTTTAGGAAAAAATATCACAAAAACAATAGGTTATTCAATAATTGGCGGAAAGGGGGGGATTCGAACCCCCGATAGAGAAAATCCCTATAACAGATTTCGAGTCTGCCGCATTCGACCACTCTGCCACCCTTCCACAAGGACGCAAAGATTTTAGCATATTTTCACTCAAAAATCAAGGAAATTATCTCTTGACATCACCAAACAATAGGCGTATCTTCACGACATAAAAGAAAGGGAAAAATCATGTTAGAAAGAACTTTTTGTATTATTAAGCCAAATGCAACTGCACGACACTTGGAAGATGAAATCAACGGAAAAATTCGCGCTGCGGGATTAAACATTATCGCATCCAAACGTGTCGAACATCCTACCCGTGAACAATTCGAGGCTTTTTATGCTGAACACAAAGGCAAACCGTTTTATGAAGGATTGTTGGAATTTATGACCTCCGGTCCAATTGTTGTTCAAGTGTTAGAAGGGGAAGATGCTATCACACGTTATCGTACATTGATGGGCAAAACAGATCCAGCCGAAGCTACAGAAGGCACATTGCGTAAATTATACGCCGAAAGCAAAACCCGTAATTCCGTCCATGGATCCGACAGCCCAGAAAGTGCCAAACGTGAAATTTCATTGTGGTTTTCTGAGGACGAATTAGAATAGTTTTCACGCCTTAAAAAAATTAGTTTTTTGTGCGAAAAATCCCTTGCATTTGGCGCATAAAATCCGCTATACTTTCTTATAGAAGAAAGGATTTAAGATGCAGGCGCCTCATATTCCTGTTTTATTGAACGAGGTTTTGGACTATTTGGCCCCCAATGGTGGGACTTATGTGGATGGCACTTTTGGTGCGGGTGGTTATACTAGAGCCATCTTGATGGCCAATCCTAAAAACAAAGTAATTGCTTTTGATCGCGATCCCACAACACAAAAGACGGCCGAACAAATACAAAAAGAGTTTGGTGATCGTTTTGCCTTTATCCAAGATTGTTTCAGCCATATGTCTAATTACTTGACGGAAAAAGTGGATGGCATTGTGTTGGATATTGGTGTTTCTTCTATGCAAATTGATACGCCTGAACGGGGCTTTTCATTGCGCTTTAATGGGCCATTGGACATGCGCATGGGTGACGAAGGCTTGACCGCCGCCGATTTAATTAAAACACTTCCCGAAAATCAATTGGCCAACATTTTATATAAATATGGCGAGGAACATCAAAGTCGTAAAATTGCCCACGCATTAAAGCAACATCTACCCACTACAACGGGCGAAATGGCCGAGATTATTCACCATGTTATGCCACGCCCCACCGATGGGTCGGACAGCGCAACAAGGTCTTTTCAGGCCTTACGTATTGCCGTCAACGATGAGCTAGGCGAATTAGAACGCACATTGGCTGGCACGCCACGTTTGTTGAAAACGGGAGGTCGTTTGGCTGTTGTGTCTTTTCACTCGCTGGAAGACCGCATTGTGAAGGATTTCTTGTTAGGACACAGCGCTAAAACAGTTCATCACAACAAGTATGCCAAGAATAAGCAAGAACAAGGGCTATTTTGCGTTTTGACCAAAAAACCAATTCAAGCATCCGATCAAGAAATAGCCTACAACTCTCGTGCTCACAGCGCCAAGTTACGTGCCGCCGAAAGAACTGAGGTTCCTGCATGAAACATTGGCTGACAAATATTATTTTGTTCACACTTACCATAACCATCATCATTGGTTTATTCTTGATGAAGCAACGCGTCGTGCAATATGAAAAACAATTGAATAATTTAACTCAAACAATTTTGGCCAACATGCGTGAAATTCACACTTTGAAGGCAGATTGGGCTGTTTTGACAGAACCATCTCGCCTGCGCCATTTAATTGCAGAAAGCTCCGTCAAACGTATCAATGTGGAACAAGTTGTTTCCCCCGAACAGGTTGAGTTGGCCCCTGTTCCAGTTCCGCCCGTTAAACCATTTTCAGATGAAGCGATGCAATCTGACACCCCAGAGGGAGGCGAAGATGTGGTTCCGTAAGAAAAACTCAGCTCCTTTTTATGCTCCCTGTTGCGAAGTTCCAACACCCAAACGAGAACGAGGATGGTATATGGACGCCACTACACAACGTAGTTTAAAAATTGCATCTGGACGATCCTTATTTGCGACCGGCGTTTTTTTGCTCTTTTTCTTTATCATTTGGGGACGTTTGTTTTATTTGACGGTTTTGAATTATGACAACCGCCCCGCTCGGTCAACAGATTGGCACATTCAGGAAACACTGCCACGTTATAACATTGTGGATCGCAATGGCACCGTTGTCGCAACCACATTGACTTCGTGGGACATCTCTGTCAATCCATCCAAAGTCAAAGATCCAGAAGATGTGGCTCATCAATTAGCACAAAGATTAGAAGGCGTTAAAGAAAAAGAGATTTTGGAAAAATTAAAATCGGACAGCAATTTTAAATACATCAAACGTGGCGCTACCCCAAAAGAATTGGAAGCGGTTAACTGGCTCGGTTATCATTTTTTAACATACGAAGCTGTCAACAAACGCGCCTATCCCCAAGGACCATTATTCTCACATATTCTGGGCGGCGTCAATATTGATAACGTTGGCACGGCCGGCATTGAAAAATCATTTGATGCTGAATTAAAAGAACACGAAATTCAACTGTCTTTAGACACATCTGTTCAAGAAATGGTTCGCACCAATTTGAAAAATGGCATTCAAAAATACAAAGCTGAAGGAGGCTTGGGAATGGTCATCGATATCAATACTGGCGAAATGTTGGCCAGTGTTTCGCTGCCCGATTATGATCCAGAAATGCCTGCAGGAAAAGATACGTCTGCACGTTTCAATATGCCAACACTTGGTGTCTATGAGTTTGGTTCAGTGTTTAAATTGTTCAACACGGCTATGGCTTTGGAAAACAAAACCATTAAAGTAACCGACAAAATTGATGCATCCCATCCTTTAAAAATTGGCAAAAAAACAATG
The DNA here is from genome assembly GCA_045660045.1 of Alphaproteobacteria bacterium. Taxonomy (GTDB): domain Bacteria; phylum Pseudomonadota; class Alphaproteobacteria; order CAAHEQ01; family UBA3637; genus UBA3637. Next base: position 97,351 of record JAZRDB010000007.1, on the reverse strand, counting down.
GAAGATTTTCATGGACAAAATCGTACGCTCACCATTACGGAAGTGTTGATCCACTCGTCCAATATTGGATCTGCAAAAATTGCTTTAGCTGCAGGGTATGAAAAACAACGCGAATTTTTGAGAAAATTCAATTTTTATGACAAGTTAGCCATCCCCTTGCCTGAACGCGGCACACCCCTTTATAACACAAAAGATAAGTGGGCCGAAATTGAAAGTGCCAACGTTTCTTTTGGTTACGGTATTGCTGTCACTCCTTTACATTTATTGGCTGGTGTCGCCGCCCTTACAAACGGGGGATTTTACAACACGCCAACATTTATCAAAGATGGCAATAAAGATCGGGCAACATCAAAAGTATTGGATGATAACATTTCCGAACAATTGCGTCACATGATGTGGGCAGTTATCAATTGGGATCCGTGGACAAAAAATCCAGCCAAACATTATGCCGTGGGGGGGAAAACTGGAACAGCCAATATGAAGGAGGGGCATTCTTATAACACCAATAAAGTGCGCACCAGTTTTGTTGGGGTCTTCCCAGTCAATGATCCGAAATATGCCGTTCAAGTGACGCTTTTAAATCCAAAGGGCATTAAAGAAACTTTTATGTTTAACAACGCAGGTTGGAACGCCAAAACAGTGGGCTTAAACATCATCAATGAAATTGCACCTTATTTGAATATTGCTCCTGTTACGGATTATCAACCACCAGAGTTTGTTCAACAGTCAATTGAAACATCTCTCATTAAAAACGGAAGGAAAAAGAAACAATGATCTTGCAAGATATTTTAGGCAACCAAGCCACCGATTTGGATATTCTGGGCATCACCGAAAAAGCGGATGATGTCAAAGCTGGCTATATGTTTTGCGCATTAAAAGGCACGAAAGCAAATGGCGTTGATTTTATTCCGCAGGCCGTTCAACAAGGCGCTATTGCCATTTTAACAGATCAAGATGTCCAAGCGGACGTTCCCGTTTTTAAAGTTGAAAATCCTCGTGATATTTTGACACAAATTGCCGTTAAACTTTATCCTTCTGAAAGTTTAAAAAAAGTTGCTGTTACAGGTACAAATGGCAAAACCTCAACGGTTTATTACGTTTCCGAAATCATGAATAAACTTGGTGTTAAAACAGCCAGCATGGGAACCATTGGGGTTGCTTCCCCTCTTGTCAATTTAAGTGGCAGCATGACAACTCCCGATGCTGTCATGCTAAACAAGACCTTTAATTTATTGCAAGAAAAAGGACTTGAAGCGGTTGCGATGGAAGCTTCTAGTCATGGTTTAGATCAGGGACGATTGGCGTACAATCCTCTTGTTGCGGGGGCTTTTACTAATCTCACACGCGATCATTTGGATTACCATAAAACAATGGAAAATTACCTTGCTGCCAAAGCAAAGCTATTTTCTGATTATATCCAAGAAGGCGGAACGGCCGTTTTAAATGCCGATATTCCCGAATACGAAACTTTAAAAGAAATTTGTGCCAAAAGAAAATTAAAAATCATTTCCTATGGGAAAAATGGTGGCACGTTGAAATTGGTCAAACAAACACCACTACCCAACGGACAAGAACTTGTTGTTGAAGTTGACGGTCAAACGGACACAATCGTCGTCAATATCTTTGGCGATTTTCAAGCGTACAACATTTTAACCGCAGTTGGTTTATGCATGGGGCTTGGAAAAACATGGAAAGAAATTGCACCCGTGTTGAGTGAACTTACGCCCCCGGCCGGACGTTTAGAAAACGTTGGTGCAACGCCCGATGGCGCTCAAGTTTTTGTGGATTATGCACATACGCCAGACGCCTTGGAACGTGTTTTGACTTCATTACGAGCACACACAAAAAATAAATTGATTTGTCTGTTTGGATGTGGTGGCAACCGTGATACAGGCAAGCGCGCTCAGATGGGTGAAATTGCCAATCGGTTAGCCGATAAGGTCTATATTACAGATGACAATCCCAGAAATGAAGATCCTGCCCTTATCCGTTCGGCAATTAAAGAGGCGTGTCCAAAAGGTGAAGAATATAACAACCGCCGCATGGCCATCCATGACGCCATTCAAAATTTACAAGCGGGCGATATTTTGGTTTTGGCCGGAAAAGGTCATGAATCCGGTCAAATGATTCATGGCATCAATTATCCTTTTAATGACAAAATTGAAGCCCAACTTGTTTTAAAAAACATGCAAGCGAATCCATTGTGGACAAGTTCGGAACTACAGATGGCTTTAAACACAACTGTGGACAAAAACATCTGGGCTGATGGCATCACCTTTGATTCCAGAGTTATCAAATTGGGCGATATTTTTGTGGCCCTAAAAACAGAAAAAAATGATGGTCATCAATATGTTAAGACCGCGTTAGAAAATGGTGCACGTGCTTGTATAGTAGACCACAAATTAGATGATGTATTTGAAGAAAATCAAATTGTTGTACCCGACACATTAAAAGCACTGGAAGCTTTGGCTCGTTTTGCGCGCATGCGTACCGATGCACAAGTTATCGGTATCACGGGTAGCTGTGGTAAAACCAGCACAAAAGAAATGTTGGCCAGCTGTCTAACGCAACAAGGAAAAACCCATGCGACACAGAAAAATTTTAACAATAATTTGGGCGTTCCGTTCACCATGGCAAATATGCCGCGCGACACACAATATGCTGTTATTGAAATGGGCATCAGTCATCCAGGCGAAATGACAGAACTGTCTGATTTCGTACGCCCCAATATTACCTTGATAACAAACATTGCGCCAGCACATCAAGAATATTTTGCCGACATGCGCGCCATTGCTGCTGAAAAAATTCATATTGTAGATTATCAAAACAAAGATGGCTCTATCGTGCTTAATGTGGATGATCCTCAATATCAATTTTTAGCTGATACTGCCACTGAAGCGGGCCTGAAAAAAGTCATTCGTTTTGGTGAAAATGAAAAAGCTGATTTTCATTTGTTATCCGCCGTCTTACACGACAATACAACACATGTTGTGGCCGAATGGCATGGTGAAAAATTAACTTATGATCTAAACTTTGCTGGCGCGCATTTTGCTCTTAATTCGTTGGCCGTTTTGGCGGCCATTGATGCTGCGGGTGCCAGTGTAGATCAAGCGGTCCAAGACCTTGAAACCCTGAAACCATTACAAGGTCGCGGTCAGGTATATGATGTTCATTGGTCTGACAAAACAGTCCATCTTATTGATGATGCCTACAATGCAAACCCCGCCTCCATGAAGGCCAGCATTATAGCATTTGGACAACGACCGGGGCGAAAAATTGCTGTATTGGGAGACATGTTGGAATTAGGTGAAAAATCTTATCAAATGCATCTTGACATCCTGCCTTTGTTAGAGCAGAATAACGTCAGCAAATTATATGCGGTAGGTCCTGTTATGAGTCAGGCCTTTGATCTTGTTTCACCCGATATGCAGGGCGCAAAAACACTTTCGGCCACAGATTTTGCCGATGTTTTACGCCATGACCTGCTGGATGGAGATTGGGTGTTGTTCAAGGCTTCTCATGGCACGGGATTGGCACCTCTGATTCAAAAATTAAAAGGAGAATAATATGTTATTTTATTTATCACAGTTTTCTGATTTTTTGGGAATTTTAAATGTTTTTCGTTATCAAACCTTCCGAATGGGATGCGCTTTAACCATCGCATTTTTCTTGACCTTGTGGATGGGGCCTCGCATTATTCGTTGGCTTAAAAACAAAGAAGGCGAAGGACAACCTATTCGTGAATGTGGACCTCAAACGCATTTAGCCAAAAAGGGAACCCCAACAATGGGCGGACTGATGATTTTGTTTGGCGCAACCACTGCTTCATTATTGTGCAATGCCTGGACCAACCCGTATGTATGGATTTTACTGGCAATCTTTTGGGGATTCGGCTTAATTGGAGGCGTGGATGATTACTTGAAACTGACCCACCACAACAGCAGCAAAGGTGTTCCGGGGCGCACACGTTTATTAATCGAATTTGGCTTGGCTTTGTTTGTATGCCTAGGGATGATCCATTTGGCCGACGCATCTATGCAAACAACTTTAACGATTCCTTTTTTCAAAAACATTTTAATAGACTTAAGTTACTTTTACATTCCATTTGCAATGTTTGTTATGGTTGGCGCTGCGAACTCCGTCAACCTAACAGATGGTTTGGATGGTTTAGTCAGCTTCCCCGTTATCATGTGTGTTTTGGTATTCACGGTCATTGCTTACGTGTCTGGTCGTGTCGATTATTCAGAATACCTGCAAATTGCCCATATTCCTGGCGCAGGAGAAATAGCTATTTTATGTTGTGCCATCATCGGCGGCACCTTGGGATTTTTGTGGTACAACGCCCATCCGGCTCAGGTCTTTATGGGCGACACAGGATCCTTGGCTCTGGGCGGTTTCTTGGGGGCTTTATCCGTGGCCACGAAACATGAAATCATATTAGCAATTGCTGGTGCTATTTTTGTGGTCGAAGCGTTATCTGTTATGATTCAAGTGGGATCATTTAAATTGCGTGGAAAACGTGTCTTTTTGATGGCCCCCATTCACCATCATTTTGAAAAATTAGGATGGAGTGAAACAACCGTTGTGACACGTTTTTGGATTATCTCTATTATGTTGGCTTTGATGGCTCTAGCTACATTGAAATTGAGGTAATAAATGAAGCTTGTCCAAACATTAAAAAAGAACATTTTAGCCGAATGGCGTGGCATTGATCACGGCATTTTGTATAGTGCTCTTTTGTTGATGTTTTTTGGGCTATCCTTAACTTTTGCAGCAGGTCCTGTTGTGGCAGAAAGACGCAACTATGAATGGTCTTATTTTGTTTACAAACACTTAATGTTCATGCCCGTTGGCATTTTGGGGCTTTTAATAACAGCTTTATTACCTGTTAAATGGGCAAGACGTTTAAGTTTTTTGGTGTGTATTGGCGCCATCCTTGGAATGATGGCCGTGTTGGTATTTGGAACACGATTTCAAGGCGCAGCCCGATGGATTAATGTAGCCGGTGTTTCATTACAACCCTCCGAGTTTGCAAAACCTGCCTTTGCTGTCGTAGCCGCATGGTTATTGGCTCGCGGCAAATTGATGCGCAAATCACATGGCAATTTATGGGCGTGGGGTATTTATATTGCAACCGTTGGTTTGCTATACTTACAGCCTGACTTCGGCATGATTTTAACAGTTACCGCTATCTTTGGTATGGAATTGTTTTTATCCGGTCTGTCTTTAAAACTGATTATTCCGCTTGCTGTCGCGGGAGCATCCTTGATTCCCGCCGCATACTTTTTGTTGGAACACGTACGCCATCGCATTGATATCTTTTTACATCCGACAAGCGAAAATGCTTATCAGGTACGCCAATCTATGGAAACATTAAAAACAGCTGGATGGTTTGGTAAAGGTCCCGGCGAAGGCGTTGTAAAATATACACTACCCGATGCTCATACCGACTTTATTATGGCCGTTTCTGCCGAAGAGTTTGGCTTTATTTTATCAAGCGTTATTGTGGTCACATTTATGTATATTGTCTTTAAAGGGATGAAACTCATTCGTCAAAACAACAATTATTTCGTTCAATTGGCGGTTGGCGGTTTAATTACACAAATTGCCGCCCAAGCCATTGTAAATTTAAGTTCAACGCTTAATCTGATTCCGACAAAAGGCATGACATTGCCTCTTATTTCTTATGGCGGATCTTCGTTAGTTTCCATGACTTTTGCTTTCGGTCTTATTTTAGCACTTACAAAACGACAAACTTTTTCAAGGGGGTTAGAATGACACAAACAATCGTCCTGACAACAGGCGGATCTGGCGGACATATTTTCCCGGCACAAAGTGTAGCGGCAGAATTAATCAAAAAAGGATTCAAAGTTATTTTTATTACCGACAAACGGGGGAATGCTTTTCAGAATTTGCCAGAAGTAGAAACATACAGATTGGCAGCAGAATCCGTTACGGGTAGATCCATTTTGGGCAAGGTGATTGCCCTATTCAAATTATGGTTGGGTACCGCCCAGGCAATGAAATTATTGATCAAGTTGAAACCCACTTTGGTTATCGGTTTTGGTGGATATGCTTCTTTACCGGCCGTCATAAGTGCTCAAATGCTAAAAATTCCGGCTATTTTACACGAACAAAATGCTATCTTGGGTCGTGCTAATCGTGTTGGAGCAAAGAAGGTCAGAATGATTGCGACATCTTTTCCGCACGTTGATCGCGTGCCGAAAAACATACCAACCGTCCACGTTGGGCAACCTGTTCGAGCGCCAATTTTGGAATGCGCAAACACCCCCATGCCAAACAATGACACCTTCAATTTGTTGGTCTTTGGCGGCAGCCAGGGCGCTCATTTTTTCAGCGAACATATTCCCGAAGTACTGATGAAATTACCACCAGAATATCGCGCCAAAATTGAACTGACTCAACAGGCACGCCCCGAAGACGAGGAAATGGTCAAACAAGCCTATGCCAACGCTGGCTTTAAATCATTGACTATTGCTCCATTTTTTAAAAACATGCCCGATTTATTAAGCAAGGCCCACCTTGTTATTGGTCGTGGTGGCGCTGGAACATTAACGGAGGTTATGGTTGTTGGTCGGCCGGCCATTATCGTTCCGTTACCAACAGCGGCGGATAATCATCAAGTTGCTAATGCAAAAGAATTGGAAAAAGTCGGTGGCGCATGGGTTGTTGAGCAAAAAGATTTTGATGCAGATCAATTGACAAATCAATTAAAGTCTTTTATCGATCATCCGGAAACATTAACAGACGTTGCGGCTAAAGCGCATAGTCTTGCTATTGTTAATGCGGCGGAACGGATGGCTGATATTGTACAAGACGTAATAAAAGGAATTCAACATGACAACTAATTTTCCCTTTAAATGTGTTCATTTTGTTGGAATTGGTGGCATTGGAATGAGTGCTGTTGCCGAAATGGTGCAGGCACTTGGCATCCAAGTTCAAGGATCGGATAAGACAGAAAACGACAACATAAAGCGCCTTCGCCAAAAGGGAATAGAAACCTTTATTGGTCAAAAAGAAGAAAATTTAAACAATGCAGATGTCGTTGTTTATTCCACCGCGACAAAGGATAATATTGAAGTAAAAGCCGCCCTGCAAAAAGGGCTGACAATCGCTCATCGATCTGAAATGTTGGCAGAATTATTAAAGCTGAAACACAGCATTTGTGTCGCCGGCACACACGGAAAAACCACCACAAGCTCCTTAATTGCAAGCATTTTAATGGAGGCCAATTTTAACCCCAGCTTCATCATTGGCGGCATTTTAAATTCTCAGCATTCAAATGCGCAAATGGGCTCGGGCGATTGGGTGGTGGCCGAAGCAGACGAATCGGATGGTTCTTTTTTACGTCTTCCTTCCACGATTTCTGTTGTCACAAACATTGACCCAGAACACATGGATTTTTATAAAACTTTTGACCGCGAAAAAAATGCCTTTTTAACTATGCTTAACCAAACAGCCTTTTATGGTGTTAACGTTGTATGCTTGGATCATCCTGTTATTCGTGAATTGTTGCCACAAATTAAAAACAGACCTCTCATTACTTATGGGCTCAGCCCCTTAGCTGATGTTTTTGCTGAACATATTGAAATTGTTTCAACGGGCACGTGCTTTGATGTGATCGCTATCATAAAACAAAAACGAATCAAGATTGAACAACTTTGTTTAAATATGATGGGTGAACACAACGTTCAAAATGCTTTGGCAGCAATTTCTGTTGCTTTACATTTGGAAATTTCTCCTGAAACAATCAAACAAGCCCTTGCCAATTTCCAAGGCATTCAACGGCGCTTAACCCACCGCGGTACTTTTATGAATTGCGATATTTATGATGATTACGCACATCATCCGAACGAAATTAAAGCCACTTTAGCGGCCATTAAACCGCATGTGAACGGTCGCCTTATAGCCATTTGGCAACCACACAGATGGACACGGTTCCATGATTTATATTTTGATTTTTTAAATGCTTTTGATCAAGCAGATGAAATCATTGTCACAGATGTCTATGCGGCAGGAGAGCAACAAAACGAAGGGCCAACACCGGATTCATTTGCCGAAAAACTGGCTCTCACAAAACCCACTCATTTTTCGTCTTTTGAAAATTTAAAAGAAATCTTGCAAAACACTTTACAACCAAACGATACCGTTGTATGTTTGGGGGCGGGATCCATTTCCTCTTTTGCAAAGGAATTAACCAAGGGAGAAAATTAAAATGAAAAAAAACACCACTCTCAAAATTCCAAAATTAAAGGCAAAGATTCATAAAAATTATGATCTCGACAAAAAAACTTGGTTGGGTGTTGGTGGCCCCGCACAATATTATATTGAACCTCAAGATGTTGAGGATCTACAACTTATCTTCAAAAACAAAGGAAATTTATCCATCACTATTTTGGGATCGGGTAGTAATGTTTTGATTCGTGATGGTGGCATTGACGGCATTGTGGTTCATCTTGGAAAGACATTTAAGACATATCAAGTAGATGACAATAAAATTACCGCAAAAGCGGGGCTTTCTTTGATAGAACTGGCCAAAATTGCCGCGGAAAACAGTTTGACTGGTTTTGAATTTATGTCTGGAATTCCAGGCAGTTTAGGTGGTGGTTTGAAAATGAACGCGGGGGCCTATGGATCCGACATGTCACAAATTGTAACGGATATTACTATGATGGATACAGATGGCATGATTCATAAAATACAGCCTCAGAAAACAGATTTTTTTGCCTATCGCCACAGCGAATTACCACCTGGATGGATTTTTGTGGAAGCCACCATGCAAGGCGCACCAAAAGATAAAAAAATCATTTTAGAAATGATGGAAAATCTACGTCAAAAACGCATCCAAACTCAACCACAAAAAGTTCGTACCGCAGGATCAACGTTCAAAAATCCGCCCAATATGCCTGCTTGGAAATTAATTGATGCAGCTGGGTTGCGTGGATACTGCCACAATGGTGCTAAAATGAGTGAAAAACACTCTAATTTCATGATTAATGAAGGAAAAGCAAGCGCGACCACATTGGAAGAGCTAGGTGAATTTGTGCGCACCACCGTGGCAAATAAAACAGGACAAACATTGGAATGGGAAATTGAACGAATTGGAAAAAGAAAATAGGGAGATCAAAATGATAAAAACAAAAAAAGTCGCCGTGGTTATGGGAGGGCTCTCCGGGGAAAGAGAAATCTCTTTTCTGTCGGGAAAAGGTGTAGTCGAAGCCTTAAAACAATCAGGATACACCGTCAAAGCCATTGATTTAACGTCAGATATTACAGCTTTTGTTAAAGAACTTCAACAATTCAAGCCGGATGTTGTTTTTAATGCGTTACATGGCGTCTATGGGGAAGATGGGTGTGTACAAGGATTATTAAATTTAATGCATATTCCCTATACTCACTCCGGCGTTGAAGCATCCGCTGTTGGTATGGACAAAGAACAAACACGAAAAATCGCCAAAACAATTGGGATTCCTGTGGCCAAGGGTGGTTTAAAAACCAAAGAGGAAATGACAAAAAAAATGCCACCACTTCCCTATGTTGCCAAACCAAATGCCGATGGCTCTTCGTTAGGCGTTTTTATTGTTAGGACAAAAAAAGAGCATGAGCAATTACTAAAAAAATGGGGTCAAGATAAATATAAATTGGTGGAAGAATATATTCCTGGTCGTGAATTATCTGCCACCGTTTTAAATGGTAAAAGCATTGGCACCATTGAATTGGTTCCTAAAAAAGGATTCTATGATTATAAAAACAAATACACAGATGGGACAACGCAACACATCGTCCCCGCGCCATTACCACCAAAGCAAGCGCGCTTAATCGCCAAATATTCTGAACTTATCCATAAAACCCTTGGGTGTCGTGGTGTTTCACGCAGTGACTTCAGATATGATGATTCCAACAAACGACATCCACGCCTTGTTTTTTTAGAAATTAATACAAACCCAGGAATGACTCCATTTTCTTTGGTTCCAGATATTGCCAAACATAAAAAAATAACGTATGCTATGTTGGTCAAAAAATTGGTGGAAGAAGCACAATGCGATTAAAGTATAACTATTTTAAATGGTCCATAAAAACGCGCGGTATTATTGCAATATCTTTGTGGTGTTTTATCGGCATTGTCGCTTTTTTTTGTTCTCTAGCTGGTCATCGTTTTGTTGATTGGACAAAAGATTGTATAGATGTTGCTTACCAAAAAACAGGACGGAACTTAAAACAAGTTGAAGTCAATTGGTTGACGCCTACTCATTATACCAAAACAGATGAAATCTTAAAAACCATTCATATTAAACAAGGTGACGCAATGGATAAAATCTGTTTAACAGACCTCCAAACAAAAATTGAACAACTACCTTGGGTACGAACAGCCGTTGTAGAACGGTATTGGCCCGATACTATTAAAATTACTATTGAAGAAAAAATGCCCCTTGCCCTGTGGCAAAACAGCCGCAAATACCATCCTTTGGATGACCAAGCTCAAATTATCAACACCTCAAATCAATTACCCGCAGATTTGTTGTTGGTTGTTGGACCAGATGCCCCAAAACATTTAATTCCTTTGATTCAAGATTTGGAAAAAGTTCCCGAGATATATCAGTATGTTCGTGCCGCCGTCCGCGTGGGCGAGCGCAGATGGAATCTTAAACTATTCAATGCAGAAAAGGGATTGGAGATTTTATTACCAGAAACCAATGTATTAACCGCTTTGCAACGTTTAGACACCCACAACAAACAAGAAAAACTCATCAAGCGCAAAATCGCCGCCATTGATTTAAGAACAAAAGATAAAGTTATTTTAAAACCCATTGAAACACAAAAACCAAAGGCTCAAAAGAAATGAAAACAAAGTCCAAGTCAGTTTATACCTTTTTGGATATTGGCACCTCAAAAATCGCCTGTTTAATGGTTCGCATGCCCGAAGGCGGCGCCCCCGAGGTAATTGCACATAGTGTTGTCCAATCCAAAGGTATTCAAAATGGCGCCATTTGGGATATAGAAGCAGCAAAGTTATGTGTGGACAATGCGTTGCGCCAAGCTGAAAAAATGGCAGGACGCACAATTTCTAGCGTATTCGTAAATATATCATCCAGTCAAATTAAATCCATTCAATTATATGATGAAATGGATATTCCTGGGGGGCGCGCGATTACAAGTGATGATGTGCGACAGTTGGTCAACAGTATGCTTGCCTCTCAAATCCCCGCAGATGAAGAAATTTTACACGCCATTCCTGTGGGCTATTCCGTTGATCACGAACAAGGTCGATCTGACCCTCGCGGTATCCATGGTAATACTCTGGGCGCGCGCGTTCATGTAATTACAATTCCAGAAACTCAAACCATGAATTTATTGAAGGTTCTAGATTGGTGCCACGTCACAATAGCCGCAAAGGTTGCCACCCCTTACGCCAGTGCATTGGCAGTCTTAAATGAAGATGAAATGGATTTAGGAACAACCGTTATCGACTTTGGCGCGGGATCAACAAGTTACGCCATTTTGATCGGTGGCGGTTTAATGCAATTGGGTTTAATACCTCGTGGAGGAAACGACATTACCCGCGCTATTGCACAAAATTTCAACACTGATTTACAAAGTGCTGAAAGCAGAAAAGTTGTCAACGGTGCAGCCATGTTGTCACCTCGGGACGAATTAGAACCCGTTATTGTCCCTGTTTTGGGCGACGAAGCCGGATCTAATAATCAGGTCATGCGATCCGATTTAATTGCAACAATTTTGCCATGTTTAGATGCAATTTTAACATGTTTAGCCAATCAATTAAACGAAGATGCAACCTTTTCATCGGTCGCAAATCGTTTTGTTTTAACAGGTGGAGGAGCTGGTTTTGCTGGCCTAACTGAAAAAATCAGCACAATTTTAGGGGGAAATGCACGAATTGGCAAAATAAAGCAAATAAAAAACTTGCCAAATAAATACGATTCGTGTACATTTAATGTATGTATCGGTTTATTGGTTTATGCCAAAATGCGGATGCAAAACAAAGTATTGGATGATTTTCAAGAAAAGCCTGCCGTTGTCGGTTGGTTCGGAAAGGTAAAGGAATGGCTGAAACAAAACCTGTAGATATGACAAATACGTTGGGTATAACGTTGGCAACCCCACCCCCAGAAGTTTTGCTTACACCAAACATTGGTGTAATTGGTGTTGGTGGAGCTGGTGGAAACGCGGTCAACAATATGATTTCCTCAAACCTGACGGGGGTGAATTTTTTTGCAGCCAATACTGACGCACAGGCTTTGTCCAAATCTTTGTGTTCCGAAAAAATTCAATTGGGTGTCAAGACAACTCAAGGCCTTGGGGCTGGAGCTCATCCCGAAATAGGAAAAGCCTCCGCCGAAGAATCCGCAGAAAAAATTAAAGAAGAAATCACTGGATTACACCTGTTGTTTTTAACGGCTGGTATGGGTGGCGGCACTGGAACGGGCGCACTTCCTGTGATTGCTAAGATGGCTCATGAAATGAATATCATGACCGTTGCCGTTGTATCTACCCCTTTTAATTTTGAAGGTAAAAAGCGGATGGAAACAGCCAAGGGCGGTATTGAGGAATTAAAAAAATATGTGGACACAATGATTGTTGTGCCAAATCAAAACCTTTTCCGAGTCGCAAAACCCGATACAACTTTTGTAGAAGCATTCAAAATGGCTGATGACGTGTTATGTCAAGGGGTGCGATCCATCACAGATCTTATTATGAATCCTGGTATGGTCAATTTGGATTTTGCCGATTTGACGACTATTTTAAAAGGCATGGGACGTGCCATGATGGGATCTGGCATTGCTTCCGGAGAAAATCGCGCGACTATCGCCGCCGAAAAAGCTTTATCAAATCCATTGTTGGATGATATGTCAATGAAGGGGGCTCGCTGTGTCTTAATTAATGTGTGCGCAGGTAAAGATTTAACTTTGGTTGAAAATGATATCATCACTCAACGCATTACAGAAGAAGCGGATCCAGATGCAAACATCATTTGGGGCACAACGTTGAATGAAAATTTGGCCGGTTCTATCCAAGTTTCTATTGTGGCAACAGGATTGGATCCTCAACAGTCACAAGAGCCGCCCGAAAAAATCCATGCAACACCAAATAAAACAGACATTACGCCACCACCGAATCCGATTCCTCAAATAGATTTAGAACCACAATCCCCAGTGGAATTCCCGCAAGAGGAACCGCCTTTAATTCCACAAGACGTTTTTGAATTTGCTCCTGCCACAAAATTAGCCGCTGAACCATCGGAAGGCTTGGTCGTGAACGGGGAAGAACATCCCTCTTTTCAACAAGATACATTATTACCTAATACACCACCAAAAATCGGTCCTGTAGAAGAAATCGCTACAACGGTTCAAACCGAAAATCCGATCAATTTGGAACATGAAACAGCAAAATCAAATGTCACTTCTGCAAAAACAGATTTATTTAAATTAGTTCCAAATTTGTTGAATTTACACAATATAAAATCCAAAAACCAACCAAAGCAAAAAGACAAGGAACCTCCTTTGCCTGAGTTAGACTTAACAATTCCAAGCTTCTTCAAATAGAAAGAAATCTTTTGTGGCGACTTGCAACTAATTCTTCAATCGACATTCCCTGCAACTGCATCAAATGTTTAGCAATCACTTCTGCCACAGTTGTCATTGTTTCCTTCGGATACCTGTGCGCTCCACCAATGGGCTCTGGAATAACTTCTTCCACAATTCCCATCTTCAACATATCTGCGGCCGTTAAATGTAAAATTTCTGTGGCTTTTTGAGCGTATTTAAAATCCTTCCACAAAATTGAGGCACATCCTTCTGGCGAAATCACCGAATAAATCGCATTTTCAAGCATCAACACAACGTTACCGCTGGCCAACGCTAAAGCGCCACCGCTGCCACCTTCTCCAATGATGCAAGAAATCACTGGCACCTTTAAATTTAATGATGTTTCTATACAGGCAGCAATCGCTTGACCTTGACCCCGTGCCTCTGCCTCCACGCCAGGAAACGCTCCCGCCGTATCCACCAAGGTAATAACAGGGATGCGATATTGCTCGGCCAACAGCATCAAACGAATCGCTTTGCGATATCCTTCCGGTCTGGCCATGCCAAAATTATGTTGAATACGACTTTCCGTATCATGCCCTTTTTCTTGGCCAATCACCATGACGGTTTGTCCATTTAATTTGGCCAAGCCACCAATAATCGCTTCATCCTCGGCTGCCATACGATCACCAGACAACATTTCAAAATCTGTGAATATTGTTCGAATGTAATCTTCGGTATGAGGACGAGATTCATGTCGTGCGATTTCAGCTTTTTGCCAAGGTGTTAACTTTTCATACGTCGCTCGAATAACGCGCGCTCGTTTCGTTGTTAATCTTTTGACTTCTAATTGACTTTTATCCAACAGCGCTTTTTCTCCGCTGGTCAGGCGAGCCAAACGCTCATCAATTACTTTAATAGGACGTTCAAAATCCAAATATTGCATTTTTATCCTTTTTGTTTGCTTTTTTATATTATACAAGTTATACTTTTAAATGTCCAGTGTTTTAAAAAGGAGTACTTTTATGGCCCCCTATTTATTTTGGGAATTGATTATTTTGATTGTTGGCGTTTGGATGATGGCGGCATTATTCGTCGTATACGGATGGTTATTACTTCGGCGCCAAAAACAAATGATGAAAGAATTGTTAGACGCCGTTCTGCCGAAAGAAAATCAAAACGAATCAGATGCCTCAACTCCCGTAATTCATTTGGAAATTTCAAAGGACGAACCTATTGGTAAATATAAAGATGTCGCCCCTGAAGACGTGGAAGACGTCTCCTTTGTGGACCAAGAAAAATGAAAATTTTATGCCTGTTTTTAATGTTGTGGACAGTTCCTGCTTTTGCTGATCACGGATTGGCGCTGCATGATTTACCAAAACTCCCCAAGGATTTTAAACATTTCGATTATGTCAATCCAACAGCTCCAAAAGACGGCATATTAAAAGCCGCCATGCCCCACGGATTTGACACTTTAAATCCGTTTTCTATTAACGGTGTTGCGCCAGCAGGCATTAATTTAACGCATGATACATTAATGAAGGCCAACGCAAATGAATCCTTTACTCAATATGGGCTGATCGCCCAAGATATCAACTTATCCCCTGATCGCAAAAAAATTGTATTTCTATTAAATCCACAAGCCACCTTTAATGACGGGAGTCCCATTACCGCCGATGACGTCGCTTTTTCCTTTCATACTTTATGCAAAAAAGGTCCTCCACTTTATCGCGCGTACTATCAAGACGTTGCTTCGGTTGATGTTTTAAGTCCCAGAAGAGTTCAATTTAATCTTGCCAACACAAGCAACCGAGAACTTCCATTGATTTTGGGACAATTGCCCGTATTATCGAAACAATATTGGGAAAACAAGGATTTTTCAAAAACGACCATGGATATTCCGGTATCTAGCGGCCCTTATTTAATCAAAGAATTTGTACCGAATCGCAGCATTACCTATAAACGAAATCCAAATTATTGGGCAAAAGACCTGAACGTTAATGTTGGATTTTATAACTTCCAAGAAATTAGATATGACACCTATTTAGATACAACAGTAATGGTGGAAGCCTTTCGTTCTGGCTTGACCGACTATCATGTAGAAAACGTCGCAAAACGTTGGATGGCGGAACAATCTTGGCCCGAAGTACAAAGTGGCCAAATCATTGCTACCGAGGCAACACATCATTTACCCAGCGGCATGCAAGGTTTCGTTTTCAACTTACGAAACCCATTGTTCCAAGACATTCGTGTGCGTCAAGCATTAACCAAGGTGCTTGATTTTGATTGGATCAATAAAAATTTATTTTTTGGTCTTTATAAGCGAACCACCAGTTATTTTGATAACTCTGATTTAAAAGCCCCACCGTTACCAGATAAAAAGGAATTAAAGCTGTTAAAACCATATGAAAAAGAGTTGCCAGAAGGCACGCTGACCACCCCATTTACCTTACCCGACCTGCCTCCGCGTCAAGCATTAAAAGAAGCATTAGATTTATTGCAACAAGCTGGATGGCACGTCGAAGATAATGTTTTACAAAAAAATGGCAAACCATTCCGATTTACCCTTTTGATGGACGCGGTATCTGCGCCTGTATGGGAACGCATTGCACTACCGTTTGTAGCCCGGTTAAAACGTCTTGGCATCCATGTTAACATTCAAACATTGGATTTATTGCAATACAAACAACGTTTGGATAATTTTGACTATGACATGATTGTGTTTGTATGGGGAAATTCTTTGTCCCCTGGAAATGAACAAGCGGATTATTGGGGATCTCAGGCCGCCGACACAACGGGCAGTACAAATTTAACTGGTATTAAAAACAAAGCAATAGATGCTTTAATAGAAAAAATAAAATCCGCCCAGACTCAAGAAGATCTTGTTACTGCTACACACGCCTTGGATCGTTCTCTTTTACACCTATATCTTGTCATTCCACATTGGTATAGTGCAAGCACGCGACTTTTGCACAAACTTGACCTTATTTCCCCAAAAACAGTTCCTTTGCATGGCATGGATTTGATGACTTGGTGGAAAAAATAAAATTTGTGCTTGATATTCCTAAAAAAAACGAGTATGAATAATATGAGAGAGGGTCCTTTTATGAAAAAATTACTGTTTTTGGGTTTTGTTTTAGCAGCGACAGCAGTTTCCGCTCAGAATCTGTTCTGGAGTTTTAATGACAACCAAGATCCCATGACTATTGCCCCAGAATGTGATGCAAAATTTGATGAGGTTCGCGGTGGTGTATTCATGCCAACCGTAGAAGATGTTTATCAATATGGCACCATCTTTTTAGATAATCCCTCCGACGAAATTAAACGACAAGCACCATATTGTTTTTTGGTCGCCGCCTTAAATGGCAATGCTGATGCCCAATTTCAATTGGCACGGTTATATAATAAAGGGGATATTTTACCACAAGATGATTTAAGTGCTTATAAATGGGCCTTTATTTCGGCGCTTAATGGAAACAAAGATGCAGAAAAATTCACTTTAAGTTTGGAACAATTCTTAACCACTTCCGATTTAGAGGCCACAAGTGCAGCCATTCAATCGGCACGTCTGCAAATCCAAGAAAATCTGCAAAAACAATTGGCCGAACTTAAACAACAAAATGAAAATTTGGGCGCTTCAGGTAATACACAGAATTTAAAACCTGTTGCGGTTCGCCCTGGAAATATGGCGCCACTGCCAACTTCTATGACCCAAATTTTCTCTGACAAGGATCACTTTTAATGAAACTGCTTTTGGTACTATGTCTGTTTTTCTCCATTTCTGCATGGGGTGCTTTTATTAACGGATCTGATGTACCGTTGATGGATGGTCTTGTCATTGATGAAAATGACAGTTTTTCCTTTGACACACCAGAGGGGCAAATTATGACGATAACAGCGAAAACGACTTCATCTGCTAAAGCTGTCTCATCATTTTATGAAGAAAGCTTGATTGCGCTTGGGTGGCAAAAAAAATCGACTAATCAATATCGCCGAGATCAAGATGAATTGACACTACAAGTTATTCCCGGAAAAACATCCACAACCATTAAGCTTCAACTCACCTTTGCTAACAAATAAAAAATGTGTTGACTTTTGAATTTACTTTCTGTATAATAAAGGCCTGTTAAACAATTTTATTTTAAGGATTTTTACAAAATGGCAAATTTACGTTCATCCAAGACCCGCGTCGGTCGGAACAAAAGAAGAGAGCAAGTGAATAAGAACCGTTTAAGTTCTGTTCGTACAGCTGTCAAACAAACCCGTGCGGCGATTGCTGCCGGTGATAAAGAAGGTGCCCAAAAGGCATTCAAAAAGGCAGAAGGATCTTTGGCTCGTGCTGCCGGTAAGCGTACAATTAAGAAACGCACTGCTGCACGTCAAACATCTCGTTTGGCTGCCGCTTTGAAAGCTCTTTTCAAATAATAAA
Source organism: Alphaproteobacteria bacterium (assembly GCA_045660045.1). Classification (GTDB taxonomy): domain Bacteria; phylum Pseudomonadota; class Alphaproteobacteria; order CAAHEQ01; family UBA3637; genus UBA3637. The sequence goes on along the minus strand of JAZRDB010000007.1, from coordinate 79,354 downwards.
ATCTAAAGAGAATTTAAGGACCCGCCAAAAAGGCGGGTTTTTTGTTATTTTTTTACCCTAAAAACACTTGACATAGCGCGAAAAATCTGCTTTTATTCAATAAGAAACAGAAAGGCGAAAAATGCATTCAAATTTATTTTTAAGAATTATGTCTTCCTTGGTGTTTGTTCCAATCATTTTAGGCGCCATCTGGTATGGCCGAAGTGCCTATGAAGACTATTCCATTCCCTTGTTTAACATTTTTTTGGCATTTTTAGGCGCCGGTTTTGCATGGGAATGGGACACCATGTTTAACAAAAAAATCACCGTCAACAGCATCTTAATTACCCTTTTTGCCTGTTTGGTTGTCTTTTTAACAGAAGATCGGCCGCCCTTTGCTCTGTGGGTTATTTTGGCCGGTGTCACAACATTATTCTATAAAACAAAAGGACAGTTGGCTTTTTCTCTTGGCATGGCCTACATTGGCCTGCCTTTGGCTTCGCTTAGTTATTTATACCATACAAATGGTCATGTTAGCCGCGAACTTATTTTGTGGTTGTTCTTTGTTGTATGGGCAACGGATGTTGGCGGATATGTTGTCGGCAAATCCATTGGAGGGCCCAAGTTAGCCCCCAAAATCAGTCCTAAAAAGACTTGGGCTGGCTTGGTTGGTGCAATCTGTTTTGCCATGGCAATAGCCTATATTTTTGCACTTTACCTGAAAGCACATGGATATATGAGTGGCGATTTTATTTTCAACACTAAAATGTTGGTTGTCTGTTCGGGCATCTTAGCCATTATTTCACAAGTAGGCGATTTGTTTGAATCTTACATCAAACGTCGTTTACAAATGAAAGATTCAAGCGATATAATTCCAGGTCAGGGAGGTCTGTTTGATCGTTTTGATGGTCTTATTTTTGCGGCCTGTGCCGTTGCAGTTGCAGTAATGTTTATGGGTGAAAGTTGGTGGACGCCATGACGACAACATTACTTTACTTGTTGGCATTTGTTTTGGTTTTATCCTTGGTCGTGATTGTGCACGAGGGTGGGCATTTCATCGTCGCTCGTTTATGTGGAGTCAAAGTAACCGAGTTTGCGATGGGTTTTGGTAAAAAATTGTTTTCAAAAACGGACAAACATGGAACTGCTTGGCAATTGCGCCTAATTCCACTTGGCGGATATGTTAAAATGCTGGGCGATGAAGATGCGGCCAGCGCAAAATCTTCCGACAAAGATATCCCAGAAGAAGACAAAGATAAAACATTTATGTCTAAAAATCTGGCTCAACGTGCCGCTATTATATTTGCGGGACCCGCCATGAATTATGTCTTTGCTTTCGTTTTGTTGGTGGGATTATTTTGGGGAGTTGGTGAAGTGATTGTTAAGCCTGTGGTTGGATCCGTGATGCCTGGTTCCGCGGCAGAGGCCGCCGGATTATTGCCAAAAGACGAGATTATCAGCATCAATGAAATGCCTATTGAATCTTTCTCTGACATTCAACGCAAGGTATTGCTCACAAATTATGGACAGGAATTAACTTTAAAAATCAAACGAAACAACGAATTGATTTCCGTGGCTTTATCCCCACGTATTGAGGAAAAAACAGAGCGGCCATTGATTGGGATTACCGCCTCGGGTGAAACAGTTGTGATCAACGAAGACCTTTCTTTCTTATCTTCTTGCAAAAAATCCGCCCAAGCAATTTATGAAACAACACGTGATACATTGATTTATTTGGGTCAGGTTTTAACGGGGAAACGAGCTCCTAAAGATATGCGCGGACCATTGGGTATTGCCGAAGCATCAGGAGATGCTTTGTTAGGCGGATTTATTTCTTTGGTTGCCTTTGTGGCACAAATCTCTATTGCAATTGGCTTGATGAACTTATTGCCTATTCCATTGTTGGATGGTGGCCATTTGTTCTTTTATGCCATTGAAGCAATTCGGCGTAAACCATTAACCGAAAAAATGCAGACAGCTATTATGTGGGCGGGCTTCAGCATTTTAATCACAATTTTCGCTTACACAATGCTTCTGGATATTCCCAGAATTATACAAAGGGTGGTCGGATGAAAACATTAAAATATACACTTCTCGCTGCAGTCAGTTTGTTTGCCTTTCAAGCGCAAGCGGAAACATTAAAGAGTATGAAAATCCAAGGGACGCGTCGTATTGAAGATGCCACAATTACAAATTACACAGGCATGAAGATTGGCCAAAATGTGACTGCCTCAGATTTAGATCGTGCAACAAAAACATTATTTGCAACAGGTCTTTTTTCAAATGTAGACATTAAAATGAACAATGGGATTGCCACAGTCAATGTAGAAGAAAATCCAATTGTCCATGAAATATTCTTTGAGGGGAATAAGGCTTTGGAAGATGATGTGCTCAAAACGGAAGTTCAAATGAAGCCCCGTTCTGTTTATACAAAAACTAAAGTTCAAAAAGATGCCGATCGGCTTTTGTCTGTTTATAAAAGAAACGGCCGTTTTGCCGCCACAATTGAACCCAAAATCATCAAAAAAGATCAAAACCGTGTGGATGTGATTTTTGAAATTGATGAAGGAGGCAAAGCCTTTGTAAGAGATATTAATTTTGTTGGAAATAATGCTTTCTCCGAAAGCACTTTGGAAGGCAAAATGATGACTCAAGAAAAGGCTTGGTATCGTTTCTTATCCAACACAGATACCTATGATTCTGAACGCTTTAAATACGATCAAGAATTGTTGCGTCGTTTCTATTTAGAACATGGTTATTTGGATTTCAAAATCACAGACGCCATGTCTGAGTTAACACCAGATAAAGAAGGCTTTATCTTGACCATTAAAATGGACGAAGGTGAGCCGTACCGCATTGCAAAACAAGACTTACAAGTCAGCTTACCAGACTATAAAGATGATTTGAAGTTAGAAAAATATTTAGAACAAGATGATGGCGATATTTTGGATATTACAAAAGTTGAAAAAACAGTTGATGAATTGACTGAAAAACTGTTAAATGATGGCTATGCTTTTGTGAACGTAGAGCCAGATATTGTACCGAATTCAAAAGATCATACGGCAACAGTGGTCTATCGCATCACAGAGGGTGAAAAAGTTTTTATTCGGCGAATCAACATCAAAGGAAATACACGTACTCAGGACAAAGTGATTCGTCGTGAATTCCGCATTAAAGAGGGCGACGCTTATAATGCCAGCTTGTTACGTCGTTCCAAACAAAATGTATCGGATTTGGATTACTTCTCCAATGTAGAAATGACAACCGATCCAGTTCCAATGAATCCAACATTGGCAGACGTAAATATGTCTGTGGCGGAAAAATCAACTGGGGCCTTTAATGTTGGTGTTGGTTGGTCGTCTTATGATGGTATGATGTTTGAAACGGGCATCCAAGAACGCAATATCTTGGGAACTGGTAAAATGGCAAACTTTAATATCATGCTTAGCCAACGTGAAACACAGTACAATATCGGTTTAACGGATCCCTATTTCTTGGGTTATAATATGTCTGCTGGTATCGATTTGTATTATACAACACATGATAACAGCGATTCTTCGTCCTACAGTTACAAAACCATTGGTGGCACTATTCGCTTTGGATGGGATTATACAGATTCCTTGCGGCAAGTTCTTCGCTACACATTAAAACAAGACGACATTGATGATATTGACAATGATGCGGCATTGTCCATTAAAGAACAAAAAGGCAAAACTGTTGTTTCTATGATCGGACAAGACTTGATTTATGATAAACGCGACAGCCGATTGAATCCAACAACGGGTTATTATACCTCATTAAGTACCGATTTGGCCGGCTTGGGTGGCGACACAAAATTCTTCCGTGTCGACGTGACTGCCATCAAATATTTTGCAGTGGCTGAAGATGTGGTCTTCTCGTTACGTGCCGACGGTGGTTACATCTGGGGCATTGGAGGCAAAGATTTGCGCATTAACGATCGCTATTTCTTGGGTGATCGCAGCTTGCGCGGATTTGAATACGGTGGTGTTGGTGCACGTGATAAAGCCTCTGATGACGCCTTGGGTGGCGACTGGTATACAACTGTCAGTGCAGAGTTAACCTTCCCAATCGGTTTGCCAAAAGAAATGGGCATCAAGGGTAAGGTGTTCACAGATGCTGGTTTAATCGGTAAACCAGATGATTATGATGCACAAACCATGGATTATTCTAATCGTTTGCGTGCGGCCGTTGGTACGGGTATCGAATGGTCCTCACCAATGGGCGTAATCAACTTTGACTTTTCATACGCCTTCGCAAAAGAAAAGTATGATAAAACACGAGTTTTCCGTTTGAATTTCGGAAAAGGATTTTAATTAAAACTGAAAGGATAAAACATGAAAAAAAATAAAAAAACAATCGCAACCGTTGCCGGTGTGGCCGTGGTGGCATTATTGGCTTATGGCGCATATAAAGCGACTCGCCCGCAAATTGGTATCATCAACTTCCAAACTGTTCAACAAACAGCCAAAGCTTATGTGGCTGCTGCCGAACAACAAAAGAAGTATGACGAACAAATTCAAGCCATTATCATGAAAGATAAGGACTTCATTCAATTAGAGGAAGAAGGCAAAAAATTGGCTGAACAACAAAAAACCATGCCAAAAGACGAATTTGAGCGTAAATCCAGTGCGTTGCAAGCAAGGGCTTTAAAGATTAACGAACGTTATCGTGCATCATTTGAACGCAATGCTATGGCCTCTCAATTGGCATTAAAGGCTTTAGAAAAACAAATTGCCGAAGCCATTGAAGCAACCTCTCAAAAGACGGGTGCCAAAATATTGTTGCCAGTAAACACTATTTTGTATGCTTCCGAAAAAGCTGATTTTACAGAAGTGTTTGTAAAGGAATTGGATAAACGCGTTCAAACTGTGAATTACCCAGATCCTGTAACATTACAATAAGGAGATAAAATGGCTGATACACGCTTTTTTCAAAAAAAACAGGGGGGATTAAGTTTGGCAGATATCGCTGCGTGCGGCGAAGTTGTTTTGCCAGAAGGTATTGATACCGCAAAAGTCTTTGATGATGTGGCAGATTTGGAAACAGCCACAGAAAAAGATGTTTCTTGGGCCTTTATTCCCTCTGTGCGTGATCAGTTGAAAGTCACAAAAGCAGGTGCCGTCATTGTTCCAGAAAACTTTAAAGATTTGGTGCCGGAAGGAACTATTGCGCTTGTTTCCAAAGACGCACACAGATCCTACGGTTTGGTGGCTTCTGCCTTTTATCCAAGCGCTGTGGAGCCATTTATTTCACCTGAAGCACACATTGATCCAACCGCACAATTAGGAGATGGGTGTCGTGTGGAAGCCGGTGCTGTGATTGGTAAGAACGTGAAATTGGGGCCAATGTGCCATATTCGTGCCAACGCTGTTGTGGAAGATGGTGTTGAAATGGGGCCAATGTGTATTGTTGGTGCAAACGCCACTGTTTCACATTGTATTGCTGGCGCAAAGGTTTATATTTATCCTGGCGCACAAGTGGGTCAAGACGGCTTTGGATTTGCGATGAGCCCCGAAAAAGGGCCTCAAAAATGTCCCCAATTAGGGCGCGTTATTATTGGCAACGATGTAGAAATCGGATCTTGCACAACAGTGGATCGCGGGGCAATGGGCGACACAGTCATTGGTGATGGATGTCGCATTGATAATTTGTGCCAGATTGCCCATAACGTGAAATTGGGTCGTTGTTGCGTCATTGTGGCACAAAACGGCATTGCGGGCAGTTGCGAATTTGGCGACTTCGTTGTTTCTGGCGGACAAGTGGGATATGCCGGCCATTTAAAAATTGGATCGGGCGTTCAAGTTGCCGCCAAAGCAGGTGTTATTGGCAACGTAGAACCCATGAAGAAATTGATGGGATCTCCTGCTCAGGAAGGTCACGAATACATGCGTCAAGTAGTCGCTTTACGCGGACTCACAAAGAAAAAATCCGAACAAGTAAAAGCCGATGCAAAAATTTGGTTTTGGAAAAAGTTTATCAAGAAAGGTTAAGCTATGGCAAAAATTCATCCTTTAAGTATTGTTGATCCAAAGGCGGAATTAGCCGACGATGTGGAAGTTGGCCCTTTTTGTACTATTGGTCCAAAAGTTAAGATTGGTTCGGGAACACGCTTGATCTCTCATAACGTTATTGATGGCGACACCGAACTTGGCACGGGTAATACTTTGTATCCTTATGCTAGTTTAGGGCTTCCTTGCCAACACAAACGCAACAAAGCCACCGATTTAAAATTGGTCATTGGGAATGACAACGTTTTTCGCGAACATTTCACGGCCCATACAGGTTCTGATGTGGACAAGAAAATCACGATTATTGGATCACGCAACTGGTTTTTGGTTGGTTCTCACGTGGCCCATGATTGCATTGTTGGTGATGATGTTGTGATGAGCAACAATGCCGGGCTTGCAGGACATGTTATCGTTGAGAATCGCGCCATTGTTGGGGCTATGGCTGGCGTGTTACAATTTACACGTATTGGTGAAGGCGCTATGATTGGCGGTATGTGTGGCATTCCAAAAGATGTTATTCCATTTGGTATTGTGATGAAAGATGGCTTGGCTGGTTTAAACTTAGTTGGTTTACAACGTGCAGGTGTGGATAAAACTTTGGTTATGGAATTACAAAAAGTCTTTAAAGAATTATTCCTGTCCGAAGAAGGTGTTTTCAGCGATCGTTTAGAAAAATTAATTGAACAAAACACCCCAAATCCATTAGTTCAAAAAGTATTGACCTTCTGTCAGAATCCTTCTAAAAACGGTATTTTGCAACCCGAAAGGAAATGATATGAAAAAATTGGGGATTATTGCTGGTGCTGGGGCATTGCCCGTTTGCTTGGTCCAAGCTTGCGAACAAATGAAACGTCCCTACTACGTCCTTGGATTGAGAGATTGCCTTAAAAAAGATGCATTACCTAAGGGAACGCCGATTGGATGGATTCGTTTAGGGGCATTGGGTAAAGGTTTAAAGCTTTTAAAGAAAAACAACGTGGAAGAAGTTGTTATGATTGGTGCGGTCAAACGCCCTTCTTTCAGTGGTTTGTGGCCTGATTGGAAGTGTTTTAAGTTATTATGCAAACATGGTAAAAAAGCTTTGGGTGATGACGCCCTTTTAAAAATTTTGATCAAAGAAATGGAAACCGAAGGATTTAAGGTTGTTGGAATCGATCAAATTTTGCCACACCTATTGATTAAAAAAGGTGTGTATGGACGCATGATTCCGACGGCTCAAGATACTGCCGACATCAAACGAGGTGTGCAGGTGGCTCGGAAGTTGGGCGAAGCTGATGTGGGACAGGCCGTTATTGTTCAACAAGGGCTTGTGTTGGCTGTTGAAGGTATCGAAGGAACAGATGCATTAATCCATCGTTCCAAAGCATTGAAACGCAAAGGCGGTCGTGGCGTATTGGTAAAAGCGGCCAAACCGCAACAAGATCGTCGCGCCGATTTACCCACAATTGGCCCAAATACAGTCCAATCTGTGGCAGAGGCTGGGTTGGCTGGCATCGCTGTACAAGCCGATTCTGTGCTATTCAGTGAAGCAGATAAAGCAATTAAATTGGCAAACCAATTGGGTGTCTTTATTATCGGAGTAGAAATTAAATGACTTTAAAAGTGTATTTAATTACGGGCGAACCTTCTGGCGATTTATTGGGCGCACGTGTCATGCACGCTTTAAAAAACAAAGTACCCGATGTTCAAATTTTTGGTGTTGGTGGCGAAAGCATGCAGGAAGAAGGTTTACACTCGTTGTTTGATATCAAAGACTTGGCTGTGATGGGCGCCTTTGAAGTTTTACCTAACCTTCACAAAATTTTAAAACACTTTAAAAAAATTCAACAAGATATTGATCAAAAAAAACCAGATGTCATAATGACAATTGATTCATATTCTTTTTCTGCGCGCGTGCATAAAATGTTAAAAAAGCATGGATGTACTGTACCACACGTTCACCTTGTCGCGCCACAAGTATGGGCTTGGAAAAAAGGACGCGCCAAAACAATTGGGCGTTTTGTGGATCACCTATTCTGTCTTTTGCCAAACGAGCCAGCTTATTTTGAACCCTATGGCATGCCAACCACTTTTGTGGGACATCCCGTTATTGAAGGTGGCGCTGACAAAGGGGATGCAAATGCATTTCGCAAACAATATCATATTCCAAAAGATAAACGTATCGTATGCATTTTGCCTGGTAGCCGCTCCAATGAAATCAAATATCTTTTAGACGATTTTATTCAAACAGCCGACAATTTATTTGCCACAAATCCTGATTTGTTTTTTGTGATTCCAACTGTTGCTACGGTTCGTGAAAAAATTGAAAAGAAACTGGAAAATTGGCAAACGCCGCACGTGATTGTTATTGGCGAAAAAGAACGGTATAATGCCTTTGCTGCGGCATCTGCGGCTTTGGCTGCCAGCGGTACGGTCAGCCTTGAATTATCCTTGGCCGGCGTGCCACATTTAATAGCCTACCGCATGAATAGCCTTACCGCTGCATTGGCAAAACGACTTCTTAAAATTAAATATGTCAATTTAATTAATTTAATTATGGATCAACCCATTATCCCAGAATTGTTGCAAGAAAATTGCACGGTTTCCAAAATGACCCAAACAATGCGGGAATTGTTACAAAGCAATACCCAACAAACGGAAGCTGCTTTGGCAAAATTGGGTAAGGGCACAACTCCATCCGAAAAAGTAGCCGAAAATTTGATACAGTTAGCGAGGAATACATGACAGAAAGAACTTTAATTTATCATTATCCCTTGTGCCCCTTTTGTCGTTTGGTGCGTTTAGCTTATTACGAAAAAGGCATCCCTCATGCACTATTAACCGAAATTCCATGGGAAAGACGCCCCGCATTCTTGGAAAAAAATCCATTGGGAAGTTTACCAATGATTGTTGAAACAGGCGAAAATGATGAATATGTTTTAAGCGGTGCGACAACAATTTGTGCCTATTTAAACGAAACAACCCCCATGCCAGATTTAATTGGCGAAACACCCCGCGGTCGTGCTGAAGTCAGGCGCTTGGTCGAATGGATTAATGGATCTTTTTATCCCGATGTTGTTAAGCCTATTTTAGAGGAGCGTGTCTATAAAGCCTTACAACACAAAGGTGTTCCAAATTCCAATGTGCTCAGGGCGGCAAGGAAAAACTACACCATTTTAATGCCTTATTTGGATTGGATCGCATCCAGACGATCCTATCTGGGCGGGCGCCATATTTCCTATGCAGATTTGGCTGTCGCTGCCCAACTGTCTGTTTTAGACTATCTGGGCGAGTTAAATTGGTCAAAACTGAACGACGTCAAAACATGGTATGCAAAAATAAAGTCTCGCGCTTCATTTAAATCTTTACTTCAAGATAAAGTTGGGGGTATAATGCCAGTAGAGGATTATACTAATCTGGATTTTTAAGGGGTGAATCAGATGAAAAAAGCACTTGCATTATTGATTTTCCTGTGCGGCCTTTGCGGTTGCCAAGCTATGGTTGGCGAAGAAGGGCAAAAGGTTTTTTATTGGGAACGTCCCAACACTGGCGTTGCATGGTTTGCAAAGGATCATCGCGAATGCATGCAAGAGGCCGACTTATTCCCGTTTGAATGGCCTAGCATTCCCTTGTTTTCCGAAAAGCCAAAAGAATTAAAATTGCGTTTTGACAATGATGCACCATCTGGGGTATGGGCACAGTTTGTACCTTATCCTGGCGCACGGCCATTATATGTTAATTCGGCACAAGATGATTGGTCTGTGGATTATGATTCTTATGAAGAATGCATGACAGCACGGCATTATCATCAACGATTACCAGCGACCCAAAATCGCCAAGTGTTCCCTATGTGAGGAGACATCATGAAAACAATTATGCAGGTTTTACCTTCTTTAAAACAAGGCGGCGTTGAGGTTGGAACAATTGAAATCGCCTCCGCTTTGCAAAAAGCCCGTATGCACAATATAGTTGTTTCGGCGGGCGGACCCATGGTGGAACAATTAAAAAAAATCGGTGTAAAACATATCACTTTACCTGTTCAAACTAAAAATCCATTTAAAATATGGAAAAACGCTCAAAAGCTGGCAAAAGCTGCTCAAGAAAATAATGTGGGATTAATGCATGTACGATCCCGTGCACCCGCATGGTCGGTTTGGTTGGCGTCAAAAAAAACAGGGATTCCGTTTATTGCTTCCTATCATGGTATCTATGGCATTAAGCCCTCGATCAAAAAATTATATAACAGCGCTATGTTAAAAGGCGTCTGCACAATCGCTGTTTCCAATTATGTCAAAAAACACTTAATGGATGTGTATCATTACCCAGAAAACAAAATTCATGTCATTCACCGCGGGGCTGATTTGAATCGTTTTGATCCCTCAAAAATCACGCAAAAACAACTTGATGAATTTATCGAAAAAAATCAAATTCCTGTGGATAAACCTATTATCACATTGGTTGGACGTTTGTCAAAAATAAAAGGGCAACTTGAATTTTTGCAAGCCGCAAAGCAAATGAAACACACGGAAATTACCTGCCTTTTGGTAGGCGGAGAAGCAACGCCTGAATATCAAAAAGAACTGAACGATACCATGCGGACTTTACCAAAAGAAACAAACGTCAAAATCATATCTGTTCCAAGTGAAAAAATACCCATCATATATATGTTATCCGATTTCGTTGTTTCCGCCAGAACAACCCCCGAGGCCTTTGGGCGTACCATAACAGAAGCCAATGCCATGCACAGAATTGTTATTGCTTTTAACCATGGCGGGCCAACAGAAACGATCATAGATGGTAAAACTGGCTTCTTAACCCCTGTCAACGATATCAAGGCCCTCGCTCGAACTTTAGATAAGGCGTTAGATATGTCCCCAACTCAACGGAAAAAGATGGAAGAAGCGGCGGCACACAACACCCATGAACACTTTTCTATTCAAACGATGTGTGATAAAACTTTAAAATTGTATAAGGAGATTTTAAAATGACCAAAAAACAACCAGAACAAATAACACCAGAACAAAAAGAAAAAATTACCCAATTGGAAAAATTGGCAGATCGGCTGGAACGGATGCGCGTGGGCGAATATGTCACCAACCTGAATAAAACATCTCGACTTATTTGGTTAAACCTTGTCAGCGGTATTGCACGCGGTGTCGGCCTAACAATTGGCGCTACTTTGGTTATTGCCATTATTTTCAAAATTATCAGCGCACTTATTAACTTGAACGTGCCTTATTTAAGCGAAATGATGCAAGAGGTGCAAGATACCTTGCAAAACAGATATCAACCCGTCCATCATCAAGTTAAAGAACGCCGTTAATAATTACCAATATTCAACAAATTCACAATGGCTTGCAACACGTTCACAATGCCTTTTAAAAAGGACATCAAGAACGTTAATACATAGCTTGATGCTGATTGGAATTGAGCCGCTACCTCGGACAAAAACGTTGTCACAGGACTTAAAATAAACGCAAAAAATTCTGAAATACCATTCATTTTCTTACTCCCTAAACATTGGCAACCCACGCTCCATGCGGGTTTTTTGTTGTTCCATAAATGTGGCCAAATTAATATTCGTATCACGAATGGCCATTCTCATTTGATCGGCTGCTTGAGCATTAGGATTTGCAAAAGCCGATTGATACACCAATTTTAATTTTGATGTTCCCTCTAAACGTTGGTAAACAACCCCTAAGATACCCCGAGCCAAAAGGTCTGCCACAAGGCTGTTATCCAGTCCCGTCGATGCCGCATATTTAATGATAGAATTCAAAGCATCTTCCACGCCATTTGCGTGAATAGTGGACAACACCAAGTGTCCGGACGTTGCCGCAATTAAACATTGGCTCGCCGTTTCTGGTGTTCTGATTTCGCCCACCAAGATATACCGTGGCTTAGAACGCAGGGCAGATCTCAACCCTGCTCCCCACTGATCGTTCTCCACGGGCGATTGCTTACAAAGACCTAAACCACCATTTTTAGAATGGTAAATTCCGGACAATGGCATTTCGGGAGGATCCTCAATCGTATACAAAAAACCACCGTCCGTGTCCAAAAAACGCTTCATTAAGGAAGATACTGTCGTCGTTTTTCCTTGTCCCGTTGGACCGGCAAACAATAACAAACCAGAAGATCGTCCTAAACTTGTTAAATGTTTCACAATTGCAGGTTCAAATCCAAGTGTTTCGATTTCCGGCGTTGTGGTTGGCATTTTACGACAGTTAAATTGAATGCCGTCCAAGGTATTGACGCGTTCCACACGATAGGAATCACCCGCAAAACGAACAGCATAGCTTGATATCCCTGTATAACCTTGTTCCAAGACTTTATGAAAATCTTCCAAATCATCCGTTTCAATAGGTGTCAAAGCAAATCGTGTTGTCCTGTCCCGCACATAAGCCTTTCCTTCTGGCGTATACCAAATATCCGCAAAATCGACGGTATGCAATGATTCGCCTTTAACCGTTTCTGGTTCTTTAACTGCCCCTATGGATGGCTGCACTACTGGCGCCTTTTTTTCAACTACTTCACTATCTCCTACTTTCGTCTGTTCTGGCGTTTTTAAAAATGACGGAGGCTCTGGCGCTGGCGTACTATCTGGTTCTTCGTTGACAGGCAAAGCATCTTCTGGAGCTTCCTCTTCGTCCGGTAATTCTGGCACAATATTTGCAGACGGCATTTCATTTCCTTGCATTGGAGTGTGTGCCATCGGTGGACGAGCCGTTGGATTGGTAGAATCAATCATCGGTTCGGTTGGCGCTGCAGAAGGTTCAGCAACAGGTGTTGATACGGGCTGTACAGGGGCTGTCATAGCTGGACGCACAGGCGCGCTTGATGGTGCTTTTGGCGCGGATGTTGGCTTTTCCGCTGTTGTTTTTGATACCCCATGTAAAAAGCGTTCAAACATAAGAAACCTCCTCTTTTTCTTTATCATTACCTTTTTCTGAATATTTTGCAAGAAGTTTTTATGGACAGCACACAAAAAAACGCCCCGTAAAACCGGGGGCGCTTTTTATTGTTTTTCCTTATTCAGCTGGTGTTTCAGCAGGATCCTCGGCGGGCTTTGCCTCTTTTTCACCTTCGGCGTGCTTTTTCTTTTCAGGCAATTCAATGATTTCGCCTGTTTCTTGATTGACACGCTTCATAGACAATTTGATCTTGCCACGGTTATCAGCACCTTGGCACAAAACCTTGACCTTGTCGCCTTCCTTCAACACGTCTGTCACTTTTTCCACGCGTTCCGGTTTAATTTCGGATACATGGACCAAGCCATCGCGGTTTGGCATAAAGTTCACGAACGCACCAAAGTCCATGATTTTTACAACAGTACCATCGTACACTTTACCTTTTTCTGGTTCGGCAACAATACCCTTGATCCAATCGATAGCAGCTTGAGCCACTTCACCATCCACAGCAGCCACAGACACGATACCATCTTCATTGATGTTGACAGTTGCGCCTGTTTTTTCTGTGATTTCACGAATGGTCTTACCACCGGAACCGATCACGTCGCGAATCTTTTCCTTATCAATTTGGAAAGATTGAATACGTGGAGCGTTCGGGCTGACTTCTGCACGAGGTTCGGCAATGGATTCAGCCATTTTGCCCAAAATGTGCATACGACCTTCGTGAGCTTGCTCCAAAGCGATCTTCATGATTTCTTTTGTAATGGATGTAATCTTAATATCCATCTGCAAAGCGGTCACACCATCTTTTGTACCAGCAACCTTAAAGTCCATATCACCCAAGTGATCTTCATCACCCAAGATGTCGGTTAAGACTGCAAATTTGTCGCCTTCTTTGATAAGTCCCATTGCAATACCGGCCACTGGTTTCTTCATCGGCACACCAGCGTCCATCAAGGACAATGTGGAACCACAAACCGTCGCCATAGAAGAAGATCCATTAGATTCCATAATATCAGACACAACGCGAATTGTGTATGGGAATTCTTCCTTGCTTGGCAACATTGTATGGATTGCGCGCCAAGCCAATTTACCGTGACCAATTTCACGACGACCTGGGGATCCTAAACGCCCCACTTCGCCCACTGAATATGGCGGGAAGTTGTAATGCAACATAAAGTGTTCACTTTGTTCGCCATCCAAAGAATCAATGATTTGTTCATCATCTTCTGTGCCCAAAGTGGTTACCACCATTGCCTGTGTTTCACCACGTGTGAATAACGCGGAACCATGGGCCTTTGGCAACAAACCAACTTCTGTTTCAATTACACGCACGGTCTTTGTATCGCGTCCGTCAATACGTGGATTACCGGCCAAAATGGAATCACGCACGGTACGATATTCAATTTCATGGAACACCTTTTCATAAATGGACAATTCCACTTCTTTACCTTCAAACAAGGCTTTGGCTTCTTCACGAATAGCATCCAAAGTTGTTTGGCGTTCCAATTTATTGTGGATTTTATAAGCATCCGCAATCTTGTCGCCCAACTTTTCCTTGATTTCTGTGCGAACAGCTTCGTATTCGGCAGGTTCTTGTTGAACTTCCCATGGTTCTTTGGCACATTCTTCAGCCAAAGAGATGATCAGATCAATGACCGGCTTCAAGCTTTCATGACCAAATTCCACAGCACCCAACATAACCTCTTCGGATAATTCTTGAGCTTCGGATTCAACCATCAACACACCTTCTTTTGTACCAGCAACAACCAAATCCAAATCGGTGTTTTTCATTTGTTGAATGTCTGGGTTCAACACATATTGACCATCGATATATCCAACGCGGGCACCAGCAATTGGGCCCAAGAATGGCAAACCGGAAATCGTGATGGCAGCGGAAGCCGCAATCATAGCCACAATATCGGCTTGCGTTTTTTTGTCATAAGAAATCAAAGTACAAACGACCTGAGTTTCATTGTTGAAGCCCTTCACAAACAACGGGCGAATTGGACGGTCAATTAAACGGCTGACCAACACTTCGTGTTCGCTGGGTTTGCCTTCGCGTTTGAAAAAGCCGCCAGGAATTCGACCAGCAGAATATGTTTTTTCCTGGTAATTCACTGTCAGCGGAATAAAGTCTTCAAAAGTTTCTGGTTTTGTCTTCGCCGCACACACTGTGGCGTGAATCATTGTATCTCCATAACGGACAATCACGGATCCATCGGCTTGACGACCGATTTTACCTGTTTCAATTGACAGGGTTTTGCCTCCCCAAGTGATTTCCTTCTTAAATGTTGTAAAAATTGACATATAATTTTTTCCTTTCATCATCATTCATACATACAAGAGGCTTTAGGGTGTCCCTTGACACCCCAAGCCGAGAAATTATTTCCGCAATTTCAAGCGGGCAATCAAATCCTCATAACGAGCATTGTCTTGCTTTTTAACATAAGCCAACAATTGACGACGTTTTGTCACCATAGAATTCAATCCGCGACGGGAGTGAAAATCCTTGGCGTGTGTCTTCATGTGTTCTGCTAAAGCATTGATCTTTTCTGTTAAAACAGCGATTTGTACTTCAGGTGAACCTGTATCGCCTTTTGTGACTGCAAATTCAGCAATCAGCTTTTGTTTAGCTTCTTTTGTCAACGACATCGTATATCCTTTCTTTATTGTTAATCAGCTGTTTTCTCCCACAAAACCGGCACTTAACCGAGATATCGGTCAGTTAGGTCAATCTTGCTTTCATCGAAAACAACGGAGTTATTATACACGATTTTTTTACAAAAATCAAGTGATTATTTTAATTCCAACCAAATGAATTCGGGGCGAATAACAGAACCATCTTTTTTGACAAGACCTAGTGTTTTTTGATCCATTTTGACACAATAAATGCCGTCTGGCACATTGGGCTGAGTTGTTTCTAATTTGTTCCAAGAAAGACGTTGCCCCTGTGACAAACGTTTTATTTCCGTTTCAGAAAAAGTTAGTTCTGGCATATTTTGTACTACCTTTTCCATTGGGACCAAATTGATATTTTCTGTGGTGATTTTTTCGGTTTTAATGTCATCTAGTACCACCGCTTGTGATAAATCAAACGGCAAACAAGAGGTGCGACGGAGCATTGTTACAACACCAATCGTTCCCAAAGCATGAGCCATATCATGTGCCAAAGTGCGCACATAAGTGCCTTTACTGCACACGACTTCAAAGGTGGCATTATCTTGTTGAATTTCCAAGATTTTTAATCCATAAATCGTAATGTATCGCGGTTTTATTTCAACTTCTTTTCCTTCTCGCGCCAACTCATAGGCGCGCTTGCCATCAACTTTTAGAGCCGAAAAAGCACTCGGCGTTTGCATGATTTCGCCGATAAATTTGGGCAAAATGGACTTAATTTCATCTTCTGATGGAATCTTATCACTGGTTGCAATTTCTTTACCTGCCAAATCATCACTGTCCGTCTCCACGCCCCATTTAATAGTGAATTGATAGGTCTTTTTGCCTGCCATCACATAAGGAATCAGGCGTGTTGCCTTACCAAATGCAATCGGCAAAACACCCGTTGCCAACGGATCCAAAGTCCCCGCATGACCGATTTTTGTGGGATGTAAAAAATGTTTTAGAACAGAAACAACCTTTGTCGAGCCCATCTCATAGGGCTTATCAATCACCAAAAAACCATTCAGGTTATTCTTTGTGTTCAAGGTCGGCCTTTACTTTTGGAGAATTCAACAATTCTTCAATGCGATCGGCATTTTCGCGGCGCGTATCCGCCACAAAGTCCAAATCCGGTACAATCCGCAAGCGAATTTTTTGACCAATTTCTTTGCGAAAAAGCCCCTTATGTTCCCGTAAAAGTGCAACCTGTTCTTTTGTATCAACAGGCGGAATTGCCCGCACAAAAATCCGCGCAAAAGACAAGTCGGACGAGATATCCACCTCGGTCAGCATAATGTACGGCGCCTTCAAACCCGTAATGAAAAAGTTATTGTGAATCAATAACATCGCCAACACATGTTGGATTTCCTCTGCTACACGCAATTGTCTTTCCGATGGGGCTTTTTTGCTTCTCATAAATGCTCCTTAATTTGCCACAAACTTCACCGCGGTTTGCTCCATTTCAAAGCATTCCACAATGTCGCCTTCTTTGATATCGTCAAACTTGGCCAATTTCACACCGCACTCAAATGATTCTTTCACTTCACGCACATCGTCTTTCATGCGTTTTAATTGTTCCAAATCACCTGTGTAAATCACGGTATCGTTGCGCAGCAAGCGAACCTTTGCACCACGTTTAATCACGCCTTCTGTCACCATACAACCAGCAATCTTGCCGACCTTGGAGATGGAAATTACTTGGCGCACTTCGGCATAACCGATAATCTTTTCGTGTTCTTCTGGCGTCAACATACCTTCCACCACTTTCTTGATATCATCAGCAACATCATAGATGATGGAATAATAACGGATATCTACCCCATCACGTTTGGCGGCATTGCGAGCACCTTGGTTTGCGCGTACGTTAAAGCCGACAACCAATGCATTACTGGCCCGAGCCAACGCGATATCCGTTTCGTTGATACCACCCACAGCACTGTGTACGATATTGACTTTAATTTCGTCATTCTTAATTTTACTTAAAATACCAATCAACGCTTCCACAGAACCTTGCACGTCAGCTTTGATTAAGACAGGCACTTCCTTGATTTGACCTGCTTTGATTTGAGCCAACAAGCCTTCCGTTCCGCCCATGCGTTTGACGTTCAATAATTCGCGGGCTTTTCTTTGACGATAGGCGGAAATATCGCGCGCCGTTTGTTCGTCTTCAACAACCACAAAGTCATCACCAGCAGATGGTGTTCCGTTGAGTCCAATGACTTCCACAGGTTGAGCGGGTTCGGCCGTTTCCAACACTTGATTTTTGGCATTAGACATAGAGCGCACACGTCCCCATTCTTGACCCGTCACAAACAGATCGCCGATATGAAGTGTGCCCTTTTTCACCAAAATAGTTGCCACAGAGCCACGTCCTTTTTCCATACGGGCTTCCACCACAACACCTTCGGCTGGACATTTCTTTGGAGCCTTTAAATCCAACATTTCGGCCTGCAATAAAATAGCTTCCACCAACTTATCTAAGTTTGTTTTTTGTTTGGCAGAAACTTCCACTTCCAACACGTCACCGCCCATGGATTCCACCGCAACGCCATGTTGCAACAAATCTGTGCGCACTTTGTTGGGGTTAGCGCCCGGCACATCCATCTTGTTGATAGCAACGATTAAAGGCACATTGGCTGCTTTGGCATGGTTGATCGCTTCAATGGTTTGAGGCATCACACTGTCATTCGCCGCAACCACCAAAATAACGATATCCGTTACCTGAGCGCCACGCGCACGCATAGCAGTAAAGGCTTCGTGCCCCGGTGTATCAATAAAGGTGATTTTTTTACCACTTTCCAACACAACCTGATAAGCACCGATATGTTGGGTAATACCGCCGGATTCTTTGGCCGCCACGTTTGTGGAACGCAAAGCATCTAATAAAGATGTTTTACCATGATCCACGTGTCCCATCACGGTTACAACAGGTGGACGTGGCTCAAATTCAGATTCCGGAATATCATCGTGTTTCAACACATTTTCCACATCAGATTCGGCCACACGTTGTTTGACACGGTGTCCCATTTCCGTCACAACCAATTCAGCTGTATCAGCATCGATTGTCTGAGTAATAGTCACCATCATGCCCAATTTCATCAATGTTTTCACAACATCCGCACCTTTTTCGGCCATACGAGAGGCCAATTCTTGCACAGTGATTGTTTCTGGAATAATCACATCATGAATAACTTTTTCAGCCGGTCCTTTTTGGGCATTCAAAAACTTTTGATATTGCTTTTCACGAGCGCGTTTGATGGATGCCAACGACCGTCTGTGATGGTGCGGACCCGCCTCATCATCAGAATCTTCATCATCCCCAGCGGAATATTGTTTATAGGCGTTCAGATTCATTTTATTGGCGCGTTTTTCTTCGAAAGAACCCTTGCCACGATTCATGGCTTGTTCCATTTCTTTTTGTTTCTTTGCCGCTAAAATTTCATCTAAATCTTTTTTCTTATTTTCATTAAATGTTTTTTGGGGCTTATCTTGTTGTGATTCAACAATTGCCTCTGCCGCTTGTTGTTCAATTTCGGCTTGGCGTTTGGCTTCTTCGGCCGCCCGACGTTCTTGTTCTTGACGCGCCTTTTCCGCTTGAGCTTGGCGTTCCGCCTCTAATTGCTTAGCATGTTCTGCCACACGTTGTGCTTCCTGCAACAGTTTTAATTTTTGGGCAGCATCTTGTGTCATCGCTGCCGGTTTTTGTTCCGGTGTAATAATGCGACGTTGTTTGCGCACTTCAACTTGAACACCGCTGTGTGTACCCATGTTCGGACGCAATGTGCCGCCCAATGACAAAGTTTTACCAGATAAGGTCAATTTTTTATCTTCACTCATGAATTGCTCCTTTTAAAAAGAGTTTCTGTTTCTGTGGATAGTTTTGAAGTTTTTGTTCAACCACTTGCATTAAATCCTCAGGGATGGTCACGGTTCCCTTGGCGGCTTTATAAAACAACCGTTTATCAATGGCTTTTTGCAAACATTCTTTATCCGCATGCAACCACATACCGCGACCGGGCAACCTTTCTTGTGCATCAAATTGGACAACCTGCCCTACGCCCCCAACAAAACGCAACATCTGGGCGCGCGGAGCAATCGTCTTACACACAAAACAGGTCTTCATACCAACCTCTGTTTTGGGATTATTATTTTTGTGATTGTGTTTCTTCACTAAACCAATGCTCCCGTGCTTTCATAATTAAGGCGTTAGCGTTTTCTTCGGACAATTCATCTCCAACAATTTCGCGCAACTCGTCGCCCGCCAAATCGGCCAAATCATCCAATGTCTTTACACCAGCTTCACCTAATTTTACCAACATTTCAGAGGTCAAACCTTCAAACTTGGTCAAATCTTCGGCCAGCCTCAATTCTTTTAATTTTTGAGAAACCTCAGCTTCTTTTGCCACCAAATAAGCTTTGGCACGATTTTGCAATTCTGTTGCCAAATCGGCATCAAAACCTTCAATGCTGGCTAATTCATCCAAGCCAATGTAAGCAATGTCTTCCACTTTGGCAAAGCCTTCTTGCACCAATAAGTGAGCCATCATATCATCCACATCCAAAGCAGACATGAACAAATCCACGCGACCTTTTGTTTCGGCTTGACGATGTTCAGATTCTTGAGCTTCTGTCATCATGTCAATATGCCATCCTGTCAATTGGCTGACAAGACGAATATTTTGTCCACGACGACCAATTGCCAAAGAAAGTTGTTCTTCTGGTAACACCACTTCCACATTTTTGGCTTCTTCATCAATAACAATCTTCAACACTTCGTTTGGAGCCAAAGCATTGATAATGAATGTGGCTGGGTCATTGGACCATGTCACCACATCAATTTTTTCACCTTGTAATTCATTGACAACGGCTTGCACACGAATACCGCGCATACCGATACAGGCACCACGGGCATCCAATGTGGAATCGTTGGAATAAACAGCAATCTTTGCCCGAGATCCTGGATCACGTGCCACCGCTTTGATATCAATAATACCATCATAAATTTCAGGCACTTCAGCTTTAAACAAAGCCGCCAAGAAATTTGGATGAGAACGGGTCAAGAAAATCTGCGGGCCACGCACTTCGTTTCTAACATCCAACACCAAAGCACGAATGCGATCGCCCGGACGATACATCTCTCTGGGAATCATTTCATCACGGCGCAATAATGCTTCGGCACGCCCCAATTCAACAATAACGTTGCCGGCTTCGACACGTTTCACAACACCATGAACGATTTCGCCTTTTTTGTCCTTCATTTCTTCAAATTGTTGGCTACGTTCGGCTTCACGCACCTTTTGTGTAATCACTTGTTTGGCTGTTTGGGCCGCAATACGACCAAAGTCCATTGGGGGCAATTCATCCACAATTTCGTCCCCCACTTTGGCAAACTTATTGTCTTTGCGAGCTTCGGCCAAACTGATTTCGCGGAATTCATCCATCACTTCTTCCACCACAGTCACATAACGAGCCATACTGATCGATCCGTTGTTCGGATCAATCGTGGTACGAATATCATATTCGGGGCCATATTTAGAGCGCCCTGCCTTGGAAATACCTTCCTCCATAGCATGTAAGACGGCTTCTTTTTCAATTCCTTTTTCATGGGCCAACACATCAGCCATTTGAATCAGTTCTGGTCTTGGTAATGTTGCGTTTTGCATTTTATTTTTTTCCTTTCTTGTTATCTAATGTTTCATCTTTAAAAGTCAGCTTTGCTTTGGCCACATCGGCAAAGTCAAAAGAAATATCCGATCCTTCAAAATCCATTGTAATTGTGGAACCTTGCACATCCTTAAGAATGCCTTTAAAGCGTTTACGGCCATCAATGTCGGTTACCAACTCGACTTTGGCTTCTTCGCCCCTAAAGCGTTCATAGTCGGCCAATTTCACCAATGGGCGATCAATACCCGGGGAAGAAACCTCCAACACCCACCGACCATTAAATGGATCGGCAACGTCCAATAAGGCACTCGCCGTATGGCTGATTTTCTCACAATCGTCGACGGTCATATCTTGGCGATCAACACGTTCGGCCATAATTTGAACGGTTTTCATTTCCGCCCCATTAATCGCCACACGTACCAATTCGTATCCCATATCGGTCAACGCAGGTTCAACAGCCTTTGTAATTGTTTCAATTAACTCCATTTTTTCTCCTTTTAAAATTTAAGTGGAGCTCTTTTGGAGCCCCACCCGATTTCATTTATTCAGGAAGTATGTGCCTATTATAGCGAAAAAATTCCGTCTTGTCAACAACTTTTTCTTGATTTCTCGTACAAAATTGATTAATCTGAAATTAACAGGGAGAAAAATCATGCAAAAATCTTTAAATGAATCTGGGCGCAGTTTGTTGGAAATGATTGCCATTTTTGCGCTTATGACGCTAATATCATTAGGTGGTCTTAAAATTTACCAATGGGCTATGGCTTCCCACGATGCCGCAATTATTCACGACGATTTGATGGCCAGAGGCAAATTAAATCAGGAGGGCAAACCAGGTCAAAAAAAATTATTTGCAACCGATTTATTTGATAAGAACGCCAAAAAAAATGTAGAAGGTCAATTTGTGACGGCCACAAGAAATGGCAAAGAAATAACCGCTTCAGAAGAAGCTGATGGTTATTATTATTCTTATTTTGTAGGGGACATTAATGAACCAACCTGCAAAAGATTGTTAAGACAATCTTGGGCTGGGGCTGATCGAATTAAGGTTAATAATACAACCTATAAAATATCAACGGAACAAAACACAAAAGGCCAAATTGTCGGGGCACCAGAATGTGATAGCACCAACACTATTCAAGTTACTTTTTCAAAAAACACAGGGGCAAAAGGCAGTTATATTCCAAAGACCTGCTCAAGCAATTCCGATTGTCCTGCCTCACGTTCTTGTCAAAACGGTATCTGTGTTGATCCGCCGTCGTGTGATTGTACTGACGATCAAGTTTGCTTCCAAGGCGAATGCGTCACAAAAGGTGGATGTAAAAAGGGAAATTGTTGTCCCGAGTCATGTTCCGAATGTGACCAAGCCGAGGATGTTTGCACCAAGTGCCAATCCGGATATTATCTGGTCGATGGCGTTTGCATTGAATGTCCAGAATATGCCACTTGTCCAGGGGGATCTGGCGATACTTTCAACTGCACGGCTCCTTTTTTAAAGACGTCAGACGAATCGGGATGTTATTGCCCAGCTGGCTATGTATTAGATCCAGTTAACAAAACTTGTACACCCTGCCCCGCCGGAAGCTTCTGTGACGAAGACAACACGACTATCCCCGAAAATTGTCCACAGGGATCTTATTGCCCAGAAGGATCCATTGAGCCAACAGCGTGTGATCCCGGAAAATATTGTCCAGAAGGATCATCGGAACAAACATCGTGTCCAGCCGGCACCATCTGTCCAAACAACATCTCGATTTCTTGTGGGGCTGGCACGCCGAACGGGACACAAACAGCTTGTACCTGCTACACAAATGCTAGCCCTCTCACGAATGGCAGTTGTGTTTGCAATAATGGATATCCTCAAATCTTTAAAACCACCTGCGTTGAATGTCTTTCCAATGCTAATTGTGCCAACAAAACGGATGGACGCACAGTTTGTGACACGACAACGCACACTTGTAAAGAGTGGTGTTGGAACAAATCAGATGACACAAGTTGTTCCGGTCACTGTTGCTCGCCATTTCATTCTTGCTTTTCTAAAGGAACTAATGGCGATGGCTGCGTACACGGTGCTGGCGAATACCGTTGCTATCAAGGATATTGCACTCACTTGGCTGGCAAAAATCCTGGAACAACTGTTTCTGGATTATGTGTCAATGGTGTACCACCTCGCCGTCAATCCGATGGAGAGGCATTCTTTTGGGGAAATTCAGACTATTCTTGTGCGTGGTGTCGTTGTTGGTAAGGCTCCAGTTCCAGATAATTTCGAATTACAAGACAGTGTCTGTGTATGTCCAGCGGGATATGAATTGGTTGGCACGACTTGTTCTCCTTGTCAAAACAATACAATAAGCAAAGCTGGTAGTTCTTGTGTTAATTGTGGTGCCGGAACAGCAAACAGTAATCATACCGACTGCGACTGTTATACAAATGCCACTCATAATGACAACACGCTATTATGTTCATGTCAGGCCAACTACGCACTTATTAATGGTGCTTGCCAATATTGTACTTATGGTGTTGCAAGTGCCACATCATGTTATGCCTGCGAACCCAACACGAGAAATGGATGTAGTACAGCATATACATGTAACAGCAGTGGAACTTGCGAAGTCTGTGTCAATCAAACCTGCGGTTGTACCTATTGCTCAGATGGAAGCGGAGGCTGTATGACCTTAAATGCTGCATGCCGGGCAAAGTATAATAGCAACTGGAAAGCGGATGGAAACCAATGCAGAACAGATAACAATCAACACAATGGAACCTGCGGCAAAAATGGTTGGTCTAGTGCAAACAGCAGTGGCGAATGCTTTAAATGGGCATCTATAAGCCAATGTCCATACTAATAATCTGGCACAAATAAACGATAAATTAAACCTTGCCGAAACGGCGTTCACGGCGACCATAGGCCTCAATCGCAATATCTAAATCTTGCTCGTTAAAATCAGGCCAATAAATTGGTGTAAAGTAAAGTTCGGCATAGGCAATTTCCCACAACAAGAAATTGCTGATCCGTTGCTCACCGCTTGTGCGAATCACCAAATCCGGATACGGAATCCCATGTGTTGAAAGGGCATTATTCACCACTTCTTCGTCAATATTGGAAATCATACATTGCCGATCCATGACATCCATAGCAATACGTTTAATGGCGGCAATCATATCATCCCGCGCCCCATAAGAAAGCGCCAAAATCACATGGAAATCATTGTATTCAGCCGTTTCGCGTTCCACTTCGTTCATGCGTTCTTGCATATCCTCAGGAAAGCGCGCCCGATCACCAATAAACGACACGCGGACTTTTTTCTTTTGAAGTTCAGCCACGTCTTCTTTCATATATTTACGAAACAAATCCATCAAAACTTTGACTTCTTCTTTTGGCCGTTTCCAGTTTTCAGAAGAAAATGCATACAGCGTCACATATTTAATACCACGTGCCCGAGCATGATCCAAAATCACGCGCACGTTTTCGGCGCCGGCCTTATGCCCCTCGGTACGTGGCAACCCTTTTTCGGTGGCCCAACGCCCATTGCCATCCATGATGATAGCAATATGTTTTGGTAATTTATCGTTTTCGGGCTTCGTTGTCATTAGACCTGCTTGATTTCTGTTTCTTTGTTTTTCAAATTTTCATCCAATTTGGCAATTGTCTTGTCTGTCAAATCTTGGATTTCTTTTTCATAACGTTTGTAATCGTCCTCAGACACGCCATCTTTAATTGCTTTCAAAGCATCCAAGGCTTCGCGGCGATAGTTGCGGACGGAAACACGCACTTCTTCAGTGTAGCGTCCCGCAATCTTCACAATTTCCATACGGCGTTCTTCGGAAAGTGGTGGAATTGGCAAGCGAATCAATTGGCCATCATTCATGGGATTCAAACCCAAATTGGCCTCAGTAATTGCTTTTTCCACGGCTTTAATTAAACTTTTATCCCAAACGGAAATGGACAGGGTACGCGCATCTGGCACACTGACATTTCCCACTTGGTTCAAGGGGACCACCGAGCCATAGGCTTCCACCATAATGCCATCTAACAAGGCGGTGCTAGCACGTCCTGTACGCAGGCCAGCAAATTCTTTTTTCAAAGCTTCCTCGGCCTTTGTCATATTGTTTTGCATATCGGTTTTAATTTGTTCCCAACTCATGTGATCCCCTTTCCGTTTAATTAACCATTCATTTGCGCAGCCACTTCGGCGGCAAAATCTTCTTGCTTCTTTTCAATGCCTTCGCCCAAAGCAAAACGAGCAAAAGATGTCACAGTCACGCCGGCCGCAGCCAACACGTCTTTGACCTTCTTGTCTGGATCCATCACAAAGGGTTGTTCCAACAACACTGCTTCTTGATAGAACTTTTGCATACGGCCTTCCACCATTTTTTCAATAATGGCTTCTGGTTTGCCACTGGCTTTGGCTTGTTCGGCATAGATACCGCGTTCATGGGCCGCTGTTTCAGCATCCACATCCGCTACGCTCAAGAATTTTGGAGCTGTTGCGGCAATGTGCATAGCCACTTGTTTAGCAACTTCGGCGGCGTTTGCACCACTTGCGCCAACCAACACACCAATTTTGCATAAATCATCGCCTAATGTTGTATGCAAGTAAGGGACAACTGTTTCTCCTTCCACAACGGCGACACGACGCAAGCTCATGTTTTCGCCAATTTTGGCAATCAAAGCGACTACGTTTTCTTGAACAGTGGAACCATTCATCGCTGTTGCTTTTAATGCTTCCACGTCATTGGAGCCATTCAAAGCCACCTCGGTCACATCTTGTACAAACTTTTGGAAATCGGCGTTCTTTGCAGCGAAGTCTGTTTCAATATTGACTTCCACCATAGCACCTTTGTTACCAGCAACCTTTACACCGACAGCACCTTGGTTCGCCACACGACCGGCTTTCTTTTCGGCCACGGACATACCCTTTTTACGCAAAAAGTCGATA
The DNA here is from genome assembly GCA_045660045.1 of Alphaproteobacteria bacterium. Taxonomy (GTDB): domain Bacteria; phylum Pseudomonadota; class Alphaproteobacteria; order CAAHEQ01; family UBA3637; genus UBA3637. The sequence goes on along the minus strand of JAZRDB010000007.1, from coordinate 53,191 downwards.
GCAGCTTCCAAATCACCATTTGTTTCCACCAATGCTTTTTTGCATTCCATCATTCCGGCGCCTGTTTTTTCACGCAGTTCGCCAACTAATTTTGCTGTAATTTCAGCCATTTTGTTTTCTCCTTTCTTGTATTGTTTTTTGTTGAACGATTTTGTTTTGTGTAGAGTTATTCGGGATCATCAATTCTTGTAATTTTGCGTGCCCCTTTAGCAATATTCTTTTTATCTCTTTTTCCTGTTTCAATGCTTGTCGTTGCCAGTATTCATTTTCTTTTATTTGTTTCTTTATGGCCACCACTTTCGTCAATACTTCTGGGTAATGAAAACGATAGCACGTTGTTTGCAAAAGACCAAATGCTGCTTTAACTTTTAATTCTTCCGCTGACGGTCCCAAAATTTTTTCAAACCATTCTGTCTCTTTTTGCGATGTTCCGGGAGCTGTTTGACAAACAACATCAAACTCAGGGAAAAGCGCAGGAAATTCTGTACGTGTAGACTTCCACTGAAATTGCACCAACGGAGTCGTGATAGTTCTATCTAAAGGACGAAATGTAAACACATCTCTTTTTTTATCAATGCGCGTTACATAATTGATACCAGATTTTAAACCAAACGTATAAAACCATCCACCATTCGGCTGATCACAATAAAGCCTTCTCTCTTCTTCGTTTGAAGGGCGAAGAAAAACAATGGGAGCTGTTAAAATTTGTTTTACAGATTGTTCTGCCATTTTTGCTTAGCCCCTTTCGTTCTCTGTGCGTCGGATCACTGGATTTGCTGGATTATTATCTTTTTTTTCTATCATTAAATCATGAAGTCTTTGTTGTCCCACCATCAATGCATGTTTCAAGCGATCGTTTTCCATCAATTGATTATATACATCGTGCAACTTAACAAACATTTCATGATGACTATAAGATCGTCTGCCGGAATAATTCGATTGCACCTCATGTGATGCAAATATATTCTCCAAAACCACTCTTTCTTGCTTTGTTGTTTCAGGAGTCAACTCACAAATCGTCCGTGTTCCAGACCCAGCAATGCTACCCGTAAATAACCACTTAACTTCCTCTAATTGCGGCACTAAATTTTTCAACGGGCGCAACAAAAAAGCAAAGTTGTCCAAAGAAAATGGATCATCCTGTTCATTGTGTCCCGGAAACTGTGCCACAAAACTTTGTCCAGATTGCAATCCTATGGTATAAAAAACACCCTTGCAGTTCTTTGGAAAAAGTAATTGCCTTTCTGTTTCGCTTGAGGGACGAAGCAAATTCACGGGAGAATCCAAAATTCTTTTTACAGACTCATCAAGCATATTATGCCTTCTCTTCTGCCTCAACAACCTCTTCTTTGACTTCTTCGGCAGCACCGACATCAACGCCAGCGGCTTTCAGTTCAGCTTGGATACCATCCAAAGCAGCACCGGCCATCAAGTTGCAGTACAAAGCAATTGCTTTGCCGGCATCATCGTTACCCGGAATTGGGTAAGCAATACCATCTGGGTTAGCATTGGAATCGCAAATAGCAACCACAGGAATGCCCAACTTCTTGGCTTCGGAAACGGCCAAACTTTCGTGTGGCACATCAATCACAAACACAATGTCTGGACGACCGTTCATATCTTTGATACCGCCAAAAGAGGCCATCAATTTTTCACGTTCGCGTTCAATGTTTAACTTTTCTTTCTTTGTTAAACCTTCGTAGGCACCCTTTTCTTGTTTAGATTCAATATCTTTCAAGCGTTTAATGCTGGCAGAAATTGTTTTCCAGTTGGTCAACATACCGCCCAACCAACGTTGATTGACATAGAACTGACCACAACGACCCGCAGCATCCGCGACCAACTCACGAGCCTGAGCCTTTGTGCCAACAAACAAGATTTTACCACCTTTGGCGGCAACATCACGAACTGCTTCCATGGCGCGATAGAGCATCGGCACTGTTTGGTTCAAATCCATGATATGCACACCTTCACGTGTACCATAAATATAAGGAGCCATCTTTGGGTTCCATCTGCGGGCATTATGCCCAAAGTGAACACCAGCTTCAATCAGCTGACGCATAGTAATTGTTGGAATAGACATTTTAAATCCTTTCTTCTTCCAGTTATTCCTCTGCGGGGATAATATGCCAAAACTCATTTTTTGGCACACCGGAAGCGATCCTCTGGAACACCCAAAGGGCGCCTGCCCCACATGTGTTATGCTTCGATTTACATCAAAACAACATTATTGTAGCTAAAACGGAATGAAAAGTCAAGAAAATTCTTTCAAAAGCTAATCTTTCATAAACCAAAAACGTTTGAATTTCGCTAAGGGATTGCATTTCAACCAAATGTGAACGCGCTTAAATTTTTCATATTGTCCTTTAACAAAATCAGCTAATTCCTGGGCGCCGACCTGTTCAGCTTGATTCTGGACATACCAAAATTCCGATGGATTTAATGGAATTTTGGCGCGATAGGCAGCACCATAAATAGCTTGTAGATATTGAAATGTTTCGGGTGTTTTAATGTTTGCCTTATTTTTGATTGCAGGCAACAAGAATTTTTGTTCAACATATTCAGCCATTTTTTCATCACCCAACATTTGTTTTTGATGTTTGAATTTTTGCATCAAACAGCGCTCCATTTCTTGAAGGGTTTTATTTCCTAATATGGTAGCCGCCGCATCCTTGTTTTGTAAAGCACTTGAAGTTTTGCGTGACATATATGATCCTTTCGACGTGTTCTTATACAGTATACACTTCTTTTTTCTTTTTGTCAATTTGGAAACATTGAATGAATTGCACGCTAAGCCAAATTGCCATGACCAATTTCACCGATGGAATATGGCGAAAAATTGTAACGCAACATAAAGCACTCATTTTGTTCGTCATCAAAGAATCAATGATTTGTTCGTTGTCTTTTTTTCCAAATTTTACGCTCTTCATCCTCCATCAAGCGTTTTTCTCATAAAAATATTCAGATTTCATCATAAAATCAGATTCTTGTCAAATTTATCATAAAAACATAAAAAAGTTGTTGCAAATAAATTTTTTCTGTTTTATGATATGAGAACAAAACGAGAACGAATTTTAACAAGGAGTTGAAAAATATGGAAAAAGATAAAGCATTAGAAGCCGCTGTAGCACAAATTGAACGCGCGTTTGGAAAAGGATCCATTATGCGTTTGGGCCAACAAGATAACGCTGTTGAAATTCCTGCCATTTCTACGGGTTCTTTGGGCTTGGATTTGGCTTTGGGTATTGGCGGTTTACCAAAAGGCCGCATTATTGAAATCTATGGACCTGAAAGTTCAGGTAAAACAACTTTGGCCTTACACGTTGTGGCGGAAGCTCAAAAACAAGGTGGCGTCTGCGCTTATATCGATGCCGAACACGCCATGGATCCAAGTTATGCCCGCAAGTTAGGTGTCAACATTGATGATTTATTGATTTCTCAGCCAGATACCGGCGAACAAGCCTTAGAAATTGCCGATACATTGGTGCGTTCTGGCACACTTTCGGTGTTGGTGGTTGACTCTGTGGCCGCTTTGGTACCAAAAGCCGAGTTGGAAGGCGACATGGGCGATTCGCACATGGGATTGCAAGCTCGCTTGATGAGCCAAGCCTTACGAAAATTGACAGCCTCTGTGGCCAGAGCCAACACATTGGTCATCTTTATCAACCAGATTCGTATGAAAATTGGCGTGATGTTCGGCAACCCAGAAACAACAACAGGCGGCAATGCATTGAAATTCTATGCGTCTGTGCGTATTGATATTCGCCGCATTGGCTCCGTCAAGGATCACGAAGATGTCATTGGCAACCAAACACGTGTCAAGATTGTGAAAAACAAAGTCGCCCCGCCATTTAAAACTGTTGACTTTGATATCTTATATGGAGAAGGTATTTCCAAGATGGGCGAATTGTTGGACTTAGGTATCAAGGCCGGCTTAGTGGAAAAAGCTGGGGCTTGGTTCTCATATAAAGACGAACGTATTGGTCAAGGCCGTGAAGCCGCAAAATCTTGGCTGAAAGAACACACCAAGGAAGCCGGCGAACTGGAAAAAGCCATCCGCGATCATGCCAAGGATATTTCCAAGGATATGATTGTTGGCGATCATGACGCCTCAACAGAAGCGGAATAATCCGTTATAAAAATAAAAAATCCCCGTCCGATTTGGGCGGGGGTTTAAATTGTTAGAATTGACTTATTCTGCTGTTTTGGCAGCCTTCAATGCATTCAATACATTGGCGGCAGCTGTCACAGATTCTTCACTTAAACCAGATTTTTCCAAAGCTAATTGCTTCAAGCAAGCCGTGGAAATATTTTTGGCCAAGGTTTTAATTTCTGTTGTAAACAAAGAACCATCATTCAATGTAGCATAGGCTTTTTGTGTTAAACAGGTGTTCAAAGAGGCATTGGATGTATTGGCGGTTGTTCCACAAGCGGACAAAGCCAAGGCTAAACCAACAACTAATAATTTACGCATGTTAAAATCCTTTCTTTTGTTTTGCGTCGCCATTTTATACCCCTTTTTTGTTTTTGTCAAATACCTTGACTTTCAAAGGCTTTTTTGATAAAATAGTTCCAATTTTAACAAAGGAGAACGAAATGCCATTTACCTATCATGAATTACGTGATTTATGGATTAACTTTTTTAAAAGCAAGGGACATGTGGAAATTCCATCCGCTTCCGTGTTCCCTGAAAATGATCCAACGGTGTTGTTCACAACCGCCGGAATGCATCCATTGGTTCCATATTTGATGGGACAAAAGCATCCTGCAGGCACACGCTTAACAGACGTACAAAAGTGCATTCGCACAAATGATATTGCTGATGTGGGAGATTATTGCCATTTGACTTTCTTCCAGATGATGGGCAACTGGTCTTTGGGTGATTATTTCAAAAAAGAAATGGTGGCTTGGAGCTTTGAATTCTTAACCCAAAAACTGGGCTTTAAAAAAGAACAATTGGCTGTGACATGTTTTGCGGGGGATGAAAACGCACCTCGTGACGAAGAAACAGCTGGCTATTGGAAAGAACAAGGGCTTCGTGATGATCAGATCTTTTTTAATGGTAAAGAAGACAACTGGTGGGGCCCCGCTGGTCAAACAGGCCCTTGTGGTCCCGATACCGAAATGTTTATTGATAACGGCCAACCAAAATGTGGTCCAGATTGTAGACCAGGGTGTCATTGTGGCAAATATACTGAGGTTTGGAATGACGTTTTTATGCAATACAACAAAAAAGAAGATGGCACCTATGAGCTGTTAGCACAAAAAAATGTGGACACAGGAATGGGGTTGGAACGCACACTTTGTTTTTTGAACGGAATCCAAGATGTATATTCCACAGAACTTTTTTCTGATACAATTAAACAGCTGGAAACACTTTCCGGCAAAAAATATGATGATGATTTAAAGGCGTTCCGCAAAATCGCCGATCACCTTCGTACAGGCGTGTTTATCTTGGGTGATGATCGCGGCTTAACCCCCTCCAACACCGATCAAGGCTATATTTTGCGCCGCTTGATTCGTATTGCTATTCGGAATATGAAAAAGTTAGGTGTTGAACCAGCTGAGCTGCCTCATTTAGCAGAAACAATTATTAATCGCTATGCGCCAGATTATCCTGAATTGGGTCGGAATCGCGCCTTTATTTTGGATGAACTGACGAAAGAAGAAAAATTGTTTAGCCGCACTTTGACAATAGGTCTTAAAGAAATGGATAAAGTGATGTCCAATTTACAAAATAAAACCATTGATGGACAAACTGCTTTTCATTTGTATGACACTTATGGCTTCCCGTTGGAATTCACGCAAGAAATTGCCACAGAAAATGGCATTTCGGTGGATGTAGATGGATTTAACAAGTGTTTTGAAGCACATCAAGCTTTATCTCGGGCTGGGTCAGAGCAAAAATTCAAATGCGGTTTGAGTGATCACTCCGTTGAAACAACGAATTTGCACTCTGCAACACACCTGTTGCACGCCGCTTTACGCAAAGTTTTAGGATCAGAAGTGGCTCAAAAAGGCAGCAATATTACCCCAGAACGCTTGCGTTTTGACTTTTCTTTTGGCCGCAAAATGACGCCGGAAGAGGTAAAACAAGTGGAAGATCTTGTCAATGAAGCCATCAACAAAAAGATGCCGATTACATGCGAAGAGATGCCCCTTGATAAGGCAGTATCGGAAGGCGCAACAGCCCTATTTAAAGACCGCTATGACGCCGAATTGGTAAAAGTTTACACCATGGGCGATTTTTCCAAAGAAGTGTGTGGTGGCCCCCATGCGACCAACACAGGAGATTTGGGACGCTTTCGCATCTTGAAAGAGGAATCTTCTTCCGCGGGTGTGCGTCGGATTAAAGCCATATTGGAATGAGTGCTATTTTAAAAAGTATTCAATTGTAGAAACGACGCGCACTTTTTTATTGATTTGTCCCGATTCACTTGAGTCGGGATTTTCTTCCCGTGCTGTGATGGAAAAGACGCCTTGATTTGCATGACGAATATCGCCCACCTTAGATCCGGATGTTTTTGCAAATTCGTCCGCCGCCGCTTTGGCGTTTACAATGGCAGCATTCAACATTTGTGGCTTAATTTCGTTCAATTTTGTATAAACATACGATACTCCGTTACCATATGGATTAAATGTCACGCCTTTGGACACCAAATCCCCAATGTTGGGATAGGTATTTTGCACCAACGCCACTTTGTCCGTTCTGACAAGCATTGTTTGGTTCAAAGTATAGCGCGCGGAAATGGATGATTTATCGCGATAACTGTCTGCATAGGCATCTTGCATCGTTAAGCCCTGTATCCCAATTTCATCAGAGGTAAAACCAGCTTTCACCAAAAAATCAGTGATCATTTTTTGTTGATTTTCAATGTCTTTTTTGGCAAGCAAAATATCATTACCCGCTGTTTGAAAGCGGATCGTCCAAATCGCCAAATCAGCCACCACATCTTGTTCGGCTAATCCTTTAACCGTAACGGTACGATTGTCCATTTGTGTATGATAGTAATAATATCCTGGAAAAAAGCCTGCCAATAATAACCCCATTCCTACTAATGCAGCCGATGTAATCATTGTTTTTTGCATACTTATCTCCTTGTTAGAAATTATACTTGGCTTTGATAAAGCCTGTATGTTCTTGATAAAAGAAGATGCTAGAATTCCCATCAGGCCTAAAGCTTTCAACGTCAACTTTACCACTTGTGATAAAGCCATAGAGCTTGGGATTCAAAAATTTATCTTTTATTTTCATTTGTTATTCTTTCTACTTATTCTTTTTTTATATTTTTATTAAAGTAATTGTCATTATATATAGAAAAAATTAAATTTAAGTTAAAAATGGCGGGCCATTCTGTGCATAATGAGAGCTAAATCAGTAAAAAAATGACACAACTTTAATAAAGTTCTGTTATATCCATGCTCTCTCGCAAAGCATCCGGGTTTTCTGCCGCTGCATGTACAAGAGGATCCAATCCAGGTTTTTTCGAATGCTTTATCAAAGACCACTCAATAGATTTTACCATTTTCTTAGCTCCTTCTGGATTACATGCCAAATTGTTTTCCTTATCATAGCGTTTTGTTTTTGGGTTGTACATATACTTTCCTTTACAGCATGGATGGTGATATTTGTCCTTTAAAAATGCTTCCGATGGTTTACCACCATCCGGACAACCACAATATGCATCCACCTTAATTAAGCGATCTATTATCTTAATCCAGGCCCCTTCCTTTGCGCATGGTCAAACCACCTGGCAATGAAAAATGCCCCGTTCTAACAAAGGTCGCTTCAACAGATTTCATTTGTAACGGACTTAGGTGATAGGGCTTAACATTTCCCTGAGGCAAATTTTGAAATAATGGCGATTGTGTTGCCTTAAAAAGTGAAAAAAGTGCTTCTGTTGCTTCATTCTTTTGGCCAATTTTATTCATACTGGCAACCAGCCAATCTTGAACCTTACGAAGTTCTGATTGATCGCGTATACGAAGCAACATATGATCTGACAATGTGCTGGCAGAACGCTCAGAACCCATATCTATAGAAACATCATGATAATCTAACCCCAGAAAAGCTGTCCCTGTTGGCTCATGCAAATAAACACGCGATGTCGTTGTTTTCTTGGAGGCATTGTTTTGAATACCATCCTTGTCCATGTTGTTAGATTTTTCTTTGGAAACAGACACCGACCCGTCCGTTAACAATCCAGGAATAACACCATTTTCATCTGCCTCGAATAAATTCCAGACATAATATTGTGACACAATATCTAAATTGTCTGTCGAAGCTAATTCTTCCCCAAACAAATGATTTGAATAATCAATCTGTGCCGTTCTATCACTTCTCACTACTGTTTTCACTAAATCAACACCTACTTGAGGATGTGTTTCTGCAGAAGCCTCCTTCGCAGACAATGCTGCCACACTAGACAACACCAAAGAAGCAAGCAAACTTTTTATTCCTGGCGTTAACTTTTTCTTGAACATACTCATACCTCCTATGCTTGTGCATATAGTACACCTTATTCCACAAAGAATCAAGCAGTTATTTTATTAATTCCAACCAAATGAATTCTGAGGGATCATTATTGTGGGTAATTGGCGCACTGACGGTGGACAACTTATCCTCATCCTTAAAAGATATTCTATATTTTTTATCAACTTTTACTTTTTCTAATTTCACAATAAAATTCTCCCGAATGTAAAACTACGTTGGTTGTAGTTCATCTAAATTTGAAATACAACATAAAAAAGTATGATTTTATAAAAAAATTCGAGTGGCTGTAAGCCTTTTAAACAGAAAAAAAATGAAACATAACAAAATCAAATGGTTAACGCATTTATGGTTCGATTATTGGACAAAATATGTGCCTTTGATTTACGTTCTAATTGAACCGATTTAAGGCGCTGATAAGTATTAAAAAAGTCGTCATTTCTGACGACTTGTCCAATTTGGCGGAGCGTACAGGACTCGAACCTGTGCATCCCTTTAACAGGATGACGGATTAGCAATCCGCTGCATTACCACTCTGCCAACGCTCCTTCAAATGATAATGCGAGCATAATAGCAAAAATGAACAAATAAGTCAAGAATTTTTATGGTTTTCCGCCAGCTCTTGGTATAATGCAACCAATTCTTCTCGGGTGAAACTTTTCGGATGATCTGCCCGCTCTTTGATATGCTGTAAAAGCTCACGCGCAATTTCTTGATTCACCTCTACACCTTCCTGCTGTAGCACATAGACAATTGCACAAGAACCACTATGTCGCGTAATTACAATTTCATTTTTTCGACCCAGCAATTCTGGAGGAATGGCGTTATACATTGTTTTTATATTGGCCGCTTGTCCTTTTATAATACCATCCTGATGAATGCCAGATGCGTTCAAAAAGGCGTTTTTGCCAATAATTGCTTTGTTTCTGGACACTTGAAATCCTGAAAAATTTTCTGCCAATCGAGACACTTCCATGATTTTTTTTGTATCAATTTTTGTTTCAAACGGATAAACCTCTGGCGTTGTTTTAATAGTCATTACAATTTCTTCCAATGCTGCATTGCCTGCTCTTTCGCCTAAACCATTCATACAACAATCCACTTCTCTGGCACCCCCCTTAATCGCAAAAAGCGAATTTGCGGTCGCCAAACCTTTATCATTATGACAATGAACAGAAAAAATAACCCCTTCGTGCGTTGTTTTTTGAATAACATACTCAAACAATTGTTGCATTTGTGTATCCACCATTTGTCCAACCGTGTCCGCCAAGTTAATAGTGGTTGCTCCTGCATCAATCGCTGTTTGAACACATTTTACCAGGAAATCTTTATCTGAGCGTGTTGCATCCTCTGCCGACCACTTAATGGGCGCAAAATTCTTTGCATATTCGATACCCTCTCGCGTCATATTCAGAATTTCTTCAGGAGTTTTATGCAACTTATTCGCTGCATGGGTAAAACTTGTTGGCGTAAAAAGATGAAGATGTCCTTTTTTATCGTTTATTACCGGCTCAAGAACTTTTACAGACACATCGATATCAGCCTGACAACAACGCGCAACAGAACTGATAATAACATCTCTATTTTGAGCCTCTCGCGCCAACCGATAAACAACATCGGCATCCAAGGACGAAGTTCTTGGAAAGCCAGCTTCCAATATATCTACGCCTAAATCTATTAAGGCATTGCCTAGAGTAATTTTTTGATCAAAAGTCATACCTGCATCAGGAGCTTGTTCCCCATCACGTAGTGTCGAATCACAAATCCATATCTTTTCCATACTTTTCCTATCAAAAAACCACCCCAGAAGGGGTGGTCTTTACGTTGTTGTTTTCTTAGATAACGTCAGCCCCTTCGGTGGTTTGACCCACGCAACAACACAATCAGGGAAATAATGTTATCTATTCTGTTAAACATGGGGGTGATGATATCCTTTTTTTAAACAAAAGTCAAGAGTTATTTCCACAATTCCAATGACCGTATATCGTTCACCCTCTTCACTGTGGCAATAAAATCGTCCAGCGAAATAGCGTTCTTTTGGGCGCCAGTACGATCACGCACAGAGATTGTACCCGATTCAATTTCCTTGTCTCCAACGATTACAGCGTATGGAATCTTGGCATTGTGGGCTTCACGGATTTGATAGCCGATTGTGTTGGATTGACGTTCCATCTCGGCACGAATACCCGCCGCTTCCAATTTTTCTAAAATCTTTTGCGCGGCTTCGCGGTGTTTATCGGACACTGGCAATAAACGCACCTGAACAGGGCAAATCCACACAGGGAAAGCGCCCGCAAAGTGTTCCGTCAAAATGCCCATAAAGCGTTCCAAAGATCCATACAACACGCGGTGAATTACCACGGGTGTCTTTTGGCTGCCATCTTTATCAACATACTTACACCCAAAACGGCCTGCCAATTGGAAATCCAACTGGAAAGTGCCTGTTTGCCATTCGCGTCCCAAAGCATCTTTCATGGCAATATCCACTTTTGGACCATAGAAGGCACCATCTTTTTCTTTCAAAGCATAATTACCCTTACCACAATGCTTGTCCAAAATACGACGTAATGCATCCTCGGCACGATTCCATGTTTCAATGTCACCAATAAAATCATCAGGACGCGTGGAAAGCTTCATTTCATATCTCAAACCGAATAAGTTATAGAATTTATCTGCCAATGCGAACAGGCGTTCATATTCTTCCTCAATTTGATCTTCCGTGATAAAGATGTGTGCATCATCTTGGTGGAACTCACGCACACGGAACATGCCATTCAAAGCGCCAGATGCTTCATTACGATGAATCATATCCACATCAGAAAAACGGATAGGCAAATCTTGATAGGAACGTGTTTTTAAATTAAACAACAACATGGTCGATGGACAACTCATTGGTTTTAACGCATAGACCTCGTTTTCGGCCATTTCTGTCGCCGTCAACAGATACATATCGTCTTTATAGTGTGACCAGTGACCCGAGGTTTCCCATAACACTTTTGAGTTCATCAATGGGCCAGCAAATTCTTGATAGCCCGCCTTTTCGTGTTCTTTGCGCCAATAGTCCAACAAAATGTTGTACATTTTAAGACCCTTTGGCAACCAATAAGGGCAACCAGGTGCGGTTGGATCAAAATAGAATAAATCCAATGCCTTACCAATTTTGCGGTGATCCCGTTTTTCGGCTTCTTCCAGCAAAGTGAAGTAAGCTTTCAATTCTTTATCGGACCAAAAAGCGGTGCCATACACGCGTTGCAAAGATTCGCGATTAGAATCGCCTCGCCAGTAAGCAGCGGCCACTTTCGTCAATTTAAATGCTTTTCCGATTAAACCAGTACGCGGCAAGTGTGGTCCCCGGCATAATTCAACATAATCGCCTTGCGTATACAAAGACACTTCCTTGACGTTTTCGGGCAAATCGTCAATCAATTCCACCTTAAAGTTTTCGCCACGTTTTGTAAAAATCTCACGAGCTTCAGCGCGAGATACAACAGAACGAACAATTGGCAAATCTGCCGCCACAATTTCGGCCATTTTGGCTTCAATTTTTGGCAGATCTTCTTCCTTTAAAATAATCCCATGAAAATCATAGTAAAAACCATTTTCAATGGCCGGACCAATGGTCGCCTTTGCTTTTGGATACAACGCTTCCACGGCTTGAGCCAAGGCATGCGCTGTGGAGTGACGCAAAATTTCTAAAGCCTCAGGGGTTTTAGTTGTCACGATAGAAACTGTTGCATCTGTTGTGATAGGAGTCATTAAATCAGTGAGTGTACCATCCACGATTGTGGCTAAGGCAGCTTTTGCTAAATTGACACTAATTTTTTCTGCGATTTGAAGTCCGTTCACGGGTGCTTCAAAGGGCAATTTTGACCCATCGGGCAACTTGATTTCTATCATTTTATTTCCTTTTTGTTAAATTTAAGCCGGACAACCCCTGTCCGACAACGGCTTTATTATAGCAAAAATAGACCTTAAAGTCAATGGGTATTCTGTGGTTTTGAAGCTTTCTTTTCTGTTGCAGGAAGCTTGTTTAGAACAACTGCACCATGGCGTGATATGGTATATGTTTGAATTTTTGCATCCGAAGGAATTGGTATTTCAAAAAACAAATTTTGTGGCACATCAACCATTCCATGCATATGGGTTTCATACGGCGAAATGAACTTTTGATGAAGCAATGTATGAACGCGCTCATTCAACCAACAGATATTTGTCATTTCATTTTCACCACCCAATGCTAATGGCAAAATGTGGTGACAGGTTCGACCAACATAACCAGGCACACGCTCCCTCGTTCGAATTTGACGCTGTGTTGCAATGGGCAAATCTTTAAAATCACCCCGCCGCAATGACGCCAAAACAATTTTAGGGCGCATTTTGATATATTCTCCACGCAACCGATTGCGTTCCACCCACAAACGAGGCGCAACCTTTATAATGGCTCGTCTTAAACCGCTTGGCAACATTTCTTGCGCTAAAAGACGCCATAGTTCGCTTCCGTCTGGCAAAACCTGCACAGAAACTTTTTCATTTTTTATCGCTTCTTGTGTCGCTTTCTGATTCAAGTATTTTTGCAACCCCTTACGTTCATGCGGCAAAATATACTCTAAAAATTTTTCTTGAGTAAAAAGTCGCGGCAATTGTGCAAAAGAAACTATAATTCTTGGTGGCTTTTGGTGTTTTTGATCACGATCGTGACAAGCCGCATTCACTTCCAGACGAATCTGACGCCAATAAAGGACATCCATCAATTCCGCCACATTTCTATCCACAACATACATATTGCTCACATTGCTTGAACCGCCCAAATCTAACGGCACTTTATAATCTACCACATACGGGGGCGGCAAAACACCTTCTTCCGTTGCTTGTTTCAATGTCTCGGGAGATAAAATCTCATCCAATTTGCCCATTTTCGCAAATTGTTTAACAACATATCTGTTCCGCCGTTTTGAGGGCTTTTCTTGCACTCCTTTTAAATTCAAAAAATAGGATTCCTTTGGACAACCATTTTCACATGTACGAAAACTTAAAACAATATTTTTCTTTACATCTTTGGATTTTTTATATCTTTTCTCAGCAGAATTGATTGTTGTATGTAACATTTTATACCTTTACTGCATAGCCAGAAGAACGTACCGTCCGAATAAGCTCGGAATCATCGTCTTTCAGATTGCGCCGAAGCCGGCGAATATGAACATCCACCGTTCTGGGTTCAACAAAGACACTATCTCCCCATACCAACTTCAGCAGCTCTTCCCGTGAAAACACATGGCCAGGTTGCTCCATTAAAATTGCCAGCAAACGGAACTCCGTTGGTCCCATATGCATGGCCTCCCCTTCTTTTAAAACCATTTTTTTATCAAAATCCAAAGAAAGCACGCCTGCTTTTAAAATCTTTGTATTGGGTTTAACCACAACACGTCGCAAAAGCGCCTGGATCCGCGCAATTAACTCTGGGACGGAAAATGGTTTAGTCATATAATCATCCGCACCATAAGAAAGCCCCCGCACTTTATCGGCTTCTTCGGCACGTGCCGTTACCATAATAATCGGCGTTAATTTCACATCTGGATGTTGACGAACTTCACGACACAAATCCACACCAGAAACATTGGGCAACATCCAATCCATTAAAATTAAATCTGGTTTTTCGGTTAAAACAGCCTGCATCACCAGCTTGCCATCCATGACTTCGGCGGTTTCATAGCCATGTTTTTCCAAATTGTATTTCAGGAGAGTCACCAATCCTGCTTCATCTTCTACGATCAGTATTTTTGTCATGACTTTCCTTTCAGTTTTTTGATAGCTCCTGCTTTAGACTTGTTTTTTAAAATATAATTGCCAGCCACCAATACATCAGCGCCCGCTAAACGGCAGGCTGGCGCTGTGATATCATTGACACCACCATCCACCTCTATCAACACTTTTTTGTGTCCGATTAATGCACGTAATTCGGCCATTTTTTTGAGCGCGGTTGGAATAAATGCTTGTCCGCCAAAACCAGGTTCAACACTCATCACCAACACCAAATCAATCATTGGTAAATACGGAATTATATCCGCTACTTTTGTTTTTGGTTTAATAGAAATGCCCACTTTTTTATGAAATTTCTTGATAAGAGAAATCAAGTTCTCCATCTTTTCACCACATTCCAAATGTACAGTAATTAAATCCGCTCCGGCTTGCGCAAAAGCTGGAATCAAAACGGATGGCCTTTTTACCATCAAATGCACATCCAATGGCTTTTTTGTATATGGGCGAATGCTTTGCACCACCATGGGACCCATGGTTAAATTCGGCACAAAACATCCGTCCATTACATCTATATGAATCCAATCGCTACCAGCCTTGTCCAAGACTTTCACCTCGGCTCCCAGTTTGGCAAAATCTGCCGATAAAATGCTGGCGGCAACTTGGACCATCTTACCCCACAATCTTTGGATCTAACTCGCCAGAGGCATAGCGTTTCGCCATATCTTCCAATGAAATTGGCGTGATATGAGCGGCCTGCCCTGCGGCACCAAATTGTTCATAGCGTTCTTTACACACTTTGGACATAGCTGCCATGGCTGGCTTTAAATATTTACGTGGATCAAATTCGGCTGGTTTTTCTGTAAACACTGTCCGAATTGCCCCCGTCATCGCCATACGCAAGTCTGTGTCCACATTGACTTTACGCACACCGTGTTTAATGGCTTCTTGAATTTCTTCCACAGGCACACCATAGGTTTGTGGCATTTGTCCACCGTGAGCGTTAATAATGTCTTGCAAATCTTGTGGCACAGAGGAAGAACCATGCATCACCAAATGGGTGTATGGCAATTTTTCATGAATTTTCTTCACTGTGTCAATGGACAAAATCGCGCCATCTGGCTTGCGTGTAAATTTATAAGCACCATGGCTTGTTCCAATGGCAACCGCCAAAGCGTCCACCTTTGTTTGACGCACAAAATCCACAGCTTGATCTGGATCTGTGAGTAATTTGGATTTATCAATGGAGCCTTCAAATCCGTGACCATCTTCCTTTTCGCCTTTGCCAGATTCCAAAGAACCGATGCAACCCAATTCACCCTCAACGGACACACCGTTTGCATGTGCTTTTTGGGAAACTTCGCCGGTCACCTGAGCATTGTATTCATATGTCGCCGGCTTGCCTTCTGGATCCAAAGAACCATCCATCATCACGGATGTAAAACCGGAAGCCATAGCGGAATAGCATACATCAGGGCTTGAACCATGGTCTTGGTGCACACAAATTGGTAAATGCGGATACATTTCCACACCCGCCATCATCAAGTGCTTCAACACGGCGTCATTGGCGTATTGACGAGCACCTTTACTCATTTGAATAATCACAGGAGCATTGACTTCGTTGGCGGCCGCCAAAATAGCCAAGACTTGTTCCATGTTGTTTACGTTAAATGCAGGGATCCCATAGGAATGTTCCGCTGCGTCATCTAATAATTGTCTTAAAGAAACTAATGCCATTTTTCATCCTTTCCTTTATTTTTAATGGTGCTTTTATTCTATAAAAAGAAAAGATAAAAATCAAGGATATTTTCCGTTTTTAACAACAAAAAATCCCCCACCATTTAAGGCGGGAGATTTTTGGCTTAGTTGTTTAGCAATCGCACGTACAGTAATAATGTTTGTGGATCTTTTTATTTTTTTACATCGACCCATGTGGATATTTGCAGTTCCACAATTACCACTGTTTTTGTCTTACTTCTTAATGGTGTTTACATTAGCCTGCGACCTTGCACAACTGACTTTTCCATTCTTTACTGAAGCAACTAAACCTTTTTTGCATGTTGCTTTCGCACCGTCACACGTTGCGTTGGCTGGACAATCCACACACTTCGCTCCTGCAATATATTGGTTTTTCTTGCATACTAGACCCGTTTTTTTACAAACTGCTTCATGGATATTTTTAGCTACATCCTGATATCCAGCATTGCACTTTGCTGTTTTCCCATCACACGTTGCGTTGGCTGGGCAATCCACACACTTTGTTCCTGCAATATATTGGTTCTTTGCGCATTTTTTTGAAACACATTTCTGCGTTTTCTTATCAAACTCTGTCCCCTTTGGACATTTTGTATCTTGTGGTTCAGCTTTGGCACAGTCACAATAGCAATAAAACACTTTTTTGCCTTTGGAATCTTTTTGTGTTCCACACTTTGTACAATTTTTGTTGCGAGCTTTGATCCATTGATGGCTTTCATGGGAACCAACTTTACAAGACGCTTTTCCCGCTACAACTATTTGATCTGCTTCCTTTTGTGCGGTTTTCTTTACCGCTACAACTATTTGATCTTCTTCCTCTTGTGCGGTTTCCTTTACCGCGACAGCCTTTTGAGTGGATGCCTTTGTCGTCATGGCTGTAGCTTGCTCAGAAGCCTGTGATCCTTTTAATGCCTTTTGTTGAGCCGCGCACACACTACCCGCGGCAATAATCATCGCCGCAGCACATGCCATTAAGAATATTTTTTTCATTTTTTCTCCTTTTATTTTCGCTTGTTATTCATGAAACATTTCTACGTTCCATATGGCCAATATACTCTATTGTCCTGTTCTGTCAAGAGGTTTTATCATCCGTCTGGCAATTTTTACAACATTTTCTTTGGTAAATCCAAAGTGAACAAAATTGTCTTTTGCCGGAGCGCTTTGTCCAAAGGTGTCCATTCCCAAAATCTCATCTTGTTCCCGCTTGAATGGATACCAAGACATACGGCTACCCGCCTCGATAAACAATCGCGGCGCTGAACCTAAAATCTTTTCACGATCTTTTTCTGGTTGCTGCATGAATAAATCTAAACATGGCACAGAAACAACCGCCACATCAATTCCTTCTTCCGCTAAGATACCAAAAGCCTGAATTGCCAAGCTGGCTTCCGATCCGCTTGCCACAAAAGTAAGTTGTCTTTTCTTTAATGGAGAACGAACAACGTAAGCACCTTTCGAAACTAGGTTTTCACTCATATCACGTCGCACTGTTGGTAAGTTTTGGCGGGACAAAACAATACAAGAAGGCCCGTTCAATTGCATAGCTGTTTCATAACATTCCAACGTTTCCACCGCACCAGCCGGTCGAAACACATGCATGTTAGGAATAGCTCTTAAAGCCGCTAAATGTTCCACGGGTTGATGCGTTGGACCATCTTCCCCTACTCCGATGGAATCATGGGTAAAAATAAACAACTCTTTTAAATTCATCAAAGCAGCCATTCGAAGCGCTGGTCTCATATAATCTGAAAACACAAAGAATGTACTTGCATATGGAATAAAACCACCATGCACCGCAATCCCGTTTGTCATTGCACCCATCGCATGCTCCCGAATGCCAAAGTTAATATAGTTACCATTATAATTTTTAGCCGAAATAGGTTTTGAGGCCTCTGTTTTTGTTAAGTTACTTGCTCCTAAATCGGCCGAACCACCAATTAAACAAGGACAATTTTCCAACATTTTTTCCAAAACTATTTGACCTGCTTTACGAGTTGCTAAATTCGGTTGTTCTTTTAAAAATTGCTTTTTTAATTCTTTGAGTGCGGTTGTTAATTCTTTTGGTACTTCACCTTTAATCCGTGCCATTAAATTTGGATTTTTTTTGGCTAATTGTAACCATTTATCGTGAGCTGATTTACCTTTATCAGCACACATATGCCACATTTTATAAATATCCTCTGACATCTCAAAGGGCGGCAAAGTCCATTTCATGTTTACTTTAAATGTTGACATCATATCTCCCAATGGTGTTCCATGAACCTTTGGTGTATTGGCTAACTCACCTGCCCCGAAACCAATTGTTGTCTTACAATCAATCATTGTTGGATATTTCGCTTTTTGGGCTTTTTTAAGCGCTTTTTCAATGGATTTATAATTGTGCCCATTACATTTTAATACTTGCCACCCATTTGCCTCAAAACGCTTTTTCATATTTGTTTTTGTGGAAATATCTGTATGCCCATCAATTGTTACCGTGTTATCATCCCAAAGGACAATAAGGTTTTTCAGATTTAATATACCCGCCAAGCTAATTGCTTCTTCGGAAATACCTTCCATTAAACACCCATCACCCACAAAACAATAGGTTTTATGATTCACTAAATCTTTTCCGAATTCAGTATTCATCATCCTTTCAGCAAGCGCCATTCCGACCGCACCTGCAATCCCTTGTCCCAGCGGTCCTGTTGTAAAATCTACACCATCTGTTGTGGTTTCTGGATGCCCTGGTGTTAAAGAACCTGCCTGACGAAAATGTTTTAATTCATCCATCGTCATTTTGGGGTAACCAGTTAAATGCAACAACGCATACACCAACGCTGACGCGTGCCCATTCGAAAATACAATTCTGTCTCGATTAAACCAATGAGGACAATCAGGATTAAACTTCAGAAATTTAGCATACAAAACCGTAGCAATATCCGCCATACCAAGTGGCGCACCTGGATGGCCAGATTTGGCTTGCTCAACCATATCAGCCGCCAATACACGAGCCGCCGTTGCCATTTTTTTAAAGTTCTGTCTCATCTTTATCTCCTTGTTTTATAAATAAAAATAAATTTCTACCAGCTGCTCGCTCTTTTATTTCATAGAAACCATCCGGCACAATTTCGGGGGCGTTTTTATCTGTTTCTACTATAATTAATGTTTCTTTGTCAATCCATCCTGCTTGAATAAGCTTTGGCAGTGCTGCCGCCCATAATCCTTTACCATAAGGCGCGTCCATAAAGGCAATACTAACCGCCCGCGGCGCCAGTGGTGGATTTAAAGCATCCACAGCAACCGTTTTTGGTAATTTTACAAGTGCAAGATTTTGATTTAAAATTTTCAAAGCATCCGCATCATTTTCCATAAAATAGGGGCATTTTACACCCCGCGACCACGCCTCTATTCCGATAGAACCAGATCCTGCAAACACATCCAAAAAACTGAGTTGCCCCCAACCTTTACCTTCTTTCAAACGCCAAGATTCCAACATATTAAATAAAGTCTCTTTGGCACGATCCATTGTCGGTTGGGTTGTCTCTGTTACTGGAGAAAAGAGTTTTTTGCCTCTGGCTATTCCTGAAATAATACGCATGGTACCTCCTTCACGTCACCCACCTTTAAATCGCCCATTTCATAGGGGCCATAGGAAATACGAATAAGCTTGGCTACTTCAAGTCCGAAAAAAGCCATCAAGCGTCTGATTTCCCTATTTTTTCCTTCCGTTAAAGTCATTTGAATCCATGTATTTGTTCCTTGCTTTTTCTCAACCAAAACACGGGCAGGGGCATATTGAATCCCATCAATTTTTACGCCTTTGGCAAGCCGTGACAGCACTTCACCCGTTAAATTGCCATGTACTTTCACGCGATAAGTCCTTTCTAAATGCGAGGAGGGGAGTTCCATCTTACGTGCCCATTCACCGTCGTTGGTCAACAACAAAAGCCCTTCAGAATTCAAATCTAATCGTCCAACAGAAATTACTCGAGGTAAGGTTTTTGGCAATTTTTCAAACACGGTTGGTCGCCCCTGTGGATCTCGCGCAGTTGTCACCAATCCAACAGGCTTGTGATAAATCCAAACACGCGTTTTTTCTTTTGTTTTTAATAACTTATTGTCAACAAGTACAATATCCTCATCCCCCACAACACAAGCTGGGGTTTCCAACTTTTTACCATTAACAACAACACGCCCAGCCGCAATCCATCTTTCTGCTTCGCGTCGGGAACACAGGCCTGCATCGGCCATTTTTTTTGCAATTCGTTCTTTCTTTTCTGTCATATTTATGATACTATACGAGTTATGGAAGAAAAGCAAAGAAAAAAGATTATTTTAACTGCTTTAACTGAAGCCCATAAAGCCTTTGAGTTGGACGAGGTACCTGTGGGCGCTGTTGTTTTTAATTCCCAAACGGGTGAAATTGTCGCAAAAGCACATAATTTAGTGGAAAAGAAAAAAAATCCGCTTCAACATGCCGAGATGCAAGTAATTGAAAAATCATTAAAAAAGTTAAATGACAAGTTCTTGAGTGGCTATTCTATATTTATTACATTAGAACCCTGTGTCATGTGCGCCGGAGCTATCGCTTGGGCAAGATTGGATGGACTTTATTATGGCGCTTCTGATCCTAAAACGGGAGCGATAGAGCAGGGGGCAAAAGTCTTTTCTCACAGCCAAACTCACCATAAGTTAAAAATTGAAAAATGGGCTAATTTGGAATGTGGTGCCTTGATGACACAATTTTTTAAAGGAAAACGTAAATGACCGAACAACCCGTTTTATCTGTTACTGAATTATCGCTTTCCTTAAAAAGCTGTGTGGAACAAGTGTTTAACCACATCAAAGTACGCGGTGAAGTATCAGACGTCAAACGTGCCACTTCTGGCCATATTTATTTTTCATTAAAAGACAAAGATTCGGTGCTATCGGCTATTTGTTGGAAAGGTTCTTCCCGTCAATGTGCAGCACATATTCAAGAAGGCCTTGAAATCATCTGCACAGGGAAACTTTCCACTTATCCGGGGCGTTCCAACTATCAAATGATTGTAGAGGCAGCTGAACCGGCTGGCGTAGGAGCTTTACTTAAACTTTTAAACGAACGCAAAGAAAAATTGGAAAAAGAGGGATTGTTTGACCCCTCTCACAAACAACCAATTCCATTTTTACCAGAGGTAATAGGTGTGGTAACAAGCCCAACTGGTGCTGTCATTCGTGATATTATTCACCGTGTGACTGACCGCTTTCCGCGTCATATTATTGTTTGGCCTGTAGCAGTGCAGGGAGAAGAATGCGCCGCACAAGTGGCTGCCGCTGTGCGTGGCTTTAATGCGCTGCCTGAAAATAGCAAAATTCCAAAGCCAGATGTTTTGATTGTGGCACGGGGAGGGGGATCGTTAGAGGACCTTTGGGGATTCAACGAAGAATGCGTTGTGCGCGCTGTTTATGATTCACAGATTCCTGTCATCTCTGCCGTTGGTCATGAAACAGATACAACTCTAATCGATTTCGTGTCCGATTTGCGGGCGCCCACCCCAACAGGTGCGGCAGAGAAAGCCGTTCCTGTTCGACTTGAACTTTATAACACATTGAATACAAAAGAAAATAATTTAAAATCTGCCCTGAATCAAACACTCATTGAATCACGTCTTAAAATTCAAACATTAACAGGACGTTTTCCGAATTTAAATGAAATAATTCAAGGATTTATTCAAAAAACTGATGATAAAACTGAAAGATTGGCGCTTGCCATCAAATCTTACCTGAAACAATATCAAGAAAAAACAAAATCTATGGCGCGCTTGCTACAATCTTTTTCGTATCAAGGAATTTTGGAACGTGGTTTTGCCCTCATTTCAAATGGATCAAAAGTCATTACAAGTGCTCTTGAGGCCCAAAATCAACCGAAATTACAGGTACGTTTTTCAGATGGAAGTATTGACACTATCCCATTGAAAAATAACAAAAAGAAAGAAAACTATTCTAAACAAGATGAACCAGACCTCTTGTCATACATATATACAAAGTAATTACACTATTTTTGTTATGTATACACAAAGTAATTACTGTTAAATTATTGCTTTTTAAAAATTGCTTGACTTTTAAAGAAAAATGTATTATACTTATCCTGTTCTTTGATAAAAAAAAGCTGCGGTGATTTTGACCGCGGTATCTTTTTTTTCTTTGAATGAAAGGAGTTATACATGGAAGATAAAGTTCCAATGACAAAAGTTGGCTTTGCCACTTTAACAGAAGAATTAAAAAAATTAAAGTATGAGGATCGTCCTCATATTATTGCAGCTATTGAAGAAGCGCGCAGCCGTGGTGATTTATCCGAAAATGCTGAATATCACTCAGCGCGTGAACAACAAAGCTTTATTGAGGGACGTATTCAAGATTTAGAAGGCGCTCTTTCTCATGCTCAGGTTGTTGATACAACAGAATTGTCTGGTGACAAAATCCTTTTTGGTGCAACCGTGGATGTTTCTGATTGTGATACAGAAGCAAAAGCTACCTATCAAATCGTTGGCCAATATGAAGCTAATTTGGAAAAAGGATTAATCTCCTTTATTTCCCCTTTGGCAAAGGCTTTGATTGGTAAACAATTGGGTGATATTGTGGAAGTTAAAACACCAAAGGGCGATAAAGCCTACGAAGTTTTAGCGGTTCGTTATATCTAATATATTAGTAATTAAGAATCGGCTTTTCAGTATATACTGGAGGGCCGATTTATTATTAAAAAAACTTATCCTAATAAAAACTTTCTATTATTTAATATATAAATATTGTTGTTGTTATCTTGGGGATGATGGGGATAAATTTTTAAAATTTTTCTTGACGCGAAAATGCAAAAAATGACGAATCGTTGCAAATTCAACAGAAGCACATTTTTATAGACCTTAAAAACGAATCGGTTAACTTTTTTTGTCCATTGCATTGTCAAAGCATAGTTTTGTATACTTTCTAGACTGACGGCAAAACTTTGGACAAAGTGTTCAGTTATCCACATTATGCAAAACTTATTCTTGATTCATTTTGCAAAATCTGATATACTTATATGTATGAGAGAAATTGTATTAGATACCGAAACAACAGGCTTAGATCCCGATACAGGTGATCGGATCGTTGAGATTGGTTGCGTTGAGTTGGTAAACCATATTCCAACGGGGAAAACCTATCATCAATACCTGAATCCAGAGAGATCTATGAGCGAGGAAGTTATAGCAGTGCATGGTTTGACGGAAGAATTTTTGTCTGACAAACCCAAATTTGCCGAAATTGCAGATGACTTTTTGGCGTTTGTTGGTGAAGACACGCTTGTGATTCATAATGCGCCCTTTGATATGAAATTTTTAAATTTTGAACTGAAAAAGGCAAATAGACCTTTATTAAGTTATGATCATGTGTTAGATACGTTAGTGATGGCGCGTCAAAAATATCCCGGATCACGTGTGAATTTAAATGAATTATGTAAAAGGTTTAGTGTTGATGCTTCACGGCGAACCGTTCATGGAGCCTTATTAGATAGTGAATTATTGGCGGATGTTTATCTTGCTATGATACTTGATAAAGAATTAAAATTTTCTCAAGTATCTGAAAAAAAAGAGAAAAAAACTGTAAGCCAAAATGTTTCACGTGAAACATTGGCGCCAAGAGTCTTTGAAATATTACCGGAAGAAGAAGCCGCCCATACAGCATTTGTTCAAAAAATAAAAAATAATTTGTGGGGAATAAATCCATCTCAAATGGATGAAAAAGCATAAAAAAGTAATAAAAAATATGCAAAAATGTTTCACGTGAAACATTTTTTATAAAAAAGTTCTTGAATTTAATTTTTTTCTATATATAATGACAATTATTCTGATAAAAATATAAAAAAAAGAATAATATGATTACAACAAAAAAAGAACTTGAACAAAAAATTGAGCCGGCAATCCCCATGTTAAAACAATACTGGGATCTTTTGTTAAAGTGGCAAAAGACGGTCAATTTAATTTCCTCAAAGACAATTGAGGATAGTTGGAATCGACATATTTTAGATTCGGCTCAACTTTATTTTTTATTGGAAAATCAAGCACATAGTTTGATGGATGTAGGGAGTGGCGGTGGTTTGCCGGCCGTTGTTATAGCTATCTTAAATCAGACACTTCAAGGCCCCTTAACTTCTATTACATTAGTAGAATCAGACTTAAAGAAAAGTTTGTTTTTACAAGAATGTGCCCGAACATTACACTTGAATTTTACAGTTTTACGTGAACGTGTTGAAAATGTGAAGCAGACACCGGATGTTATTACGGCTCGTGCTTTTGCCCCTCTTGACGAACTTCTTACTTTGGTTCGACACAATGTTTCACGTGAAACAATTTTATTATTACCAAAGGGAAAATCCGTTGACGAAGAATTAAATCAGACACAATGGAAATATGAAGTTGAAAAAATAAAAAATATTGTCAATTCAGAAGGTTGTATTCTTAAAATTAAGGGGGTAGAACATGTCTAAACCAACAATTTTTGCTGTATCAAATCAAAAAGGCGGTGTGGGTAAAACAACGACTGTTGTGAATTTGGCAACGGCTTTGTCCGCCCTTCGTAAAAAGATATTGATTATCGATTTAGATCCACAAGGAAATGCCACAACAAGCCTTGGCTTAAAGCGTCAAATGGGAGGTAAAAGCTCGTATAGTGTATTATTGGGACGTCATAAAATTCAAGAAAGTTTATTGGATACAGGAATTCCTTATTTATATATATTGCCTGCAAGTCAGGAATTATTGGGTGTTGATTTGGAATTAGCTGGCGTTGAAGAGTGTCAATTCTTTTTGAAAAAAGCGTTATCTGAGTTAGATGATTTTGATTATATCTTTTTGGATTGTCCGCCGGCGGTTGGGATGTTGACGATGAACGCTTTGGTGGCAGCAACAGATGTGATTATTCCAATTCAATGCGAATATTTGGCTTTGGAAGGTGTGGCGGATTTATTAAAAACCATTGAAAAGGTTAAGAAAAATTTCAATCCAGATTTAAAAATAAAAGGGATTTGCTTAACGATGTTTGATGGGCGATCCAACCTGTCAAAGTCGGTGGTGCAGGATGTACGTTCTTACTTTGGTCCTCTTGTTTTTGATACAATTGTCCCAAGAAATGTGCGTATTCCAGAGGCGCCTTCCCATGGAAAGCCCGTGATGTTATATGATTTTAAAAGTGTTGGCGCACAAAGGTATGTGCTTTTGGCAAAAGAAGTATTAGATCGTGAAAAGGAGAATAAAAATGGATAAAAATTTAGGTTTAGGAAAAGGTTTAAGCGCTTTAATGGGGGACGATGTTGTCGCCTTGGATACAAACGTAGAGGAAACCCCAGCAGTTTTGTTGGATAAAATTGTAATGGTGATGTTGGATGCATTAGTACCAAGTCCCTTTCAACCTCGCCGTGTTTTTGATGAAAGTGCTTTAAATGATTTAGTGGAATCCATTCGTGAAAAAGGCGTTTTACAACCTCTTTTGGTGCGTCCAAATTCCAAAAAGAAAGGTGGTTATGAAATTATTGCAGGTGAACGCCGTTTCCGTGCCTCACAAAAGGCTGGTTTAACTCAAGTGCCTGTTATTGTTAAAGATTTTGATGATAAAGCAGCCTTGGAAGTTGCTTTAATTGAAAACTTACAACGAGAAGATTTGAACGCTATTGAAGAGGCAGAAGCCTATGTGCGTCTTTTGAATGAATTCAAATACACACAGGAAGAATTATCTCGCGTTGTGGGTAAAAGTCGTAGTTATGTAACAAATATGATGCGCCTTTTATCGTTGCCAGAAAGCGTCAAAAAATTGTTAATTGAAAAACAAATGACGGTTGGTCATGCGCGCAGTTTATTAACGGCTAAAAATCCTGAAAAATTAGCCAAGGAAATTGTGAAAAAAGGCCTGAGCGTTCGTGAAACAGAAAAGCTTGTTGCTGAACCAAAAGTCAAAGAAAATCCAATAAAATCAACAAAAGACACGGATGTTTTGGCGCTGGAAAACGATTTGTCTAAAATGTTGGGCGCTCAAGTATCTATTAAATGGAACGGTCGCAAAGGCAGTATGACTATCCACTATGATAGTCTTGGAAAATTAGATGCAATTTTGCAAAAATTAACGCAGTCCAACTAATTTTTGGGCAAACCGAGCTAAACTTAAAAAAGCCTGACCTACAACCGTTTCTGTTGGCAGTCCAGTAGTACGAGTACGTTGTTCCAGTTGAGAAAGTTTTTCTAAAACGAATAAAATATCTCTTTTTTGCCAACGAGAAGCCTGTCGAATCAACGGATCTTCAAGCCGAAATTGTGCCGGTTTCAAATGTTGTTTAACAATCGCACTTACTGTTTCGGAAGTATCTGAAATGATTACAAAAAGTAATTCAAAGTAATCTCGAACTGCTCGCAAAAGAGTTGTTTCCGGTTCTCCGGAAGCTAAAAAGAGAGAAATAGCATGTTGAACATCATCCGCTTTACCGTCGGCCAAGTCTATACACAAACGTTCAAGAGAGGCCTGAGCACCATCTGTTAAACATTCTTGAATGGCGGCAGATGTTACCTCTTGATCATCCCCCAAATAAAGAAGTAATTTATCTAATTCCTTTTCGATAATTTGTTGATTAAAAGGAATTTTTTGGCAAAGTTCATTTAATACAGAAGGCTTGATTTTTTTATGATGATTCAGCAAAAATGCTGAAATATTGCGTTGAATATCCTGAAGTGTTGGTTGGTAACAAGCAACAGCCAAAACACGCGGATTTTTTTCCGCTTCAATGCGTAAAGCATTTGATTTTGTCAGGTTTCCCGCTTGAATAATAAGCAAGGCGTCTGTTTGTTTATTTTCCAAAAAATGAACCAATGCGGGGGCGGAAAAAGAGGCATCTTCTGGCACAAATAAAAAGCGGCGTTCGGCAATTAAAGAGGCTGTGTTGGCTTCATCTGTTGCCAAAAGCGGTGTTTTTTTAAGTGCTTCTTTTGTTAAGGTAGAAACATTAGCCCCTTTGTTATCAAGCCCAAGTTCTTGCTTTAATTGAGTTAATGCAAAATCGATTTCGCCATCGTCCGTTCCGTAAAGTATAATAGCGTCAAAACCATGTTTTAATTGAGAAGTTAAAGCTTTAATTTGAAAAGATTTGGCTTTCACGGTTGATTCCTGTCTAAATAAGCACCGACATGCAATGAAATTTGTTCTGCCAAAATAGGGATTAAATCTTTTTGAGTTTTTTCAATAGAAACAACGGTTGAATAAGGATTGTCAACAACCGCAGACGACCCTTCTGCCGTCACGGAATTAGCTAAAATTTGTTGATTGTCTTTATTTAACAATTTAAATGATGTATTTGCACGAACGCGTTGCATGGTAATAAAGTCTTTGTTGGAAATACTTTGGTCCGATACTGTAAACTCCGGCGCAGACACTTTTAAACGATAAGTGCAATTTTCCTTTTCAGCAAAACGTTTTGTAAGGGCTTGATATAACAAATAACCAGATGCTTCCGGGATAGATTGAATACAAACGGACTTGTAAGTTTGATCTTTATATAGTGGATGAAACTGACATGCGGTTAGGAATAGCAAAGTTAAAAATACATATCTCATGTAAAACACCTCTTATTAGATAGTATATCTTTTTTTTATAAAAAACAAGAAAAATGATAGATTTTAAAAGGAAATTTCAGTATAATATCCATATGAAAAAACAACGGATTTTTGTTATAGGCGGTCCAACAGCAAGTGGTAAATCTGCACTTGCTATACAGTTGGCGGAACATATAGGCGGTTCTATTGTGAATGGGGATGCCATCCAAGTTTATAAGGATTTAAGGATTTTATCGGCGCGTCCCAGTCTGGAAGAACAAAAAGACATCCCTCACCACTTATTCGGTTTTGTGGACGCATGGACAAATTATTCAATGATAGAATGGTTGTCTGATGTAAAAAAGACACTAGCTCATGTGGAAAATCCAATCATTGTTGGCGGAACAGGCATGTATTTGGATGCACTTATTAACGGGGTTAATGATATTCCTCAGATTCCCGACGAGATTCGACAAAAAGTTCGAGAGATGCCATTAGAAGATGTCAGAAAAATGATGAAGGACTATCCTTTTCAAGATTCGCAACGTATCAGGCGCGCACTGGAAGTTCAATTGGCAACGGGTAAGTCTTTGAAATATTTTCATAATCAGCCAAAAATAAAAGCACTGGATGCCGATTTTTGTTTAATCCATGTTCTGCCTGAAAGAGAACGGGTTTATGAAAATTGTGCAAAACGATTTGAGGAAATGCTGAAAGAGGGCGCCATCAAAGAAGTTGAAAAGTTAAACAAGCTAAAAGCAACCGGTGGGGTATTAAAAGCTATAGGGGTTTCGGAAATAAAATCCTTTTTAAACAATGAGATAGATGAAAAAACAATGATAGAAAAGGCCATCACCGCGACGCGACAATATGCCAAACGC
Organism: Alphaproteobacteria bacterium; assembly: GCA_045660045.1. Classification (GTDB taxonomy): domain Bacteria; phylum Pseudomonadota; class Alphaproteobacteria; order CAAHEQ01; family UBA3637; genus UBA3637. The sequence continues at coordinate 24,743 of JAZRDB010000007.1, read as the reverse complement.
CAAATGACATGGTTCCGTCATCATGGCACCCCCCAACATGTGATCAAAGATCCAAGTAAAATAAAAATTCAAAATATTACAAAGTAATTACATATAAAAACAAAATAAAATCAACAAGTTATAAAACAATTTAAAAAATATTAAAAAAGAACGTAATTACAAAGTAATTTCTTCTTGACTTTTGTTCAAAAGTCTTTTAGAATAAAGGCAATGGAGGCTCATAAATGACGAAAAGAAAAGGAAAAATTGCTTGGACGGGCCATTATGTTTTTATTGGCTTGTCTGTTTTGTGGGGCATTTTTGCCATCTATGGATTTGCAACATATGGTTGGTTAGGGCGTCTGCCAGATTTAACGCCGGCCGAAATGGTGGTACAATTGGGCGCCTTGCTGTTTCCCATAACGGTTTTTTACCTATTGGGGAGCTACATTGATAGAAACCAATTAGCCTCAATGGAAATGGCGTCTGCAAAAGCGTATTTGGAAGAGTTGGTTTATCCTTCTGATTTGGGGGCAAAACGTGTTCAGGAATTGAATGCGGATTTAAAGCAACAAATTCAAACATTTAGATCTTCTTTTACAGAGGTAACAAAGCAAACAAATCAAGTGCGAGAGGATTTGGGAGATTGGATTGAAGATTTGAATAAAATCATTATACATATGGATGAGCAAACAAAAAACATGGCCAATTATGTACAACAATTAGGTTTGGCCGCCACAACCGCGCACGAACAATCTGCAAAAGCTGGGCAAAATTTGGTGGCACAGGCGGATATTTTGGTCAAAGTGACGGAAGAAGCTCAAGCACGTTTAGAAAACACATCCAAACAATTAAAAACTCAAACCGAGGAAATTACCCAAAATGTACACGCTGTGGCACAGGCCGAAAAAAGCATAGGAAACACGCTGGATAAATCAAGCCAATGGATTGGCACATTGTCTGAAAACACACAACGCATTGAAAAAGCAATGAAAACAACGGATGTGATGCAAGGTTTTTTGGCGGATACAGATAAAGTTTTGCTAAGATTTAAAGAAATTGGAACCACTTTGGATATGCGTCTGAAAGCGTTAAAACAAGCGAGAAAAGAAGATGTTGTCCGTTTGCCAGAAATGTCTGCCGCATTTTCTGCAAAAGAATTTACCGAACGGATGCAACAAATTTTGGATAAATTACAAGGACTTTCTGTTGAGATGATGTCGGTTTTTGAACCCAAAAATGAGGAAGAACTTTGGAATCAATATTATGCGGGCGACAAGACTGTTTTTATGCGGCATATAAAAGCGATGTTAAATCAAGCAAAGCGTCAAAAAGTGCTGGATGTAGCCTTGTTGGATCCAAAATTTCAAGAGAATATCAGTGCTTATATGAATACATTTGAAGATTTAACCCGTGGGCTGGAGGACAGTCCGTGGTTGGGTGTTTTGGTGGGCTCTGATCCTGGGCGCCTTTATATGGTTTTAGCAACATTATTCAAGGGAGATAAACATGCAAGTAAAGTTAGTTAAAATAGGCAATTCGTATGGTGTGCGCTTACCAAAAGCCGTAATCGATGCGTGTGAATTTTCATCGGATTTAGACCTGACAGTAAAAGGAAAAAGCGTTGTTTTATCTGCCGAAAAACAACCTCGTCAAGGATGGCAAGAGGCCATTAAAGATGAAATTAATTCGAAACCTTTAAGATATTTAGGAGAATGGGAATGGTAAAGCGCGGAGATGTATATTTATGCGAATCACACGGTATTGAAAAACCCTGTGTTGTTTTGTCGCCAGATGAGATGGCTGAAACGATGCCATATGTTTTGATTGCTCCAATTACCACAGCGGAAAGAAATTTACCTTTTCGGTTAGGGGTTAAAATGCGGGGAAAACAAGGCCAGATTGCGCCCGATATGTTACATGCAGTTCCAAAGTCTGATTTGATAAATCGTATAGGTGCGTTGCCCGAAAGCCTACAAAATGAACTTAATCGTATCTTAAAAGAAATGTTTTGTTATGGAGCGACGGGCAAGTAAACTGTAAACGTTGTTCCCGCCTCTTCGGTGCTAACAACATCAACATGTCCTTGATATTTTCGGACGATATTTTGCACAATGCCTAACCCCAAACCACTGCCTTCAACAGACTGCGTACCAGACGAATGAATACGATAAAATTTGTCCCAAATCCGATCCAAGTGTTCGGGCGAAATAGGATTACCAGAGTTATGTATAGCGACGACTAATGCAGATTTTCCTGTTGTATCCAAGTATGTATTGATATGTATATCAGATTTTGGCGCGCTATATTTTAAAGCGTTGTCGACAAGGTTTTGAAACACATGGTATAAATCATTACGATCCGCACGGAACAAAGGTAAATGGGCTTGTTTATTTAAAATAATTTTCTTATGCATTGCCTTTGCACGCACGTCAAAATCATTGACGACCTTTTGGACTAAATCATTTAAAGAAAATGAATTTTTACGGTTTAATGGTACGTCCATTTGAAGTCTAGATAATTGTAACATCTTTTGGACTAAATCAGTCATTCGAACGGTTTGTTCGGCGATTAAGGGTAAGAATTTATCATGAGCAGCAGCGTCATTTTTAGCGGGACCTTGTAATGTTTCAACACTCCCATTAATAATGGCCAAAGGTGTTTTCAGTTCGTGACTGGCGTTGGCAAAAAAGTCGGCCTGCTGTACTTTAAATAACTTAAATGGAGTGATATCAAAAAATGAAAGCACAACAATGGCCCCATCTTTTGTGGGAACAGGCAAATGATCGACTTTTACCTGAAAAGTTTGAATTTGTTCCGTTTTATTTTTAATATCAAACTCAGCGATGGTTTTGGATGTTTGTGCTTTTGTAATGACACTTTTAACAGTATCCAATAAAAGAGCATCATTAAAAAGTGAGGATAATTTTCTGCCCAAAAGCTTGTTTCCTAAAAGATTTTTAGCACTAAAATTGGTAAAAACAATTTTTTGATTTTCATCAATCATCAACATTGGATTGGGCAGGTTTTCCAATACACTTTCGGCGGAAGCAAATTGGTTTGACCATAAATTTTTAACGCTTAAAAATGTTTTTGTAAGGCGTGCGGATGAAAAAATACCCCAATGAAGCTTTGGCAATTCGGGTTCGAAACCTTGAGCCAGTTTTCTTAAATAATTCATAAAATCGTCTAAATCTTTAAAGACATAAAAGACGATAATGCCACTGATCCCCCAAAAGGCCAACAAAGCGATACCAGCGGAAATCCAGGACAATTGATTTGCTACCAATAAACACAACAAAATAATGACCGCAGGGATGTTTATAATTAAAACGCGGGCGATCGTTTTTAAAACGCGCATATGGACATTTAATGCTTTCTTTTTTTTCATAAATTTAGTATAATAGAAATCAAGAAAAAAAGAAAGGATAAAAATGGCAAAAAAGAAAACATCGCCAATGCTTGCTCAATATTTTGAGATCAAGAAAGAATACCCGGACTGCCTTTTGTTTTTCCGGTTGGGCGATTTTTATGAGCTGTTTTTTGAAGACGCAAAACAAGCTTCCCGCGCGCTTGATTTAGTTTTGACACATCGTGGCGAATTTGAAGATAAAGAAGTGCCAATGTGCGGTATCCCGTTTCATGCGTATGAGAATTATCTCGTTCGTTTGATCAAGGCGGGGTTTAAGGTTGCTATTTGTGAACAAATGGAAACGCCTGAGGAAGCCAAAAAACGCGGTTCAACAGCGGTAATGAAACGTGAAGTGATTCGAGTTGTGACGGCGGGGACATTAACCGAGGACGCTTTGTTGAACGCCAAAACACATAACTATCTTGTGGCGTTGGCACCGATGGCTGCTGGTTGTGGCATTGCTTGGGTTGATATTTCTACGGGGGATTTTTTTGTGGAGGAGGTAAGTTTTGCCCACGTTCCTTCCGTTTTAAGTCGTCTGGAGGCATCCGAATTACTTGTGCCAGAGGATATGGCTAATTATCCCATCTCTTTGGACGATTCTTTTGGTTTGCAAACCATGCGGCCTAAAGATGAATTTTCTTCCATCAATCAAGTGGAGGTTATGAGCAAATATCCATCTTTTTCTAAGTCAGAGCAAATTGCGGCGGGCGTGGTTATCAATTATTTAAAAGAAACACAATTGAAGGGGATGCCGTCTCTGGCGGAACCACAACAGTTTGTAGAAAAAAAGTATATGAGCATTGATGGGGCAACGCGTCGTAGCTTGGAACTTACCTCAACATTGTCCGACGAGAGAGGTGCGAAAAGTTTATTAAATACGATTGATCGCGCAATGACTGGTGCGGGTGCACGATTGTTGCTTTCCTATTTGTCTTCACCGTTGGTTCAAATAGACGAAATCAACGCCAGATTGGATAAAATAAATTATTTTGTGGACAATTCCATTATCAAAGACAATGTGCGCGTTGTTTTAAAAGAAGTAGCGGATGTTGAAAGATGTTTCAGCCGGCTGGCCTCTAATCGTGGTGGTCCACGTGACATGTTAGCTGTGGCTCACAGTTTAGATAAAATACCCTCTTTAAGAAACCTGATGACCGAAGAATTACCGGCTTCCTTACAAGAAACGGCCCATAGGCTTGGTGTTCATAGTGAATTGTGTGACAGGATTAAGCGCTTTATTCGTGATGATGCGCCACTGTTTGCGCGTGATGGTGGGTTTATTAAAGCCGGCGCCAGTGCGACTTTGGACGAATTTGAAAACATGCGTGCTGGATCCAAGAAATTTCTGATGGATTTACAATACAAATATGTGCAACAAACAGGCATTCAAAACCTGAAAGTTTCCTTTAATAACTTGGTGGGATATTATGTGGAAGTGCCCGCCAAACAATCAGAGGTGTTGTTTAATAATCCTGATTTTATTCATCGTCAAACGATGACGAATGTGGTGCGCTTTACAACAACAGAGTTAGCGGAAGAAGCCGATAAAATCCTGCATGCAGAAGACAAAAAATTGGCGCTAGAATTGGAATTGTATGAACAATTAAGACAAGAAATTTTAGCCGAAGCAGAACCCATTTTAATGGCGGCCGGTGCGTTGGCTGAGTTGGATGTGGCCTCAGCTCTGGCTGATTTAGCATTGGAAAATCATTGGACACGCCCCGTGTTGAACGAAAGCACAGATTTAAATATTATTGGGGGGCGGCATCCTGTTGTAGAATCAGCGTTAAAAAAGGACAACGTGGCCTTTATTCCGAACGATTGTGTAATGACGGATAAAGATAATTTGTGGCTTTTAACAGGACCCAATATGGCGGGTAAAAGTACTTATTTAAGACAAAATGCGTTGATTGTTATTTTAGCACAAATGGGTTCTTATGTGCCAGCAGAATCAGCGGTGATTGGTATTGTAGATAAAGTGTTTTCGCGCGTTGGTGCCAGTGATGATTTGGCGCGTGGACGATCCACGTTTATGGTGGAAATGGTAGAAGTGGCAACTATTTTGAATAATGCCACAGCACGATCACTGGTTATTTTAGATGAGGTTGGACGTGGGACGGCAACCTATGATGGCCTTTCAATTGCTTGGGCGGTGGTGGAATATTTACATGATAAAGTGCGAGCACGTGCTTTGTTTGCCACGCATTATCACGAATTAACAGGACTTACCGGACGCTTAAAGAATCTCTCTTTACATACAATGAAAACAAAAGAATGGCAAGGGGACGTCGTGTTTTTGCACGAAGTGACAGAAGGCGCGGTGGCGCGTTCATACGGTATTCATGTGGCTAAATTGGCGGGATTGCCAAGTGAAGTTGTGGCTCGTGCCGAAACGATTCTTGGCGAATTAGAAGAAAAAAAGAAGGCACAAAAACCACTTTTTGACGATTTACCCTTGTTTTCTGCTACATCCGCTCCTACATATCAACATATGACAGAATCGAAAGTGTCAAAACATCTGAAAGAATTGGATGTAGATGCATTATCTCCGCGGGAGGCGTTGTCATTGTTATATGATTTGAAAAAGGAGACAGAAGAATGAGCATTCTAACATTATTAATCAGCATGGTTGTTTTTGCTGTAATTTTGATTTCAATCTTTTGGGTTGGAATTTATGTTGTACTGCCCATTGTTTTGTTCTTTATGTTGTTGTCCGCAATCATTTCTTTAATCAGCGGATTTGTGCCCGATAAAAAAGAAAAAATACACAGAGTTCATCATCAAAAAAATCAAGAAAATCAAATAATTGATGTTGAATACGAAGAAATAAAATAATATTTATGACGTTTTTTTGACATTTTTATTGCATTTTTGTGAAGCACGGGGTATAATGCCTTTTGTAAACTTTTTAACAAAAGGAATAAAAATGACAAAACTAACAAAAATGGCCTTATTGCTGGGAGCCACCCTTGGTGTTTGTTCTGCCCACGCAGGAAGCTATCAATTGAACGATTATTCCGTGACAGGTTTGGGACGTTCCTATGCTGGTCAAGGTGTTGTGGGGGATGACTATTCTGCCATTGCTTATAACCCAGCCGGAATGACCTTGATGGAAAAATCGGGCGTTCAACAAACCTTTAATTTTATTAATTTGCGTGCAGATGTGGATGGTATGGGACAACATGCCGGTAAGCATAAAAAGATGAACTTTTGGCAACCAGTGCCAGCAGGTTTTGCACAATATAATGTCAACGATCGTTTTAAGGTCGGTATAGGTATTTATGCCCCATTTGGTTTAAAAACCCAATACGATAAAAATTGGTATGGAAACGAAGCCGCAATTTTATCCAAGTTGGACATCGTGGATTTTAACTTGTCTGCAGCCTATAAAGTGACAGATCATTTGTCTTTGGGTGTAAGTGGTATTTTGCGTTACATCTATGGCCGCATGACACAGATGGCTCCAACTGTTCAAAGCCCGTATGGAAATGTTGGTGGTGGCTTTGTGAACTTTAATGTTCATGGATGGACACAAACAGCGGCCTTTGGCGCCATGTATGAAGTGGACAAAAATACACGCTTTGGGTTATCTTGGCGTTTGCGTTCTGCTCAGCGGGCAAAAGGGAAATTGAAGGTTTCAGATAACAATCTGGACATAGCGATGCCATTTTTGCATAATGGTATGTACACTGTTCGTGCAAACCCTGATTTGCCGGAAACATTTACGTTTTCAGCTTATCATCGTTACAAAGACGTTGGTTTCTCGGGCACAGCGCGTTGGACACACTGGACATCTTCCTTCCCAGATTTTGTAATTCGTAGCAACGCTTTGCCAGGAAACAAAAAGACGACGTATTATCGTTATCAAAACACATGGACTTTGTCGGCAGGTGTAGATTATTACTACTGCAAAAACTTGACCTTCCGTTTTGGTGGTGGTTGGGATGAAAGTCCAACACATAAACCAGATCGTCGTACCATTCGTATTCCAGACAATGACCGTTGGTGGATGAGTGTGGGTGCCAGCTATATGAAGAATAACTGGCAATTTGATGTGGGTTATGCTCACATGATAGCAAGAACGTCTCGTGCCACGGAAGACAAGGGTATTCCTGAGCTTAATATAAAGCCTGTTCATGCTAAGTACAAAAATATGCAATCCCATATTTTGGGTGTGCAGGTTCAGTATAAATTTTAACATTAAAGAAAGGAGAATAACATGAGATTAGTCGCGTTAATTGCAAGTATCCTGGTTTTGTTTGGTGCATTGAACTGGGGTTTTGTTGGCATGTTTGGAATGGACTTGGTTGTCAAAATGTTTGGCGCCGGTACATTGGCCACAAAGGTAACATATGACTTAATCGGTATTTCCGCAGTATTAGCCATTTTGGGCTATCTTGGTCGGAAATAATTCGAGAAGTACAAAAACAAAAGCCGGGGCCTCAGCGCTCCGGTTTTTTGTATATATTGACAAACGAAGAAGGTGCGCCCAAATGAACCTTGTTCAAAAAAAGGAGGAACAAATGGAAATAGTGAATAAAATTGCATGTGCCTTGGTGATTATTGGTGCATTGAACTGGGGATTAGTGGGCTTTTTTAATTTTGATTTGGTTGCCTTTTTGTTTGGAATGGGCAGCTTTTTAGCCATGATAGTTTATGATCTTGTAGGCGTATCAGCTCTATGGTGTATTTTTGCCTATGCGGGCATGAAGATGAAAAAATAATTTAAAACCCCGAGTAAGAGAAAGCTCGCCCAAATGGACGAGCTTTTTGTTATTCTTTCGTGGCCTCTGCTATCTTTTTTAACTGTTCTTGAGTAATTATTTTCCGAGCTTCCAAGGAAGCTTTTTCAAAGGCTTGCATATAAGGACCAGAACCAGTATAGTTGCTGCCAATCTCTAAACGGTCTCCGCGGCGATATAAATGATTTGCGGCCATCCGCACAGCTTGAACGGCTCTCGGTTGGTCAACGGTTGCCTTGCTGACATAGGCACCAAAGGAAACAGTGTGATCTCTATCTTCAATTTTTAATCCGTTTGAAAAACACAAAAACAAAGCTGTCGTATCATTGGCACTGCGTTCAATCCAAAAATCATCAGTTGTTTCTTTTTTGCCAGTGTTAGGGTTTTCGCGTCCGAAAACATTTAACCACCCTTCTTTACGTTGATCAAAAGAAAGCGGCGCGCGGACCAAAGCGGTGGCTTTTTGCCTTGCATCAAAAAAGGTTACATCCTCTTTTTCACGAGCTTGTTTGAATATGTTTATCATTTGATTCATTTTTCACCTCTTATTATTGTAATTTCTTTTCCAACAGTTCATTCGCCATAGCAGGATTGACCTTGCCTTGACTGGCCTTCATAATTTGACCGACAAACCACCCTTTTAATTTGTCTTTACCAGCTTTGATTTCGGCAACTTTATCGGGATTTGCGGCCAACACTTCATCTATGATGGCTTCAATGGCGCCTGTATCGGTCGTTTGTTTCAGGCCTTTTTCTTCCACGATGGCGGCAGGATCTTTACCAGACTCGATCATAAACACAAACACATCTTTGGCAATTTTGCCAGAAATCGTGTTGTCTTCAATTAAACCAACTAATGCACCCAAATTTTCAGCAGAGATAGGACTTTTGGTAATCGGCAGGCATTCCTTGTTCAAATAAGCAAATAAATCACCCATGACCCAGTTGGCCACTTTCTTGGCATCATGCTCTTTGGCCGCCGCCTCAAAATAAGCGGAAGTTTCGTTGTCTGCGGTTAAAATGCCGGCGTCATATTCGGGCAGTCCCAACTGTTCGATATAACGTTTTTTCTTGACTTCCGGTAATTCAGGCAGATTCTTGCGAATGTTTTCAATATACTCGTCCGTCAAGACCACAGGCAATAAGTCTGGATCTGGGAAGTATCTGTAATCATTGGCATTTTCTTTTGTTCGCATAGGGCGTGTTTCGCCATTTTCGGAATCATAAAGGCGTGTTTCCTGACGAATTGTGCCACCATTTTCATAAACTTCAATTTGGCGTTCGGCTTCCACCTCAATGGCATGCATCACAAAACGCACAGAGTTCACGTTTTTAACTTCCGCTCTGGCACGAAGTCCTGTTTCACCCACAGGACGCACAGAAATATTCACGTCGCAACGCATAGAACCTTCATCCATGTTGCCATCACAGGTGCCCAAAGCACGCACGATCGCGCGAAGTTGGCGCAAATATTCGCCTGCTTCCTCGGGGCTGTGCATATCGGGTTTAGACACAATTTCCATTAAGCCTACACCCGAACGGTTCAGGTCAATCAAAGTCTTGCTAGGGTGCATATCGTGGATGGATTTGCCCGCATCCTGCTCCAAATGCAACCGTTCCACCCCAATCTTGCGTGTGCCATCGGCGGTGGTGACTTCAATAAAGCCTTCACCAACAATCGGATGATATAATTGAGAAATCTGATACCCCTGTGGCAAGTCCGCATAGAAATAGTTTTTGCGATCAAAACGAGAGTATTTGTTGATTTGAGCATTTAAGCCCATACCCGTTTTTACACATTGTTCGATACAATATTCATTGACTTTTGGCAACATACCAGGGAAAGCGGCGTCAATAAAAGACACCTGTGTATTTTGTTCTCCGCCAAAAGCCGCGCTGGCGCCCGAAAAGACTTTGGATTTGGATAAAATCTCACAGTGGACTTCCAATCCAATAACTAATTCCCACTTGCCTGTTTTTCCTTCAATCGTGTACATCTTTTATCCTTTCACTCTGTGGGGAGTCTTGTCAAAGTTCGCCATTTTTTCCAGTACATCCGCCACTTGGAAAACCGTGTTTTCATCAAAGTGCTTACCAATCACCTGTAAGCCAACAGGCAATCCGTTTGAAGATAGTCCAATTGGTAAAGACAAGCCAGGAACGCCCGCCAAACTGGCCGGTGTTGTAAATACGTCACCCGCATACACATCCACAGGTTTCATGTTCTTCATGTCTTCAGCAGAAAGTGCAGGCGTTGGTGCAGCTGGCACTAAAATAGCATCCACTTGCTTAAACGCTTCCACAAAGTCATTGTAAATTAAACGGCGTACCCGTTGAGCGCGTGTGTAATAGGCGTCATAAAAGCCCGCTGACAACACAAATGTGCCCAATAAAATACGGCGCACGACTTCGTCACCAAAACCATCTGTGCGGGTGTTTTCATACATTTCATCCAAGGAATTGCCTTCGACACGTGTGGTATAGCGCACACCATCATAGCGAGAAAGGTTGGAACTGGCTTCTGCACAAGCCACAATGTAATAAACTGGTAAAGCGTATTTTGTGTGTGGCAAAGAAATATCCACAATTTCTGCGCCAGCATCTTTTAAAAGCTGAATTCCCTTATCCCAGATGGCTTGCACATCTTCGTTTAAACCATCCAAACGATACTCTTTTGGGATACCGATTTTTTTGCCTTTAATATTACCCGTCAACGCCTTGGTGTAGTCTGGCACAGGAATAGTGGCAACGGTGGAATCTTTATCATCCGCGCCAGCCATAGCGCCTAACATCAAAGCACAATCTTTTACAGTGCGCGCCATCGGACCCGCTTGGTCCAATGAACTGGCAAAAGCCACGATACCATAGCGCGAGCAACGACCATAGGTTGGTTTAATGCCTGTTACACCGCAAAAACTGGCTGGCTGACGAATGGAACCACCTGTATCGGAACCTGTGGCCCCCATGCATAATCCGGCAGACACAGCGGCGGCGGAACCACCAGAGGACCCCCCTGGCACCAAGTCCAAATTCCAAGGGTTTTTAGTTACGCCAAAATAACTGGTCAATGTGGAACCGCCCATTGCAAATTGGTCTGTATTTAATTTACCGAGCATCACTGTGCCGGCATCTTTTAATTTTTGTGATACCGTGGATTCATACGGTGGCACAAAGTTGGATAAAATCTTGCTGGCCGCAGTTGTTTTGACGCCCTTTGTGCAATATAAATCTTTGTTGGCAATAGGAATACCTTCCAACGTCCCCAAAGGCGACCCATTTGCCCGTTTTTCATCACTCGCTTTTGCTTGTTCTAAAGCCAAGTCTGGCGTTTCGGTAATAAAGGCATTTAAGATGTGCCCTTTTTCCATTTCGGCAATATGTGCCTTTGTTAAATCCACAGAAGTAATTTCTTTTTTATTCAATAATTCCAACGCTTCGGCGATGGTCAAGTTCACTAAATCAGTCATTATTTCACCACCTTTGGTACCACATAAAAGCCCTGAATTTCCTCGGGCGCATTCAACATCAATTCTTTTTGTAAACCACCGTCTGTGACAATATCTTGACGCATTGGCGCATTTCCTTGAGTCACAGAAACTAAAGGTTCTACCCCTTCAATATCAACTTCTTTTAATTGTTCTACCCAGTCCAAAATGCTTTGTAAGTCGGATAAGATCTTTTCTTCGCGTTCAGCGGGCAAGCGCAAACGGGCCAAAGTAGAAAGATTTTTAATTGTTTCTTGATTTAAGGCCATTTTTTTCTCCTTTATGAATGGTAAAATTATGCCAAAAAAGATAAAAAAAGTCAAGAAAAAAGCATTTTTTTCTTTTCATTTGCAAGAATTTATTGTATGAATAGAATCAGGAGATTAAAATGCGCGAACCAATTTTAAGAGCAGTTGCTATGCCGCCCCGTATTTTCTTGGCACCATTTATTCCCGCCATGGCTAACTTTGTAATTCAGGCGGCGTGGATGTTTATCTTGATTGGTATGTTTAATGTAAACCCATTGGTTTCATTGATTACAATTTTACTTGGACATATTTTTTTGGTTATTGCAGGCACACGAGAACCCCACCTATCCCATATGTTGCAAGCGTGGGGAACAAACGGTCCAGCGACAAGCCATAACATTTACAAGCAGCGGGGTGTAAAGCTGGCGCCATAACAAAGGAATTGAATGAATAATATAGACGCGAACATAATTGATTTTATCTTGACGAGCGCTACCTCGACTCCGATGGTTTTGGCGGTTTTGGGGTTGATATCTGCCGTGTTGTTGGCGTTTGCATCCGTGACAAAAATTGGTGAGTGGGTATTGCCAAAGCCAAAAGAAACACGTCTTTCCGACTTTTTGCCGTTTGAAAAATTAGATGAAGATGGCGCAACTATTCATCTGAGAAATGGTGCGTTGGCGCGTGTGTTTGAGGTAAAAGGTGTAGACAGCACCTTGATGGCTCCGGAAGATCGTGTATCCTTGACAAGTGCCAGAAAACGCTGGATTGATTCTATGGCAGAATTGGAAATTGTTGTGCGCATGATGACGGTGCGCGATAAAGTTCAATTAGACACAATGGAGGCCTTTCAAGATAACAAATTATTACACAAGATCGATGAATTGTGGATGGAAAATATGCATCGTATCTTTAAAAATCGTCACTACATTATTATCAGCGTGAACGATCGTAAGGAAGCTATGCGTGATTTAGAACAGGCATCCAATGCGTTGACTTCCATTTTGGATATGTATAATCCCGTTTTGTTAACAGAAAAAGAAGGTGTAAATCAAGAAGATAGAAGTCCTTTATGGGTGTTTGCTCGGTTGGCAAGTCCGCTTTCTCGTCCAAAGCCGCTTATTCATGGAGAACAAGGCGATTATTTGAATGTGCTTTTAACATCAGATTACGTTCATTTTACCAAGGACGAAGGAATTGTGCGTTTCTTTGCGGGTGATCGAGAAAAATTAGCCATCATGATGGGGATAAGAAAGCCGGGTGATTATATGGACGAACAAATGGTGGCGGATTTGTTGAGCATTGATATGGAAATGGTCTTTTTGCATAATATTAAAGCTGTTCCAATGTCCAAGTCGACAGCACTTTTACTTAACCAACGTAAAATGGCCTATATGACAAGTTTTTCTCAAAACGTGTTGGACCAATATAATGAAGCGTTGGCGTCGTTGGATGCCACGGACGCGGACAGCCAAACATTAAATGAATATGCAATGTCCATGATTTTATATGGAGATTCGCCTGACGAATTGAAGTTTGGTCAAGAAGAGGTAGAGCGTATTTGTCGTATTCATAACGTGACACCGGTGCGTGAGGGATGGTCCGCACAGGCTGTTTTCTTTAACCAATTCCCAACCTATGATGTGTACCCAAGAACATATTTATACCTTTCCAATGTGGTTGCCTGTGCGACGATGATTGATCAACCGTCCGAAGGTCGCAAGAAATCAGACTGGGGTCCGGTTCCGTTATCTTATTTTAGGACGATTACCGGAACGCCGTATGCTTTCCAATTCCATGTTACAGAGGAACAGTACGCAGTGGCACATACCGCCTTGATTGGTCCGACCGGTCAAGGTAAAACAACATTCTTCAGCTTTATTGCCTCTCAGGCAATGCGTATCCCAGATTTGCATACATACTTCTTTGATCGTAATAAAGGTGCCAAGGTTTTTGCTGTGGTGAATGGGGCGCCATACATCAAGTTTGATGGCGAGGAATCTGTTTCTTTAAATCCATTTTTAATTGAAGATAATTTGCCGAACAGAGCCTTTTTGCGCGGTTGGTTGCGCGATATCACAGAAGGAAAGGATGCTGTTTCTGAAACTGAAATTGCTCGTGCGGTTGTGACGGCTTTTGAGTATTTGCCGAAAAGTGATCGTATGTTAAAGAATTTATACAAAGCGTGTTTTGCGCCAAACGGTTATATGCGTCGTGAATTGAACAGATGGATTGATCCGGATCAATATGGTAATATTTTTAACTCGCCTGAAGACAATCTGGATTTAACAAACCGTTATGTGGCGTTTGATTTTACAAGCATCTTTAATGATAGCAATAAATCTTTGGCGCCTGCGGTCATCAGCTATATCATGCACCGTATTGATGAATTGGCCAGTTCAACCGGTGCGCCCAGTATGATTATGATCGATGAAACGGCGCCAATGTTGGAACACCCAATGTTTAAAGAAAGCTTTATCGTAGGGCTTCGAGAAGGACGTAAAAAACGTCAAGCATATCTTTGTGCGTTCCAGCAACCGAAATTTTTGGATGAAGCGGGCTTGGGTGATGTGATTCGTGGTCAATGTCAAACAGTCGTTTTCTTCCGAAATCCACAGGCGAACCCATCCGATTATGCAACATGGAACTTGACACCGCGTGAATTAAACTTTATTCTAGGCAAAGAGTGGGCGGACAGAAAATACGCTATTTTGGTCAGCCGACCGGCCATCCATGAATCTGTTATTTTAGATGTAGATTTGTCCGGTTTAGGATCCTATTTGAAAGTTTATTCATCTGGTAGTAAAAATATTTTATTGGCGGAAAAATTACAATCTGAAATTACAGACGTAGATCAACTGGTTCAAGAATATTTGAAACGAGCATAAGGAGAAAAAATGAAGAAAAACAAGAAGAACGAATCTGGACGCAGTATGTTGGAAATGTTAGGGGTGTTAGCCCTGTTAATGTTGTTGACATTGGGAGGATTCCATGTTTGGGGCTTGTTACGTTCTGACGTGATAGCCAAAGATTTGACGACGGCGGTGATGGAAGAAGCTGTGATTCGTCAACACGCTTTGCAAGCAAAGCCATCAAATGCGCAAGATAAAATTTCCAGGGAGGGTCCGCACAGCATTGGCTTGGAAGTGGAAAACGGTATTGATGGACCTATGAGCAATTATTTTTGGGTGAAGACAGATGCGTTGACCCAAGAAGTGTGTGAAAGCATGTTAAAAAAGTCGCGAGAAATACAATCAAGTGAGAAAAAAACAAGCGAAATTGGGTTAATAGCCATAACAGATGATACAGGGAAAAAAATTACAGCTTGCCAAAAGGACAAAACAAAGAATGTGTTGCAATATTTATTCCAAAAAAGTCCAGGATATCATTTGCATGGTTTATATCCTTGGTGGAGGCCCCAACAGAGTCAGGAGGATCCGAATGAAGATGGGTGTCCAGAACGCACAATCCCAAGTGGAGGATCCGTTTCGGATGGTGTGTTAACGTGCCGTGCGGGGTATTATAAAACGGGATATGGCACATGTGATGAAACATGTAAACCTTGTACGGGTAACACATATCGTACGGAAGAAACAACAACAGAAAATTCAAGTTGTGACACGTGCGAGGCTCCGTTGGTGGTGAATAGTGATCACACCTCATGCGATTGTTTGAAGGTTGGCGAACAGTGCACCAACGAACTTGGAAAGGGATTATATGATGCTTCCTGTACATGTGTCAATGGAGCCTGTGACATTGACAATGATTGCGAAGAGGGGCAAAAGTGTTGTGAAGGAAATCAATGCTGTGCTTGTGATCCCGATGAAAATTGCCCAACTTGTCCGACCAACAGACCTTATGCATATAATGGACAATGTGTTGAATGTATAACAGATGGCGACTGTGGTAGTAACGAATATTGTAATGAGGACAGTCATATGTGTGAACTGGCTTGTAACGATGGAAAGTCAACGTATAACAAAGAGACTCAACAATGTGAATGTAATGACGGTTACCATGGTGCAGCCTATAATCGTGGGGCGTCGTCTACCTGTTTTGAATGTGGTGAGGGAAGTTATACAAAACTGCCCTTTTGGGATGAAGACAAACAAACCTGCGTTTGTGATGCGGATAGCACTTGTGCAGGAACCGAACAATGTGATGATGGTGAATGTAAACCAATAGAAACATGTAATAATTTTACAGCCACAACGTGTAAAACAGCATGTAGGGTAGAGAATCACACAGCGGTTTATACTTATGCGCCTGTTGACAGATATTGGGGCAACAATCCAAGTACTCATAAGCATTGTGGAGATCCAAATAATGATAATGAAAGGGGTACATGGGTGTGTGATAGTGGTTATGTGATGAGATCGGATGAAACTTGTAAAAATGGGTGTGATGGATTTGTGGCGGATACTTGTACAACAAAATGTACATCTTCGGGAACAAATGCGGTATATACGCCCGCTGCTGCGGGTACGGCATGCGATACCAATAAAGTTTGTGATGGTGGCAACAATCAAGGTGTAGGGTCTTGTGTTTGTGACAAAGGATATGAAATGGTAGAAGGGGTCTGTACGGCCGTTTTCACAGGGTGGTACAAAAATACTATAGGAAACACGGGCGCCAAACGATGTGTTGATTGGCGCGCCAATACAACGACAATCTCCACAGGCAGTACATCAACAAGTTCTTGTGTTTGTAAAAAAGGTTATGAACTTAAAAGTGGTGCTACTGCATGTACGGCTGTTGCTGTGGGATGGTATAAAGATGTTGTAGGAAACACTGGGACCAAAAAATGCGTCGATTGGCGAGCCAACACAACAACTACATCCACAGGCAGCACATCAACAAGCAATTGTCTGTGTCAAAAAGGATATGAACTTAAAAGCGGTGCAACTGAATGTACGGCTGTTGCAAAGGGGTGGTATAAAGATGTGATAGCAAATACGGGAGCCACGAAATGCCCCAATGGGAAAACAACAGATGGAACAGCCAAAACGGCAGCAAGCGCTTGTTTCTGTCCAAGCGGAAAGGTGATTCTTAATGGCACGTGTCAAAATTGCCCATCTTGTGCCACATGTTCTGGCAAGGACGCAACATCCTTTACTTGCAATGCGGAATGTTATAAGGATGGCACCGCATGTAAAGCGTGCAAAGGATCTGGTAAAACGGCAACCACAGATACATATGCAAATGTTTGGTTGTGCCCAAATAAATGTTTCAGAACATTTAGTTCGGCAACAGACACAAGCGCTCGTTTTAGTGGAAAAGTTGCCGATTCTGCGGGGACAGTGAAGAAAACGTGGAATGGTGAAATTTGTATACAGGACAAGTGTACGTGGAGTGATTTTTATTGTCCGGGGAATACAACGACGAAGCTGTTTAAGGCCAAAAGGACGTCGAGTTCTGGCTATTTGGTGATTATTAATAAACCAAGCAAGTCTAGCATTGATCGTTATAAATGTTCGGGAACGGGGAATTGTACACCAATGTAAGAAAGGAGGGCCATTGGCCCTCTTTTTTTGTTAATGATTTAAAAAGATTTCTCTACCTCTTGTAAATCGTCCCATGCTTGTTGTCGCAAGGGTGTGGTTTTGAGGGCGGAAAGGGGTAATGTGACGCGGACAGGAATTTGTTGCCAACTGTGCCATGCGCCACGTGCTTTGGCAACCGATTCGATGTCTAATAAAGCATGGGTAACGCCGGCGCCAAACAATAAAATTTTTTGGGGTTGGACTAATTCTATTTCGCGTGCTAAAAATGGTAAAAACAAAGCGCGTTCGGCGTTGGTCAATGGACGGTTGCCCGGCGTACGCCACGGGCTTAGAAAAGTAACGTAAACGTCTTTTTCTATGTCCAAATGGATTGCAGCCATCATTTTCTTTAGTTGCTCTCCTTGAGAACTGTTCAATAATTGACCAGATTTGTCCGCTTGTGCATCTGGTGTTTCTAAAATGCACATGAGGTGTGGCTTTTGCGGCCCCAATCCCAAAACGGTGTGTGTGGCTGTTTTCTTTAACGAAGACAATGAAAAAGATTGCTTATCCGAGTTTAAGGTGGATAAATCCTTGGCTTTATGGGCGACGGCTGAAGCTTTATCTGTGGCCGGTGTGTCATCTTTTGTGGGGGCGACAACTTCGTTGCGTTTAGGCGTGTCGGCACAAAAAGAAGAAATGCCCGCTTGCATAAGCCAATATAATTTTTGTTTAATATCCATTTTTAACTTTCATTTTATGAAAAAATAGCTTAACATATTTTCAATAAAAAGGAAAGAAAATGTATTTAAAAAAACTGTTTAAAGGAATTGCATGGATTTTGGTTTTGTCCGGCCTTGGCATTGGGGCTTGGATGGGATATTGTTGGTATGAAAAAAAGCCTTTTTTACCCGTTTTGCCTGAAACAAAGGATGTCGCCAAGGAAAAACCAGTTTGGTTGTCGGATAAGCCTACGCCCAAAACGGTTGAGCCGGGAGCGTATTTGTCCGCTTTAAATGCCGTTTTAAATGATGATTTGGAACGAGCGGCCGCTTTGTACTTAAAGGTTTTAAAGGGTGATCCAACAAATGAAAAATTACAACGAGAGGCCTATTTTTTTAATGCTATTTTGGGTAATTTTGAGGCGTTGCGTCCGATTGTTGCTCAGATGTCTCCGGAACATCGAATTGTGTTTTTAACGGATCATGTGCGGGCGGGCTATGCCCTGCATGATAAAGACTGGACAAAGGTGCAAGAAGAAATTGCGAATCGCCGGCCATTGCCGTTGGATGAAATTATTAATCCATTGATTCGTGCTTGGAGCTTTGCAGGGGAAAACAAATTGACGGAAGCCGTGGCCGCGTTGGAGCCTTTAAAAAAACAAAAAGGGTTGATGCCGTACTATCATTATCACCGCGGCTTAATAGCGATGACTTTGGGCAATTCCTTTATGGCGGAAGAGGCTTTTCAAAATTTGGCCGGAGATAAGTTGTTGACCGTGTCGCTTTATCCAGAAATTCGGGACTTTTTTGTGCGCAAAGGAAATTGGCGTTTGGAAAACCCGTTCTATGTACAATGGCAATTGTTTGCGGCCGAGCAACCAGCAACGGCAGAGTTGATTATGCAGCGTGAATCGAAGGAAATGACGCCGATTCGTGGGGCTGCGGAAGCTTTTTATAATATATCCACAGCGATGGGGTCGTCTCAAAATAGTTACGAAGGTGCATTGATTTTAAGCGCTTTGTCATTGTATTTAAATCCAGATCAAGATTTGCCCAAAATTTGGAACGCAGAGATTTTGGAACAAGCGGGAAAGCCTCAATTAGCGGCGCATTACTATAAACAGTTGAAAGGGCCTTTGACTCAGACAGTAGAATTTAAACGAGCTTCTAATATGATTTCCTGCGGACATGAAGAAGAAGCTTTGCCATTGTTGCGGCAATTAAAGCGCGCGAATCGGGAATCAACGCCGTTGTGGCTTGCTCTGGCAAATGTTTATCAAAAACTTAAAAATTGGCCGGCGGCTTTACGTGCGTATACGCGTATATTAGAAATCGAGGGCGAATCGAATCGGAGTTATGCGTCGGATATTTATTTTGCGCGTTCCTTTATTTACAGCCAACAACAGCAAGACGCCTTGGCCGAATCGGATTTAAAAAAAGCGTTGGAATTGAGTCCAGAAAATCCAATGCTCTTAAATCACCTGGGATATCAATGGCTTGAACATGATCAAACGTTGGATAAAGGTTTCGCCTTGGTTGAAAAAGCATATAAATTGCGTTCGACGGATCCTCATATTATAGATAGTATGGCTTATGCTTATTACAGAAAAGCGGAATATCAAAAGGCCTTGCCTTTGGCCGAAAAGACGGTTGATATTATGCCGCAAAGCTCGGTGGCAAATGCACATTTGGGGGATATATATAAAGCGTTGGGACGTCATCGCGAGGCTGTTTTCCAATATCGCAAGGCGTTGGCACTTAAATATGATTTGACACCAGAACTCAAAGAGGAATTATCGGCGAAAATAGCGCAAAATAAGGCTTCGACAGCAAAATAAGCGGACCATATTCTCCTGAAAAATAAGCAAAATTGTACTTTTTTCAAAAAATATTAAAAAAAGTTTAAAAAAGTGCTTGACAATTCTTTTTTGTTCTGATAGAATAATGTCACTTTCGCGAAAAAATCGCGGATTTGTTGTTTTACAAAGTCAATATGAAATATAGAAACGGATGCACGGACGGTCGTTGATCGCGAATAGATTAGGGCTGTTGTGCATCAGGAAACTATAAAAACGGATAGTGTACATAACATGTAGATTGGTAAGTTTTTGTAGGGTTTCTGTTATACTACTTTATAGTAAGTAATGATGATGCACAGGAACAGCTACTCAAGAATTTTTTAAATATGAGAGTTTGATCCTGGCTCAGAACGAACGCTGGCGGCAGGCCTAAGTCATGCAAGTTGAACGGCTGTAGCAATACAGCAGTAGCGGACGGGTGAGTAATGTATGGGAACGTATCTCTTAGTGGGGAATATTCTTTGGAAACGAAGAGCAATACCGCATGAGTCCTACGGGAGAAAGTCGTAAGACGCTGAGAGAGCGGCCCATATTGGATTAGCTAGTTGGTTGGGTAATGGCTGACCAAGGCAACGATCCATAGCTGGTCTAAGAGGACGATCAGCCACATTGGGACTGAGACACGGCCCAGACTCCTACGGGAGGCAGCAGTCAGGAATATTGGACAATGGGGGCAACCCTGATCCAGCCATGCCGCGTGAGTGTTAAGGTCTTCGGATTGTAAAGCTCTTTTGTGTGGGAAAATGATGATGGTACCACAAGAATAAGCACCGGCTAACTTCGTGCCAGCAGCCGCGGTAATACGAAGGGTGCAAGCGTTGTTCGGAATTACTGGGCGTAAAGGGCGTGTAGGCGGATGAATTAGTTGGGAGTGAAATCCCGGAGCTTAACTCCGGAACTGCTTTCAAAACGGTTTGTCTAGAGTGTAGTAGGGGACAATGGAATACCCAGTGGAGAGGTTAAATTCGTAGAGATTGGGTAGAACACCAGAGGCGAAGGCGATTGTCTGGACTATTACTGACGCTGAGGCGCGAAAGCGTGGGGATCAAACAGGATTAGATACCCTGGTAGTCCACGCTGTAAACGATGAATGCTAGGGGTCAGGCCTTTAAGGTTTGGTCCCGCCGCTAACGCATTAAGCATTCCGCCTGGGGAGTACGGTCGCAAGATTAAAACTTAAAGGAATTGACGGGGGCCCGCACAAGCAGTGGAGTATGTGGTTTAATTCGACGCTACGCGCAGAACCTTACCACCCCTTGACATGGGTATCGCCGAGTTTGTAATGAACTCTTCATTTAGTTGGATACCACACAGGTGCTGCATGGCTGTCGTCAGCTCGTGTCGTGAGATGTTGGGTTAAGTCCCGCAACGAGCGCAACCCTCGTCTTTAGTTGCTACCATTCAGTTGAGCACTCTAAAGATACTGCCGGTGTAAGCCGGAGGAAGGTGGGGATGACGTCAAGTCCTCATGGCCCTTACGGGGTGGGCTACACACGTACTACAATGGCGATGACAGAGGGAAGCGAACCCGCGAGGGCAAGCGGATCCCAAAAAGTCGCCTCAGTTCGGATTGTTCTCTGCAACTCGAGAGCATGAAGTTGGAATTGCTAGTAATCGCGAATCAGCAGGTCGCGGTGAATACGTTCCCGGGCCTTGTACACACCGCCCGTCACACCATGGAAGTTGGTTTTACCTTAAGGCGCTGTGCTAACCGCAAGGGGGCAGGTGACCACGGTAAGATCAGTAACTGGGGTGAAGTCGTAACAAGGTAGCCGTATCGGAAGGTGCGGCTGGATCACCTCCTTTCAAAGAGAAAGACCAAAGTTCAAGAGATTGGACTTTGAAGGGTCAAGGATCGTCCTTGCATCTGTTTCTAATACCGCAAAGGGCTTGTAGCTCAGATGGTTAGAGCGCACGCCTGATAAGCGTGAGGTCGGAGGTCCGAGTCCTCCCAGGCCCACCACTTTGAAAAGTGAGGGGGTATAGCTCAGTTGGTAGAGCATTAGCTTTGCAAGCTAGGGGTCAGGAGTTCGAGCCTCCTTACCTCCACCAAAAACGCGATCACGCGAATGGGCGGTATAGAACGACATAAGTTCCTTGAAGAAATTCAAGGTGTTGTTAAATTTTGTGAATAAGAAATGTACGAGTATATTGATGAAAATCAGTATATGAGGTCTTTTAAAAGTATTTGCATGAGAGTATAGCAATATATTCCAAGCGAGTGCTGAGAAAGAACAAAGAGTTCAAAGTAAAAACTTTGAGTCTTGTGGGTGAAAGCAAAAAGCCCACAAGATGTATGTGATTTTTTTTAGGATTTCACATACGCATAGAAGAATCAAGTAAGAAAAGGGCATCTGGTGGATGCCTTGGCAATAAGAGGCGATGAAAGACGTGATACTCTGCGAAAAGTTTCGGGGAGCCGAGAATAGGCTTTGATCCGGAAATGTCTGAATGGGGCAACCCAACACTTTTAGTGTTATCTTTACCTGAATACATAGGGTAACGAAGCGAACCTAGGGAATTGAAACATCTAAGTACCTAGAGGAAAGGAAATCAAACGAGACTC
The DNA here is from genome assembly GCA_045660045.1 of Alphaproteobacteria bacterium. Classification (GTDB taxonomy): domain Bacteria; phylum Pseudomonadota; class Alphaproteobacteria; order CAAHEQ01; family UBA3637; genus UBA3637. The sequence goes on along the minus strand of JAZRDB010000007.1, from coordinate 2,244 downwards.
CGCTAGTAGTGGCGAGCGAACGCGGACTAGCCAAACGATGAACGCTTAAGAACTGGAACAATCTGGAAAGGTTGACAATAATAGGTGATAGTCCTGTACAGGTAGAAAGAGCGTTGATTTTAGAGTAGGACGGGGCACGTGAAACCTTGTCTGAATATGGGGGGACCATCCTCCAAGGCTAAGTACTCCTTATTGACCGATAGTGCACCAGTACTGTGAAGGAAAGGTTAAAAGAACCCTGAAGAGGGAGTGAAATAGAATCTGAAACCGGATGCTTACAATCAGTCAGAGGGCCAATGGGCCTGATGGCGTACCTTTTGCATAATGGGTCAGCGACTTAATGTATCTAGCAAGCTTAAACCGTTAGGTGTAGGCGTACCGAAAGCGAGTCTTAACAGGGCGATTAGTTAGATGTATTAGACCCGAAACCACGTGATCTAGTTATGAGCAGGCTGAACGTGAGGTAACACTCACCGGAGGGCCGAACCCGTTACCGTTGCAATGGTATGGGATGACTTGTGACTAGGGGTGAAAGGCTAATCAAACGTGGAAATAGCTGGTTCTCCGCGAAAACTATTTAGGTAGTGCGTTGCATGTTTCCTATTTGGGGTAGAGCACTGGATGGTCTAGGGGGGCGCAAGCCTTGCCGAAACCAACCAAACTCCGAATACGAATAGGTTAAGTGCAGCAGACAGACTCTAGGTGCTAAGGTCTAGGGTCGAGAGGAAAAGAGTCCAGACCGTCGATTAAGGTCCCAAAGTTATGGTTAAGTGGAAAAGGATGTGGGATATCCAAAACAGCCAGGAGGTTGGCTTAGAAGCAGCCATCCTTTAAAGAAAGCGTAACAGCTCACTGGTCTAGTTAAGACGTCCTGCGCCGAAGATTTATCGGGGCTCAAACCATACACCGAAATCACGGACTTACATAGCAATATGTGAGTGGTAGCGGAGCGTTCTGTAAGCCTGTGAAGGGTAACTGCGAGGTTGCCTGGAGGTATCAGAAGTGCGAATGCTGACATGAGTAACGACAAACAGGGTGCAAAACCCTGTCGCCGAAAATCCAAGGGTTCCTGCGTAAAGGTAATCTGCGCAGGGTGAGCCGGTCCCTAACGCGAGGCTGAAAGGCGTAGTGGATGGGAATGGGGTTAATATTCCCCAGCCAGTCTGAAGTGACGGTTTTCGATCTTTGTATGTCCTTATTGGATTGGACATGCGGGGCAAGAAGACACAGGAAATAGCTCAGACATTAGACCGTACCCTAAACCGACACAGGTGGATAGGTCGAGTAGACCAAGGCGCTTGAGAGAACTATGTTGAAGGAACTAGGCAAATTACATGCGTAACTTCGGGATAAGCATGCATCATTTGTGGGCAACCACGAGTGATGGACACAAACTAGGGAGTAGCGACTGTTTAACAAAAACACAGGTCTATGCGAAGATGTATAATCGACGTATATGGACTGACGCCTGCCCGGTGCTGGAAGGTTAAGGAGAGAGGTGCAAGCCTTGAACCGAAGCCCCAGTAAACGGCGGCAGTAACTATAACTGTCCTAAGGTAGCGAAATTCCTTGTCGGGTAAGTTCCGACCTGCACGAATGGCGTAACGACTTCTCCACTGTCTCCAACGTAGACTCAGTGAAATTGAACTCTGAGTGAAAATGCTCAGTACCCGCGGTTAGACGGAAAGACCCCGTGCACCTTTACTACAGCTTCGTAGTGGTATTATGAATGGAATGTGTAGAATAGTTGGTAGACATTGAAGCAGGGACGCTAGTTCTTGTGGAGTCGCCGTGTGAAATACCAACCTTTGTGTTTGTGATATCTAACCTTTTTTCTGAAACGAGGAAGGGGACCCTGCGTGGTGGGTAGTTTGACTGGGGCGGTCGCCTCCCAAAGAGTAACGGGGGCGCGCAATGGTTAGCTCAATCTGGTCGGAAATCAGATTTTAGAGTGTAATGGCATAAGCTAGCCTGACTGCGAGAGCGACAGTTCGAGCAGAGACGAAAGTCGGTCATAGTGATCTGGTGGTTCTGTATGGAAGGGCCATCACTTAACGGATAAAAGGTACGCCGGGGATAACAGGCTGATACCCCCCAAGAGTTCACATCGACGGGGGTGTTTGGCACCTCGATGTCGACTCATCGCATCCTGGGGCTGGAGCAGGTCCCAAGGGTTCGGCTGTTCGCCGATTAAAGCGGTACGTGAGTTGGGTTCAGAACGTCGTGAGACAGTTTGGTCCCTAT
>JAZRDB010000006.1:0-112075 GCA_045660045.1 Alphaproteobacteria bacterium | reverse complement strand
AATCAACACCGCGATCATCTCAAGCATACTACGTCCAGATTCAATATTTGGCTTTCTCATTGTAACCTCCTGTTGGTTATAAAATCAGTACTAATGTGGCCATTATACCACACTTTTTGTTTTTTGCAAGCCTTTTTTTATACAAACAAAAAAAGGATCGCAATTTGACGATCCAGGGTAAAATGGGGCGGAAGATGAGACTCGAACTCACGACATCTGGTACCACAAACCAGCGCTCTAACCAACTGAGCTACATCCGCCATCAGCTGATAGATACGTATTTTGCCCGATTTTTGCACAAAAGTCAAGAGAAAAAACATTGACAACCAATATCCTTTATGTTATTTCTTACATATATAAGGAGTTTTTTATGCCTCAGATGTCTATATTTGATTTATTACAAACCGCCGATACACCACAAGCACAGAATTTACAAAAATGGATTGCATCCACGTTTCCGAAAGCAAATGATCGCGCGTCTTTTTTGTTGGCCATTCAATTAGAAAAATTATTTGAAATGGCTCTGTACGAAAATCAAATCGATACGGTACATCTTTTGTTACAACAAGGCATCCCCCCCGATATGCGCGCAGATTGGGGAATAACTCCCTTAATGTGCGCCCATTGCTTGGGCTATCTTCAAATTACTAAATTACTAGAATCATACGGGGCTGATCAATATGCCAAAAGTTTTTCGGGCAAGGTGGCCGCAGATTTCACCCCCGATATGAATCCTAATTTACTCGAATATCAAACCATTACGAATCGTCGCACAGAAATTCATGCACAAGTTAAAGCTGGTTATTTGAAACCGCTTGGATCTGAATCAGCACCTGCTGATGGGGTACCACAAAACAAGCCCAAAAAACGGCAACGTCAAATTGACAATGGCAAAGGAGTGGATGAAGTGTTTAAGAAAATAGATCACCAGCTCCGTCGTACGCGAGAAATAAATCTGATTTTCGAATAATCAACTTTTTATATTATTCACATTCAAAAGAACACAATCTGGATTGCCAGATTCATGTGTATCAGGCGCACTTTTATTAAAAACAGCACACGTTGCTCGCACAACTTTAGCCACCTCTGAATAATCAAACTGTTCCAACGTTTGAGCCAATCCTTCGAATTGATAACCAATATACTCTTTTGCGTCAACGGGCCGAATGATATGTTCTTTCTTCATTTTTGACTCCCTTTTACATACAAAACAAGAAATGACAAAAAATATATCGTGTAATAATTGTAGATGTCAAGTAAAAAAATGAAAATATTTGCTTTTTATTTTAAATGCGTTATATTAGGATATTATAGGGAAAGGAAACACTATGACAGAATTACAAACTTTATTTCAAAAATTGCGGGATTATATCAATGCACAAATTATAGGGCAAGAACGCTTGGTTGATCGTTTGCTTATTGCCCTTTTGGCGGATGGCCATTTGTTGGTGGAAGGTGCTCCTGGTCTTGCAAAAACAAAAGCAATCAAAGTGCTTTCACAAACAATTGATGCTCAGGCACATCGTATTCAGTTTACCCCGGATTTGTTGCCCTCTGATATCACAGGCAGTGATGTATATCGCCCCGAAAATGGCACATTTTATTTTCAAAAAGGACCTATTTTCCACAATTTGATTTTGGCAGACGAAATCAACCGTGCTCCCGCAAAAGTTCAATCTGCCCTATTAGAAGCCATGGGTGAACGTCAAGTCACAATTGGCAATACGACCTATAAATTGCCCGAATTATTTACCGTGATGGCGACACAAAACCCCATTGAAAATGAAGGCACTTATCGTTTACCAGAAGCTCAATTGGATCGTTTTCTGATGTATGTTGTCATTCAACATCCTGATATTGAATCCGAACGAAAAATTTTGAAACTGGTTCAAAACGAGGAAAAAAAGAAACCTTTGCCCCCATTTAAAAAAATCAAAGAAAGTTTGATATTCAATGCCCGCCAAGAAGTTTTGGATATTCCTATGGCACCCGAATTACAAGAATATATCGTCCAATTCATTATGGCAACGCGCGACGCGGGGCGTTATGACAAAGAAATCGCACGGTTATTACGTTATGGCTCCAGCCCTCGTGGAACAATTGCTTTAGATATTTGCGCACGCGCTAATGCATGGCTCAACGGACATGAAGCCGTTATGCCAAGTGACATTACAGAATTGCTTCATGATATCTTGCGCCATCGCATCATCTTATCTTTTGATGCAAAATCAGAACATATAAGTGCCGATGAAGTATTAGATATGTTGGTTGAACGTGTGCCATTGCCATAAGAGGTGATAATGCCCAAAGCCCATGATGCTACAACCATTCGACTGAAAGATCTGGTCGCGCTCAGACAACGCGCAGAGTCCTTTCTATTACCGGACAGCGGTAAGAAAGCCCTGATTGGCACGGGCAATACTTTTTCTCCCTTTAAATCGCGCGGGCTTGATTTTCAGGAAGTACGCGTCTATCAACCTGGTGACGATATCCGTCAAATTGATTGGCATATTACCGCAAAATATGGAAAACCTTTTACAAAACTTTATACCGAAGAAAAAGACCGCACTGTTTTTTTTGTGGTTGATTTAAGATCTTCCATGTTCTTTGCAACGCGTGGGGATTTCAAGGCTGTGGTTGCCGCACGATTAGCCGCCTTCATGGCCTTTGTTGCCGAATATCAAAAAGATAAAATAGGATATCTTGTTTTGACCGATGATGCCTTATTGTCCAGCGGAGAATCCTCAACAAACACGTTGGCGCCGTTGTTGGATACTTTGGCTAGGCCTGTTGGAAAAGGACTTCCATCTTCGTGGCACAATGTCCTGCGTCTTTTGGGCCAATTTTTACCCGCAGGATCCTTTACGTTTTTCTTCAGTGATTTTTATGACTGGAAACAAGCAGATACAGAATTATTGTCTTCTTTATCGGAGAAAAATACCTTTGTTTTTTGTTCCATCTATGACACCCTAGAATCAAATTTACCAGACGGCATTTTGCCTTTTTCCAATGGAAAGGAAACTGTGATTATTAAAAATCAAGATGATAATGTACGTAAAAAATTCCATGATGAATGGCAAGCTCAGCAACTTATGATAGAAAAAATCGCACGCAAATACGGACATGGTTTTCTTTCGGTCCCAACAGATAGCGACTATTTAGATCTTATTGCACGCTTTTGCTTTGGAAGGGGTATCAAATGACACCAGAGATTGATTTATCAGGTTTGAAAGATTTACATATTTTATCTGAACCATCCCTGTGGCCACTTGCCATCGGATGGTGGGTATTATTTGGCATTATTGTCACTTTGTGTCTTGGCACTTTAGTTTTCCGCCACTTTTGGCGCCAACGTCCCTCCGTTTATGCTGTCCGCAAACTGAACAAAATGACAGTTCAAATGACAGATGATTTATCGTATTTGAAAGAAGTTTCTCGGCTATTAAAACGCGTTGCCATTGCTGTTTATGGCCGTCCTCAAATCGCTCCTCTCAGTGACCAAAAATGGCAAGATTTCTTGTTATCTGCCGCACCAGACACATTAACAAATCAAGAAGCTCACTGGATTGCTTTTGCCCCCTATGAATCAAAGTTTAAAGGATCGTTGGATAGAGGCCTATTCACAAACAACTTGACATTATGGATCAAGAAAGTTTTTAAAAACAAAAAATCTTCTTGACATTTGTTAAAAAAAAGCGTATGATAGCGCCAGTTTTAACTTGAAGAAAAGGCAATAACTATGGCAAAAAAGAATGTTAAAAATGAAATTCGTCTTGTAAGCACAGAAGGTACTGGGTATTTTTATATTGCTAAGAAAAACCCAAAAACACATACTGAAAAAATGAAAGTGCGCAAATACGATCGCAAAGCTCGTAAACATGTAGAATTTACAGAAAAACCCATCAAATAAATCTCCTTTTGGGTTATGAAAAAATCCCGATTTTCATCGGGATTTTTATTTTTCTATCAAACTTTATTCGGCGGCAATGTCCTGTAAAATATAGCCACGTCCCCACACGGTCGTGATATAATCTTCACCACCAGACAATTCTTTAATCTTGGCACGAATTTTACAAAAGAACACATCAATAATTTTTACTTCCGGTTCATCCATTCCATTATAAAGATGATTCAAAAACTGCTCTTTGCTGACGGTAGATCCTTTTTTCAACGCTAACAATTCAATGAGGGCATATTCTTTACCCGTCAGAGGCAACACCTTGTCCGCAACAGTTACCACTTTGGTATCTAAATTCACGGCCATTTTGCCCACCTTGACAATAGATTCTGCATGTCCTTTACTGCGACGAACAATGGCATTAACGCGCGCCACCAATTCTTCCGCATTAAATGGTTTATTCACATAATCATCTGCCCCTGCCGACAAACACTCCACTTTTTTATGGGCTAGCTCGATAGCAGACAGCACCAACACAGGCGTTCTAATGCCTGCCGATCGAATGGCGCGCAACACATCTGCCCCTGTCATATCGGGCAACATTAAATCCAGGATGATCAAATCATATTCGTATAACTTTAATAATTCCAAGCCATCTTTTGCCAATAACGCTGGCTCAACCATCATACCCGCATGCTTTAAAATCAGCGCAATATTTTGGTTCATTGCTTTATCGTCTTCAATCAATAAAATATGCATATTGACCTCCTTACCGTTTTAACCATATATTAACTTTTTAAAAAAAGCAAGCATGAAAATGTATTTTATTGATTTTTTTATTCTTTAACGGATACTTTGCAACTCACGTCCATTCTTTTTCAACCATTTTTCCGCAAACACACAATGATCTGTCAATGTGTCTACAAGCGCCCAAAATTTAGGGCTGTGATTCATATGAACCAGATGAGCCACCTCATGGGCCACCAAATAATCCACCACTTCCTTGGGTGCAAATGCAATTTTCCAGCAAAAACTTAAATTGCGTGTACTTGAACAACTTCCCCATCGGGACGAAGTATTTCTTAACGTAATACGTCCCCCCTTTATGCCCAAATTTTTTGTCAGCTCCGCAACTTTCTTTTGCAAATATACTAACAATATTTTCTGAGCATAAGAACAAACGCGTCGATGGAAAAAAGAAATATCTCCCGATATTATTAAAACACCACCTTTGGGCCCCATCGGACGACCCTGTTGCAACACATACTCTTTGCCCAAAATAGAAACCTTGTCATCTGGTTTAAATACGCGCTCCTTCGGCCCGCACTGAATATGAGCACGAATCCATAGAACTTGTGTTTTTGCAAAACGAATCGCCATCATTTTTGGACAAAACCTCGGACATGTCAAAATAATCTCTCCTTTTGCATTTTGCTTTAAAAGAATATGTTTCGCCCGAACACTTTTCACCAAACGAACTTCAAAATCTTCTATCGGAATAATTTCATCTCTTGACATTTGTTCCCTCTTTTGTTAGAAGATATATAACAAAACATAAAGGAAAATTCAATGGAAATTTTTACAAAAATTATCAAATTTATCTTGACCGCCATTATAGATATTATTGTTTTAAGCGGTCTAGCGATTGTATTAGCATGGCTTATTTGGGATATTACGCCACAAACAAGCATTACCAATACTGCCTATTTTTTTTCGGAAAGCTGGCACACATTAACGGGCAAGCCACGCAGGCTTGAACCCATACCCGCCGTGAATAAAGAACAGCTGAAGAAATCTCAAAAAAACACGCATTATATCTACAAATAGTATTATTGCTTTTTCTTTTTTAACGTCCTATATCCTGTGAAAAATGCGGAGGGAATATGGCGCATATATCAAGAACTCTTTATGTCATTGCAGCGGGGGAACCAGACGCTTCTTTTCCTGGTATGAACGAGCTAAAAAGACCTTTATCACGACGAGGTGTCGCCAATGTTTTAACCTTCTTAGAAGAATTAAAAGAACACCCTTTTGCCTTGCCAGAATTAATTTTATACTCCCCAAGTTTATATGTTCATCAAACATTGGATTTACTGCATGAAGTATTTGGAAATATTGATACTGTTTGCAAAGATGCCCTCTATGCCGCACCAGATTACCGCATTTTAGACATGGTTCGAGCGCTCGATGATATTTTGTTTTCAGTCATGATTGTTGGGGAATTACCGGGTCTCAGACAATTTATTTCATACATTTCAAAAGGAGCTCATTCTTCTATTTTAAGACCTGCGGACGGCGCGATTTTAACACTTCCAGAAGGTGAATCTTGGCATACTTTGGATCGTGGCAAAGCACGACGCCGCCCATTTTTCCCAGAGCCAAATTAGGCCCTTACGGTTTTGGCATTACCGATATTTAAAGCGAACAAATCCAAACAAGATTTGATCTTGCCTAAAATTGTATCATCTTTTTGTGTAGGCGTCAAAGCCGATAAAGCACTTGCCCCCGCAATGATAGATGTAATTGCACCCAAAATATCGTTAAAATTTGTCATAATAAATTGAAACATATTTTCTCCCTTCATTTTAAAATAAGATTTAATAAAGCCACACAAATGGCCGTTGCTGTTGTGGCACAAATCGCCCCCAAAATCGTTTTAAATGGAGCCAATTCTGCCCGTTGGACATAGTCTGATTTCAATGTTTGATGGATTCGTTCACAACTTGTTTTAGTTTGTACCGTACTCATAAATGTAACCAATTCATCATGCACACTCAATACATGCGCATTAAGCGAGCGCATTTCCTTTTTGATACAAGACAATTCGTTTTGCAAATTTGCAACAGTTGCCATCAATTTGCCCGTTTCGATTGTCAGATTTGATGTGGACATTTTTCCTCCTTTAATACAACGCATAAAAAAGGTGATGTCCAATTTCAGCGCATGGTACCGCACACCTTGCCCACGATGGATTAACGTTTAATGTATGATAATGCGTTGCCCCGTTTGTATTGTCTTTTAAAAAGCCAGCAATCGCACGCTTGGCAACACGTTCACATATCTGATAAACTCGATTGTCGCTTAAATCTTTTATCAACAACGCCCGATTCGGATCATTTTGATTCCAGCAAGAAAATTGAAACGGTTTTAAACAGACCTCCTCGATGGTTTTACCCCACCAAAAAGATCCAATTTTTTGAGCGTGTTTGACGCGATTTAATATGACATTCGCAACAGCTTCAATCCCTGATAATTTTTCACCACGCGCCTCACCAAATAATGTTTTTGCAAATATTTCCAATTCTGTCATTTCTTTCTCCTTTACTTAAAAACTGCCGCGCCATTTTTCGCGTGCTAAATGCACAAATGCATTACGTTTCAAACGAACTGGCTCAGCCAACAAACACCCTGCCACCGCATCCAATGCGTCATCATGCCCCTTCGGTGCAAAGGGATTAAAATCCTGTAACTCGTCCACAAAAGAGGTCTGTTTAACACTTGTATGAATAGACAAGGCTCCATTCATCAATGGCACTTCAAAGGCCGACAAGATGCGATCTTGCTTGTGACGTCGAGAGATTTCTTCAATTACCGAACATGCTAATTTCGCGCGATTTAATTCTTGACGCAGCAAAGCGGGTAAAAACTTACCAATTCCATTCGTTTCCAAATGAATTGCGGGCAAATGATTTTCCTTAATAAATTTCACCACTTCACGACATTGAAAACCCGCAGCCTCTGCTTGTGGAGGCACTTTCAAATACTTGATCCGGTGCAGATAATAATGGCCATTAGTATCCGTAAAGACACAGGCAATCACGCTATTATCTCCCCCATTTGCACCAAACGCAGGATCCCACCAACATGACACAGATGCCATCTGCATGTTACCAATTTTCAATGTTGCCGAATCGTTCGCCTCATGATAAAATAATTCATCATCATAGAACAACAACCGCCGCACATCTAAATGTGCTTCTGATGCTTGAATAGCCTTCAACATCATCTGGCTTTGAAACTTGATCAAACCTGTGCGTTTTTTCATATCTTCTAATTTTTCGATGGGATATTTTTCCGGCCAATTTGATTCCCCTTTATTGTTCAAAACAGGAATTTTCAACATCGGCCAATCTTTCAAAAGCCCATCAGTGACGTCATACAACGTCTCTTGCGTATGGGGAGTCCCAATATATAGCATCATTCCATTCGGCGTCAAAACATATTCCAATTCGCCCAATTTGTGACGCAATTCTTGCCGCTTAGGGCCTGTATCGCATGTTTTGGGAACCTCAACATCATCACAAATAATAACGTCTGCGCGACATCCCGTTAAATTGGATCCCAAACCACGTGCCAAGACAGAAGGATCTCGCCCCGTTGATGAACGTCGCACCGACAAACAATCGGATGCCCATTCTTCTGGTCTATCTGGTTTCATGTCATGGCACAACGGATGTTGCATAATAATGCGTTTAATGTGTTGCACCATTTTCTTAGCTAATGCATGATCCGCCGCCACAATCAAAATTCTTAAATTCGGATTTTGACGTAAAAGCCACACACAAAAAAGCCCGACAAGCGTAGATTTTCCAGATGCCCGAAACGCCATCAGCAAACCTTTCTTTTCATTTTGCCACAGGTGTTCCAAGAAACAACACATCGCCCGATGATGCCGTGGTAATTCCAATTGCAACAGATTCATCCAAATCCACGCAAACTCAATCAAACGAATCGGATTCGCTTTCATCTTTTGTTGCCTTTCGTGCTTGTTCTAAAAGATCTAATAGGTTGGGTTCTTCCTCTTTTGCTTCGGGCGTTTGCATCAATTTTTGAATCATCAAAATGTGTGCCAAAGCGGCTTTGCATGCATTGTGATATGCCCCAAATTCTTTTGCCTCCATGGACACACTTTGATTTGCAAATTGACAATATCCTGCCATCGCTTTTTGAAAATAATCAGCCCATGCGCCAGATAAATCTTTCATTTTATCCTGCATGTTTTATTCCATTTAAGAACCAGATGACATTTTTCCCAATGTTGTGGCGGCATCCAAAACATTTTGTTGTTGCCCAATCCGTAAATTGTTCAGTGTCAACAAATTTCTGTTGTTTGTTTGCTTGAGACGGTTATTTAAAGACTTCAATGAATATTGTGTTTTTTGTTGCTGATATTTATTTTCCATATCTGTTTCTTTTTTCATTGAGTCCAAAACAACCTGTCCAGATCCAGATTCAGACGTCAATCCACTTGCCCCCAATCTTGCCTTATAACTTGATTGTTGTTGGGCCAACAAATTTCTATTTCTTCGCTCTGTTTCACGTTGGGCAGCCTCTTGGGCTTCCCGTTCAATGGCGGCTTGTTCTTTGGCCAATTGATTGGCCCGCTTCGTTGCTTTCTTTTCAGCACGTTGTTTTTTATCTGTGTAATAGGCAGAGCCCAAAACTGACACAACAGCGGCAGCAGCTGCTACTTCTCCCATATTATCCTCCTAACTTTATATCACTTGTTATGGATACTAGCCTAAATGGTTGTGGGCTAGATCCTTTAATTTCCCACATAGGTTGGGTTGGGCTGCGCACCCACCCCAACGATCTTAAAACCAAATCTTTTGTCTTTTTTGTATTCGGACTGTCCAATTGATAAGCGGCCAATTCTGGCACCATCTCTTGATGGACACCAGTTCCCGTATCAATTTCTAGCGACTGCGTTCCAACCAATCGCAAAACCAATCGTACCAAACGGCAACTGGATACAGGTGCATTCCCATCATTAGCGGATGCAACCGGTGGCAATGGCACAACATGATGTTCAAAAGGCAATCCAACCTCCACAACTTTTGCACTGTGTGGCAAATAACAACCACCTTCTTCAATCATTTGACTATCCAAAACAATACCGTCGCCTGTTAAAGCAACTTTTTTACCTTCCAAATGTGTTAAATTTTCAAGGTGCTCTATTGCCTCATCCGACACAAATATGTGCCCGCTGTCCGTATGCAACGTTTCATCAAAACATTCCAAACTGTAGGCTTCATCTCGCTTAATGACAAAATAAGCTTTATTCCCCAAAATGGCGACAGACAAAAATGATCCAGCCGTGATCTGTTCCGTCCAACTTTGCAAATTTTCAGAGCGAAAACTGGTCAAAACAACCAAATGTCCATTATTCATCACAACATATGCCTGACGTTCATATTTATCATACGCCATATCAATTGGGGTTTGAATTAAATGACGCGCCAATAATGATAAATCCGTGGCTTGATAAATACCTTCCAGATCAGAAAACAAGAACTCGCGAATCTCGTGACCATTGGCACTTGCAAAAATAGTTGCTCCATCAATGGCAAGCGGTGGTACAAAGATATCTGACCGACTGCCCACTTGTGTTTGGCGTTTCAACTGAATTTCACTTGGGGTTAAAGGATCTCCCGACACCATCCATTCTGCACTGGTTGTAAAAACCTGCAAATGCCGATTCGCAAACAATGCTGCAATATGGTCTGATTGATCCGACAAAATCGTAAATTCAATTGCTTCCGCATCGTATCCCGATCCAGATTCAAAATTGGTAATATCGCCTGTTTGGCTGAGCCACAACGTGCTGGGCAATGATTTACTGCCTCCAAACACCAACCGTGATTGATAGGTACAAACCGTTTGCGGCCATCCTTTTGCCGAACAAAATGCCGGCTCACCCCAACTGCGTGTCGCATTCAAAGCCGTTGAGGAACCAATATTATCTCCCTCTAATAATTTTTGTTTCACAGTCGCCGTGGCATGTGTGCTGTCTGTCACAGATTGGATTTCTACATATCCTTCAGCCAATTTAAATTGTTGCCCCACATGTCGTGGCTCGAAAACAGCTGCACTTGTAGTCAAGGTAACAGACCCCGCACATCCAGATGATGCCATCGTGACAGCATCCTTTCCGAATCGTGTATAAGGTTGTTTGATACAACCTCCCTCGGTTAAAAACGCAAACGCTTCCAACTGCCACGTATCATTTTCATACACGAAACGTTGAGGTGCGACATCGGGATGAACCACCACAATACCATTGGAAATTTGGCTCCAATTAATTTGACGAATTTGGCTTGATGTCCACGGTGTTGCCAATGTTGTCACTAAGGTATCGTTTTGATAAATTTTGGTTGCCCCATCTTGAATCAACAATAAAAACTGTTCCGTACTATTGGGTTCAAAAGCAATCAAACGCCCAAACGATCCAACATCAGCCACATATTTTAACCCTGGACGGCGATGAATACCTCCTGTGGGTTCCAAAAAGACATTTTTTAAAGCCATTGCTCCGTTGGCATAAGCCGTCAAGTCGACGCGCCCCAATAAATCCGTGGATAATTCTCCCGCTGAAAAATTAGTTTTACTTGAAAATAAATTGGTCATTGGCGTACCTCAATCAGTGAAAAATCTTGAAAACACGAGGGTACATCTTGTTGGCTGTCCGTCAATTTTGCCGCTTTAAATTCTTCTTCGGCTCGGTTGTACATATAATCGGTTCTTGTCGTGCTTTCGGTCAAAGGTAAACACAATTCGGCACCCAAGCGTGCAATCAAAGCATTACTGAAAAACGGCGGAAAAGTTGATTCATCCGGACGTGCAATATATGAAATTACAACCTGTTCTGCATTTGTATGCAATGTATTACCAATAATCTTATATTGTAATCCTTGACTTGTGCTGCCATTTCCAGCCGACAGCACACGCACACAATCATTGGGCAATTGATAAGCATATTGATAATCGGCCGTTGGTGTTGAAACAAGGCGTGCCAATCCCGCTTTTTCCAAAGCAAAACGCCATGGATATGCCGCCAACAAACTTTCCACCGTTGGTTCATACAATTGCGTGCAAACTTTGGCTTCTGCTGTCGCTTCATTAAATGAAGCAATAGGATTTGCCCCTAATTTCACTAAGGCACGAGAGCATAAATCAATTTTTGTATAAGTCATTTCGGCTTCCTTTCAAAAAAGCCCCCTTCATTTAAGAAGGGGGTGATGTTTAACAAGTTTTTATTACGATTCACTGGATGCAGATGCTGGAGCTGGTGGTGTGTCCAAACATACCATTTTCACTACGCCATCTTTATCAATCAAACAAGCACCTTGGCTCATCATGTTGTTTACATAATGGGCAGCATAATCGCCGTGCCATGTAATATCCGTTGTAATATCTTGACCGGCCGCCAAACCAACGGCAGATTTATGATAGATAAAGCAAGTTGTTGTGGCATTATCACCAGACCCAGAGGTTGGTAATCCCGTATGCATGATCCAGTTGATACCCATCCATTTACGAGATTCAGAACCTGCAACAAATGGGTGTTCATTACCAACATAGTTTGCATTAGAAAACTCATCCAAGCTGAGCAATTGATTCCATTGAGCTGGACCTACAAGCGCGTACCGTTCTCCATCGTCAGGAACATTTTTTGCATTCAATGTTTCAAAAGCCTTCAAAATGCGTTCTTTTGTTAAAGCTTCACTGGAAGTACCAGCCGTTGCAGTGGCATTGGACAACGCACTGATGATCAAAGCATCGGTTTTGCGGCCCAATGCATAGGCACCAGCTGTGGCCAATACTTTGCGTTCGTCGTGACCGACTTTCAATTCATCCAATTTATCCACCCATTGACCAGCGTACCAGTCGGATAATTCACATTCCACGGGCGCATGTGTCACAGCGGATGGTGTCAATTGAGCGTTACGTGCTGTTTTTTGATTGGCACTTTGAGCGCCAATGACTTGGAAGGTTGTACTTGTTCCCGTAATACCGCCCTTGAAACGCACAGTATTGCGCAGTTTTGAACCTTGTTGTTGATAAGCATTATGTACTTCGGCTTCAAAATGTTTAACAAATGAAGCGTCAATAGCTGTTGATGTCATATAGATATTCCTTTCATGTTTGTTGTTTTTACAGTTGTTTCATGGGTTATGAAGTTACCTTCGCCCGATTTTTAGTGGGGTCAAAAAGACTTATCCACAAAATGATTAGTCGTACAGGCGTTTAAATCCAGCCTCTACACGTTTTAAAAGTTCTGGATCTTGGTCGCGCCAATACTTTGGATTTTGCATTAATTTTTTCAATGTTTCTTCATCATCCACAGTTGCCACTTGACCACGACCCTGAATTAAAGGAGCTTCCAAATTTCCTTGCATCATTTTATACAATGTCATGATGCCATTTTTGGATTTTGCGAGAGCTTCAAATGTGGCCGGATCAACATTCTTTTCCGCCCAAGCCGATATTTGGCGTGCAATAGTGTTAAATTGTTCTGGCCCTCCAAATTCTTGTTCTAGGCCTTGCAATTCACGATCTGTCGCAATATCTTGCACCATTTCTTCCATCAATGGTAGGATTTTATCTGTGGCTAAATCATACACCACTTGGGCTTGATCATTGGTAAATCCGTGTTGAAATAAGATCTCATTAATTTCTTCGTCCGCTTCAATCAATGGATTTTTGCTGACAATATGATACTCTTTTGCGGACTTTGGCATTTCTGCTTCTGGCTTTTTGGATTCAGACATTTTTCTTTCCAACGCCAAATATGACTTTAATAATTCTTCTGTTTTTAAATCACCTTTATCGTCCAAAAATTTTTCAGGAACTTTAATTTCTTGTTCTTTTACATCTGTCATTTTATTCTCCTTTAATTTTGTTGTTCTAATGGAATTAATGGGGCGCTTTGTTCTTTTTTGAACAAGGCCTCTGGAATATTCAATTTTTGTCCAAGCCACTTAATAAAGGCAGGAATGTCAATTTCGGCCAATGCACTGTCTCCTAATTTAGTGATTTCACTCAGCCATGTCAGAGCATTATCTGCGTCTTTTTCGGCTTGCTTTTTCGCACGACCAGATTGATAAGAAATCTTCAAGTATCGTCCATCAATAAAGATTTCTGGGATTTCACCACGCTTGCGCAAAATGGAGGTTGCTCGTTCAATCAATGGCATCAATAATTCTGACTGCAAACGACCATAGGTAGCACCTAACACAAGCAACATATCTTCTGTGCGTTCCGTCACCTCAGTTGCCGTCATCATGGCGGTGCTATCAATTTGCCCCAATTTATCGCCTAACAACGCATGACGAATATGTTCCCGCAAATCTTTGATCACTAATTGCGATACATCAAACTTTCCTGGCGATTCCAATGCAGTTAAACCTTTAGAACCAACCGCCTTTGGAATAATAGCGCCCGGGGTCAGATGGATATTGGCAGGATTTAAAACGCCATCATCCTCGGCAAGCCAAATACCTGTCACGGCGATTGTGGCATTTTTAAGGATCAATTCCACAACCTTATTTGCCGTCTTAATATCCGGCAATGCTTTCATGACAGGGGAACGGCCGTAAACTTCCCCCGGGGCCTTCAGCCAACGAAAAGCAATAAACGGCGAGGTTTCGTAAACACCTTCTTTTAACAAAACCGGCTCACCGCCATTGGAGACAAGTTGGCAATCGGGATTTAAAAAAGCGGTATAGGTATAGGATCCATCTAATTGTGGCTCCACACACTCAATCACATCCAATACCACCTTTTCTTTTTGAGATTTTGAAATCATCTCGGATGTCACAGCAAAATCACCGAATCGGTTAATAAATGTTTCTAAGTCCATTTGGGTCGTTCTGAAAATATGATCTAAACGACCACAAGGCCCTTCGTCCAAACACACTTGTGATAAAGGGACAGCCGTAAAACGAAAAGCCGAAGCCGATCCATAGGGGGCCTCTTCAAACATTAAGCAAGCGGTACCTGCTGTAATTAAATCCAAATAACATTGGTGAATTTCCATCGCAAAATTGCTGCGATCAAAGTTTGTTTGAATGGCTTCTGTCATTTTATCCAATGTTGGAATAAGATTTTTTCGTTCTTCTTCATCCAACTCCGACCCCGTGGACAAACTGAACCAACTCATCCACGGTGGCGTCAATTCGGATAACATCATTGCCCCCAATTGATCCACAGCATCCGGTGCTGTGCCATCATAAAGCCGATTCGTTTTATCTGAAGATGCATTAAATATTGCTTCTCGTTGTGGAAAAGCATATTCATAGCATTCTCGCCAAGTTGGTTCCCACAAGGCGCGTTCGTTTAATGCTTTTTTGTACGCATTGTATAATACAATCGTGTCTGTCATTTTTCTCCCTTTCAATTTAAAATAGAAAAAATCACCCGTATTTCAGGGTGATTTTGTGATATTAGATACACTTCTTGCTTTAAATTGTCCTTAGTATAGCACAAAATTTTTAAAATGTCAAGGAAAATTTTCCTTTTTTTGTTTCAAAAAGCAAAAAAGTTGATACGGTGTCCACAAATAAGGACTTTCTATCCCCAAAAATTTTTTAACTGTTTCAACACACGTCATCGGTCGCAAATGAAATTTTATTTTTTGAGGGATTCGTGGCGTTGTACGCACTAAACGATAGCCCTTTTCTATAAAAAATTGCTCGATATGCAGCGTTTTCACCATAATCAAATCCGTAAAATGAATCACCGGATCAATAACACACCATTCCCGACCATTACCAACAATAATTAAACAATGGTAAAATCCTTCTTTTAAGAAATGCGTCCACCAATGCGTCGGTGAGCCACCAAAAGCCACATAAGCAAACGCCGGACGATAACCAACTGATAGCGCATACTTCAACATATTCCCCCCCTTTAAGCAGCAACAATCCCCTTTTTCTTTAACAACACAGCCAAAAAATCCAAGGCCTCTTTCCACAAAGAACATATCTTTAGACTGTCTCCAAAATGTGGGTGCGGCGGAACCTGACTAAATCCATATTTAGATAAAATTTTAATATGCGATGGACGCAATACACCGTCTTTTGCCAAACGTTTCACTGCGATAACAATATCCGATTTTTCGCACGGTCTTATCACACCCGATTCGGAATGACAACGACTTCCCCTTTGCAATTGTTCGCACAAACAATACCAAAACCAAGCTTCCTCCGCACTTTCAAATGGCGTTATTTTTTCATCTTGTATAGGTGCTAGGTATTTATTCCTCATTTTAACCCCTTTCAATTCTAAAATAAGAACAAAACAGGAACATAATGCAATTTTTTCTCTTTGTCAAGATAAAAATAAGAAAAAAATCCTATTGACATTAATAAAAAAATATGCTAAGAATTATTTGCAACTAAAAAGTGAAAGGAATAAAAATGCAGCTTTCATATCAAGAAATATGGACGGGATTAGAAAACCTCGCAAAAGCAAAGGGGCTTTCCTTATCGGCCATGGCACATAAAGCTGGCCTAGACCCAACAAGCTTTAATAAATCAAAACGAATCGGCACAGACGGACGCAAACGTTGGCCTTCAACAGAAAGCATGAACAAGGTTTTAAAAGCGATGAACACCACCGTTTTCGAATTCATGGAATACGCGGGGCAACCCCTTCCAGAGCCAAAGCACACCATTCCTCTATTGGGACTTGCCAAAGCTGGACGAGAAGGTTATTTTGATTCGGACGGCTATCCTTTATCCAATGATGACTGGGATGGCATTGATTTTCCTATCCAAGTTGCGAAAGGCGTTTATGCCCTCGAGGTTTCTGGCAATAGCATGGAGCCTGTTTATCGCGAAGGCGACAAATTAATTGTACAACCCGATTCAGAGGTTCGCATCAATGATCGCGTTATTGTAAAATTAAAGAGCGGCGAAGTAATGGTTAAAGAATTACACCATAAAAGCGCTAAAAAAGTGGAATTAAAATCTTTAAATCCGGAACACACTCTGATTACCTTAAAACCAGACGACGTTTGTTGGATGACGCGCGTTATTTGGGTAAGTCAATAGTGTTTACCGGTTCCATTCATACATAGCGACAGCAGCCGCATTGGACACATTCAGCGATTCGATTTCTGGATTCATTGGTAATTTCACAACCATATCACAATTTTCCATTGTTAAACGGCGCATCCCATCTTCTGCCCCCAAAATCATAACACATTTTTGTGGCAATTTGTGATCTGAGATATAATCTTTTGCATAACCATCCAAACCAACACACCAAAATTCCGCTTTTTTCAACATTTCCATTGCGCGTACTAAATTAGACACACGAATAAGCGGAATCAATTCCGTTGCACCGCTAGCCGATTTTGCCAAAACCCCTGTTTCATTGGGCGCACCCGCCTCAGGCATAATAACTGCCGCCGCATGAAAAGCCACCGCCGAACGCATAATGGCACCAATATTATGAGGATCCGTCACTTGATCCAAAATGACAATCAAACATCGATCCTTATTTTCAACTGTTTTAATAAATTCTTTTAAATCGACAGGAGGCAACGGGTCACATTTAGCAACGATGCCTTGATGAACTGCGCCCTGTCCCACCATAGAATCCAACAAATGCCGATCCGCCGGTCGAATCGGTAAATTTTGGGGCAAATTCATCTCGGCCAACGTTTCTTTGGTAACATAAATTTCCTTAATCTTACGACGCGGATTTTTAATCGCCAAGTCCACCACGTGTTTTCCGTATAGCAATAACTCTTTCTGGTTTTGATTTTTCATGGATGATCCTCCTTAATATGATTTTCGTATCATTAGGTTTTTCAATAAAACCAATCTGCAATCCTTGAGCCAACGCGGCATCACAAACATCCTTCGTATCATCTAATAACAGCACATTTCTTGGTTCCAATCCAATTTTTGAACACAACTCTGCTAATTGCCTTCCTGTTTTCTTGGGGTGAAAAAAACCATCACAGAGGGTATCTTCAATGGCAATAGGATGTATATTCAATACAGATATATCTTCATTTTTATTTCCGTTCAACCTGTTTAATATTTTTTGTAAATGAGGACGCGTATTATTTGTCACAATATAAACTGGCATTTTGGATCCACATTCATGCAACAAGCGCAACATGCCTTCATCATTTGGAATCCGGCTATAATCAATTTTTTTAACCATTTCTTGTGCAAAAAGATCAAATGGAATATTCCTTTTTTGGCACATAACCAAGGCGGCATTAAAAAGCCCATGCACATCCATTTCTTTCAACTTTGCACGCGTTGGGGCTAATTCATCATGCGGAATATTTAAAGCATTCATCGCTCCGCCAAAACCAACAACCGCCATATCGTGATAGGTACAATCTTGTTTATCATATAAAACACCATCACAATCAACAAACAAAGCTTTTATATTTTTCATATCCCAAATTATACAAAAAATCTCTTGACAAAGCAACAAAAAAACGGCATAATATTGCTGCTTTGTTTTATGAAAACAGAGTGCACCTTGTGGAAAGGTGGGTGAGTGGTTAAAGCCAACAGACTGTAAATCTGTCCTCTTTTGAGTTCGCTGGTTCGAATCCAGCCCTTTCCACCATTTTTAACAGTATCTTTTATAAAGGTGTTGTTAAAAGTCGGGTGCGGGTGTAGCACAATGGTAGTGCAGCAGCCTTCCAAGCTGAATACGTGGGTCCGATTCCCATCACCCGCTCCAATAGATAAAAGGGCAATTTCCAGTTGTCTGCTTATCAGGTGAGATAACACCATAAAATCAAAAGAACCGAGGTGTAAAAGCCTCATTTTACTAACTGATCAGTTAATGAAAGAAAGTATAAAATGACAAAAGAAACATTCCAAAGAACAAAACCGCACTGCAATATCGGTACGATTGGTCACGTTGACCACGGTAAAACAACCTTGACAGCCGCTATTACAAAAGTTTTGTCCGAAGCTGGTAAAGCTGAATTTACAGACTATGCCAACATCGATAAAGCTCCTGAAGAAAGAGCTCGTGGTATTACAATTAATACAGCCCACGTTGAATATGAAACAGACAAACGCCACTATGCGCACGTTGACTGCCCAGGGCACGCTGACTATGTGAAAAACATGATCACTGGTGCTGCTCAGATGGATGGTGCTATCTTGGTGGTGTCCGCTGCTGATGGTCCAATGCCTCAGACACGTGAGCACATCTTGCTCGCTCGTCAGGTGGGCGTTCCTGCCATCGTGGTGTATTTGAACAAAATGGATATGGTGGATGATCCGGAATTGGTGGACTTGGTTGAAATGGAAGTCCGCGATTTACTGAAATCCTACCAATTCCCTGGTGACGAAATTCCTATCATCAAAGGTTCCGCAAAAGTGGCCTTGGATGGTGGTGATCCAAAATTGGGCAGAGATTCCATCATGGCTTTGATGGACGCTGTGGATTCTTACATTCCACAACCTCAACGTCCAGTTGACAAACCTTTCTTGATGCCAATTGAAGACGTGTTCTCCATCTCTGGCCGTGGTACAGTGGTGACCGGTCGTGTGGAACAAGGTGTCTTAAAAGTTGGTGACGAAATCGAAATCGTCGGTTTGCGCCCAACACAAAAGACAGTTTGTACTGGCGTCGAAATGTTCCGTAAACTCTTGGATCAAGGTCAAGCTGGTGATAACATCGGTGTCTTGCTCCGTGGTACAAAACGTGAAGAAGTTGAACGTGGTCAAGTTTTGGCTGCTCCTGGCACCATTACACCACACACAGAGTTTGAATGTGAATGCTATATTTTGACAAAAGAAGAAGGTGGTCGTCATACCCCATTCTTTGCCAACTATCGTCCACAATTCTACTTCCGCACAACAGACGTGACTGGTACAATTGAATTGCCAGCCGGTGTTGAAATGGTCATGCCTGGCGATAACGTCAAGATGACAGTGAAGTTGATTGTGCCAGTGGCTATGGCTGAAGGACTCCGCTTCGCTATTCGTGAAGGCGGACATACAGTCGGCGCTGGTGCTGTGTCCAAGATTATTAAGTAATCTAGACTCGGTATCCAACCAAAAACAAAAGTCCCGTGGGTTCAACCTACGGGATTTTTTATATACTTCTAATACCAAAATAAAATCCCCGGCGAAAACCGGGGATTTAATTGTTGTTTTTAAATTAGAAGAACATACGCAAACGCAAGCCTGCGGATTTATCATAAATATCCATACGTTTTGCGCCAGCAATACCCTTGGCATGTCCATCTAATGCATATGTCCCATACACACCGATTGTTGCTTTTGGAGTAATATAGTAGGAAGCTTCCGCTTCGGCCGTTACAATGCGCGCTTCACGGTTTTCATCATATGTCAAGCGAACACCTGTATCCAACGCCCAAACTTCGCATTTTCCTTGATAAATACCCGCTTTAGTATTGTAGGTAAATTTATCTCCTGCAATTCCTTTAATTCCAGATTTTTGGAACAATGGAATTTCAACACCACCTGTCACATATGGCAATAAGCGTTTAAACTGATAACCCAATTTTGTTTCGAAGGCAGCATATTTATATTCGCCATCAAAATTTTTCAAGCGATCTTGACCGTACTGAGCAGACACTTGCCATCTGGTCGGCCCGGTTAAAATATTCCATCCCAAACCAGCAGCCCAGTTTATATTTTCATTATCTTGTCTTGTTGTCCAAGCGGGAGTATCCCAGTTCCCCTTCCAACGTTCCCACGTATTCCCAATAGAACCAATTAAAGCCAAGGAATCTGTAATACCATAACGAATTTCTTCTTTCAAAATTGTCTGTGTTGACTTACTGTAGTCAAAATTATTTTTTTCCACAAGACGACGTATTTCGGCGCTTGTGATAGATCCGAATTCACCTTGTTCAGAAATCAAGTAAAACGGATTTGTAATATCTGCAGCGGCAGCTGTTCCAGCAACAGACAAAATGCTAAAAGCTAGCAACGTTTTTTTCAACATACTTTTATCCTTTCATTATATATAATGCGAATGGATCCCTCCACCCACTTGTGAGTTTAGAATATTTTTCCCAAGAATTCAAGTAAAATATAAAAAAATCTTTTCTTGCTTTTTAAAATGATTTTGCTATATTGATTTTACCGTTTATTTATTTTAATGGGAGAAAAAAATGAAAAAAATTTTGTTTTTACTTTTAACTTTATTTGCATCAGTGAAAGGATATACAATGGATAAAGAAAACACACTTTATTTAGATTTGGATTATGGCCGCGTTGTAATTGAAATGTTGCCAAAGGCAGCCCCCAAACATGTCGCACGCATTAAAGAGTTGGTTCGCCAAGGCTTTTATGATGGCATCAAATTTCATCGCGTGATTGAAGGTTTTATGGCACAGACGGGCGACCCAACGGGCACAGGGATGGGAGGATCTGGCAAAAATTTGCCAGCCGAATTCAACAATGAACACCATGGACGCGGAACCGTTTCTATGGCAAGGGCAATGGATCCAAACAGTGCAGACAGCCAATTCTTTATTTGCTTTCAAGATGCAGGTTTTTTGGATGGCCAATATACCGTCTGGGGTAAAGTCACATCCGGCATGGAATATGTGGATATGATCAAGCGCGGTGAACCGCCAATGAATCCAGATATCATTGTCAAAATGCAAGTTGCCGCTGATGCAGACAAATAATTATTATCCAATAAAAAGGCCCCGATAACTCGGGGCTTTTTTTTTAACGATGCAGGCGCGGGCCGCTAACGCTTTCCATAATCAACGTTCCTTTTGCGTTTCTGGCCGCATTGTACGCCTCACGCAATGTTTCGCGTACACGATTAGGATCTGGTACCTTTACCATGCGAATCGTCCCCGTCTGATCCTCACTGGTCACCCGAACACTGCCCAAATTAACCCATACGTCAATAATAGATTGCCGCACAGTGCTATCTACCACACGGAATAATTCGATCTCATCCACGTGTTTTGTCACAATTCCGGAGATGATAATCAATCGCTTATCTGTCAACGTATACGAACTAAAAATACGCTTGCAATACATCAATGGAATCATTGAAATGGCCGCCACAACCAACCAACACCATGATTCAAAAAATCCATTACGCGCCATGGGAATAAAGCCAACAATTAACCCGACAATAATCAACCACGTCAACGGTTGATATTTCAAATCACGAATACTTCCCGTCACAGTCCAATAAAAATGCTCATCTGGACGTAAAATCTCACTAATCATTTTTGCATCACTCATTACAACCTCCATTGTTAATGCATCCACTATACCAAAAAAACGGCCAAAAGAAAATAATTTATTTTTCGAAGCACAACATACAATATTAAGTATTTGACATATAATAATATTTTTTTAATATACAGGACTAGATTTTTATCTTTTTCAACCCCAAAGTTATTGTGCTTCAAATGATCATTTAAAGAAAGGAGAATCACATGAAGAAGTATTTATTATCAACTTTAGCCGTGGCAGGTTTATTCGGCACCATCACAACTGCTCATGCAGCAGACGATGGCTTGATGACCATGAATATGTCCCAAGGTTATGCTGTGATGCAAGCCGGCATGGGATTTGGTCGTAAAGATTACAAAGAAGCGGCTGTTTTTGCGTTGGGTGCCGGCTATCACTTAAATCGTTTATTAAAATCTGATTTAACCATCGGAATGCGTGCCTGGGGTAAAGTTAAAAAAGATGACTACAAGGCCGATGTATGGACCATTCCTGCTTTGATGAATGTTTATGCCTCTATACCTTATGGACGTTTTGAACCATATGTTATGGGGGGCTTGGGCGTTGCTTGGAACAAAGCAGACAGCACAACTTTAACCAAAAGTGATGACAGAATGTCATTTGCCTGGACAATGGGCGCGGGCATCGGTTATCGTGTCAGTCGTTGCTGGGAATTAGATTTGGGTTACCGCTATGCCGATTTAGGTCAAGCACGGGCCAAATTTAAAGAAGAGTCCGGCTACAGAGGACGTGTCAAAAAAGATATCACCTCTCATGATATCATGCTGTCGGCACGCTATTACTTCTAAAACTGCCACAACACAAATCCCCGACCAAATGGCCGGGGATTTTTTATTTTTTCTTTTTCGCTTTATGTTTACATTTTTCGCACGTGCATTTGATATGCTCAGCCTTGCAATGTTCATGCTCAGCATGTTGACATGTTTCACATGACTTGTGGTGACGTTTGATTTTGTTTTTTAACCACGTCCGTGATTTTTTAAATAACAATAACGGACAAAGCAACAGGACAACACCTGTGCAAAACGGACAAGGACACATTATTCATCTTCCTTTGTTTCGGTAGATTCAACAGGCGTTTCAGCTGAGATTTCCGTGGATTCTGTGTTTTCTTCCACATCCTCTTCTTCACCCATATCCGCCACACAAGTCGCGGACACCACTTTTTCATCTTTGCCCAAACGGAACACAATCACGCCCATTGTGGCACGACCAGCAATGCGGATATCATCTACGCGTGTCCGAATCAATTGACCGCCATCCGTCACTAACATCAAATGATCACCCGATTTCACAGGCATAGATGCAATCACGTCTGCCGCACGCTTGCCTTCATCGGTCTTGATATTTGTTACACCTTGGGTACCACGTGAGGTAATACGATATTCATAAGCACTTGTGCGCTTACCATAACCAGCACTTGTCAAGGTTAAGATGAATTCTTCATCCGCCGCCATCTTTTCGATTTCTTCTGGCGTCAAAACGGTATTTGTTGTGGATTCTGTTTCAACCACATCATCTTCGTTCGCCAAACCAGCAGCCCGACGACGTGCCGCCGCTTCTTTCAAATAAGCATCACGTTTATCAATTTCGGCTTTAGCATGTTTCAAAACAGACATAGACATCACTTCGTCGTCTTTGGCCAACTTCATACCACGCACACCCGTTGAATTGCGGGAAGCAAACACACGCACATCTTCCACTGGGAAGCGTACGCATTTGCCATTTTTGGCACAAAGCAAGATATCTTGATTGTCATCGCAAATGGCAACGCCCACTAACTTGTCACCTTCGTCCAGCTTCATAGCAATCTTACCGTTTTGATTCACGCGCCAGAAATCGGAAAGCTTATTGCGACGCACTGTACCCTTGCTTGTTGCAAACATAACAGTAAGCTTTTCGCATTCTTCCTCTGTTTCTGGCAGGGTCATAATTGTGGAAATCGTTTCGCCTTGTTGCAGCGGCAACAAATTAATCAATGCCTTACCCAAACTTTGTGGACTGCCCTCTGGCAAACGATAGGTCTTCAGCTTATACACGATACCGCGCGTTGAGAAGAACAAGAGCGGACTGTGTGTGCATGCCACAAACAAATTCGTCACCGTATCTTCATCACGTGTGGACATACCAGCGCGGCCTTTACCACCACGATGTTGCGCACGATACGTATTCAAATTCACACGTTTAATATAGCCTGTATTCGTGGTTGTCACCACCATTTGTTCGCGAGGAATTAAATCTTCCATATCCTGTTCAAACTCGGCATCTTCAATGGTTGTACGGCGACCTTCTGGGAATTGAGCTTTCACAGCTTCCAATTCTTCGCGGATAATCGCCAAAATCTTTTCGCGACTGGATAGCACTTCCAAAAACCCTTTAATCAAAGCGGCCAATTCGCCCACTTCGGCATGAATCTTGTCACGTTCCAAACCGGTCAAACGGCTGAGTTTCAATTCCAAAATCGCTTTAGCTTGGGCTTCAGACATCATATAAATGCCGTTTTCCACTTTGCGATCTGGTTCGTCAATCAATTGAATCAATGCTTCCACATCTTTGGCCGCCCAACGTTCAGACATCAATTGATCTTTGGCTACATTTGGATCAGGAGCCTTTTTAATCATCTCCACCACTTTGTCCAAGTTCGCCACAGCAATCGCCAAACCAACCAACACATGCGCACGATCACGGGCTTTGTTTAAATCAAAGGCGGTCCTGCGACGCACCACTTCTTCACGGAAATCCAAGAACGCAGAAATGATTTGTTTTAAATTCATCAATTCTGGGCGTCCGTTGTTCAAAGCCAACATATTCATACCAAAGCTGGATTGCAAGGGGGTGTATTTGTAAAGTTGATTCAAAATTACATCTGGGAACGCGTCTTTTTTGAGTTCAATTACAACGCGCACACCTTGACGATCGGATTCGTCACGCAAATCGGAAATGCCATCAATGACTTTGTCTTTCACCAATTGCGCAATTTTCATAATCATTTCGGCCTTGTTGACCTGATATGGAATCTCGGTCACAACGATAGCGGTTTTGTCTTTCTTAATCTCTTCAATGGAACAACGCCCACGAATAATCACGGAACCACGCCCTGTTTCATAGGCAGAACGCGCACCACCGCGCCCCAAAATCACACCACCTGTCGGAAAATCTGGGGCTGGCACATAGCCGATTAATTCATCCACTGTAATTTCTGGGTTATCAATGGTCGCAATACAGGCCGACAACACTTCCGCCATGTTGTGAGGTGGCATATTGGTGGCCATACCAACGGCAATACCACCAGAGCCATTCACCAAAATGTTCGGGAATCTAGCTGGCAAAACAACTGGCTCTTGGCAAGATTCATCATAGTTTGGCATAAAATCCACTGTATCGCGGTCAATGTCTTCCAACAGCCAGTGAGCCGATTGAGCCAAACGCGCCTCCGTATAACGCATAGCGGCAGCTTTATCGCCATCCATGGAACCGAAGTTACCTTGCGGGCTGATAAGAGGCACGCGCATCGAGAAATCTTGTGCCATACGCACCATGGCTTCGTAAATCGAACTGTCACCATGGGGGTGATATTTACCCATAACATCACCAACGATACGAGCGGACTTGCGGAATGGCTTGTTGTAATCATAGCCATTTTCGTACATACTGAACAAAATGCGGCGATGCACAGGCTTCAAACCATCACGCACATCGGGAAGCGCACGAGCCACGATCACGCTCATCGCATAATCAAGGTAAGATTTGCGCATTTCTTCTTCAATGGCTGTTTGCATAATATCATTCACAACAACACCAGTAGACAGGGCTGTTTCGTTCTTCATTTCTTCGGTCATTTTTACCTCGTTTCAACTATTATTTCCTGATAGATTCAGCCTAGCATTTTCTAAGATGAAAAGCAAGAAAAAAGATGAAAAAAAGTGAATTTTATTTTAAAAAAATAAACACCCCATTTGATAGGGGTGTTTTAGAGATTAAAACCAATCTATTTTAACGATTCATAAAAGAAGCTGACTTGGCCACACGTACTTGGCAAGCCTTTCTTTTTCCACTTCCTTTTCCTTGCAAAATTGCACGTAAAAGTCTTCGAGCAGCCTTTTCACGCCGAACCACTAAGCAATGTTTGGCATATTCTGTTTGAAAATTCAAACCACTTGCTTTACAAAATTCGGCCAACATAATGATTCGTTTTAATAAATCAACTTCGTGTCCAAATTTTTCAATTTTCTTCGGCGAAATTTTAGATTCTTGCTTAAATTCTTCGTGCTGAGCCCATGCCATCACACGATGATAAGAATGGCCCTGATCGTTCCATTTATCCATCTGACGACGAACGGCTTGAACACGGCACAAAAAATCAGGCCCCATGTTTTTAATATCTTCTTGGCCCAGATTGGTATTTGCCACCAAGCTTTCTACTGAGGAATCTTTACGTATACGCATTTCCACTCCTTCTATTGCTAATAGAAGACATTGTAACACAAAAGATCGTTTTTGTCAAGTGTTCAGAACGTTATTAAAAAGGAATTTCGTCATTAAATGCTTCATTGCCACCGGTTGGCGCAGAATCCCATCCAGCATCAGCCGCAGGTTCATCACCTTTCTCAGCACCTTCGCTGCTAGCACCGCCTTCTGCACGACCATCCAACACAACCAATTCACCACGGTAGGAACCCAACACGATTTCCGTGGAAAATTTATCTTGGCCGCTGGCATCTTGGAATTTACGCGTTTGTAAAGAACCTTCCACATAAACTTTGGATCCTTTGCGTAAATTTTTCTCGGCAAAATCCGCCAGATTTGAATTAAAAATCACCACGCGATGCCATTCTGTTTTTTCTTGACGATCACCATTTTTATCTTTCCAAGAATCAGATGTCGCCACAGACAAATGAACAATTTTTGCTCCTGCTGTTGTGTGGCGCACCTCAGGATCACGTCCCAAATTGCCAACCAAAATTACTTTGTTAATACTGCCTGCCATTTTGAATCCTTTCGTTAAATTTAACTTATGTATTTATTGTACCTTGTTCCCAATTAAAAAGCAAGATTTTTTTGATATTGCGTTTTTTTTGTTTTTGTTCTAATATGATGAGAAAGAAAGGGAAACAGATGAAATATTTGACAATTTTATTGTTATGTAGCGTCTTAGTCGCTTGTTCTTCCATAACAGAAGAAACCTATGAAAACGCTGAAGAAGCTTATATGGCTGGTTATCGTGCCTTCCAAAAAACAGATTATGAGGCCGCAGCTAAGGCCTTTGACACAGTAGAACAGGAGTATCCATTTTCTGAATGGGCTGATAAGGCTCAAGTGATGATGGCTTATTCTCAATACAAACAAAACGCCTATAATGATGCTTTGATGACATTGGATCGTTTTATTCAACTACATCCCGGCAACAAAAATACGCCCTACGCCCTGTATTTAAAAGGCCTGTGTTATTTTGAACAAATGGCAGACACATCCCGCGAACAAGAAATGACTGCCAACGCCGAAGAAACGTTTAATGAGTTAATTGCGCGCTATCCTTCATCCATTTACTATAATGACGCAAAGGCAAAGCTTGTCATGATCCAAAACCATTTGGCTGGCAAAGAAATGGAAGTCGGTCGCTATTATCAAAAACGTGAAGATTTCACCGCGGCTATGAATCGTTTTCAAGCCGTTTTGATTAACTATCCTGATTCCAACCAAGTGCAAGAGGCCTATTATCGTTTAGCCGCTTGTTATCAGGCATTAGGTATGACAAAACAAGCCAAAGAAGTGGCTGAAAAATTGGCCGACAAATCTGAAAATTCCATTTGGACGAAAAGGGCAAAAAAATTGACGGAGTAAATAAAAATGCTGACTGCTCTGGCCATTCAACATTTTGTTTTGATTGACAACTTATCCCTGTCTTTTGACAAGGGATTAAGTGTTTTTACGGGCGAAACAGGCGCCGGCAAATCTATTCTTTTGGATGCTTTATCACTTGTGTTGGGGGCCAGATCTGAAGCGCGATTTGTTCAAAAGGGCGCAGATCAAACGGTGGTGAGTGCCACTTTTTCTTTACCCAAAACACACTTGGCCTTTAAATTGTTGGATGAGCAAGGCCTAAGCCATGATAACGACCTGATTTTACGTCGCACTTTGACGAAAGACGGCAAGACAAAAGCTTTTGTTTGTGATCAGCCGATCAGCGTTGCCCTGTTAAAATCCATTGGCGACACATTGGTTGAAATTCACGGCCAATTCGCCTCATATGCTCTTTTAAATCCAGCCACACATTTGGATACATTAGATGCTTATGGCAAATTACAAAAACAAGTACAAGAGGTGTCAAAAGCATGGCGCAAATATCAACAAGCCCAACAGGCCGCCGTTGATTTTGAACAAGATCTTCAAAAACAATTGGCCGAGGAAGATTTTTTGCGTGCTGATTTGGATGCGCTGGACAAATTGAATCCCAAAGAAGATGAAGAAGAAAAACTGACAAAACGCCGCTCAGAGTTGATGAATGCAGAACATATTGTGGAAAATATTCAAAATGCGTGCAATTTATTAGGTGAAGAAGAACAAGGTATTTTGCGCTTAATCGGCAAAACGGAAAATCAACTTTTTAATGCCAATAAAATGACGGAAGGGCGTTATGAAAATGAATTAAAAGCGCTCGCCGACGCGGGAAATATTTTATCAGATTTATCCGCCGCATTGGAACACAATCTCAATGACTTGGGAGATACATCTGAATTGCCTCAAATTGACGACCGATTGTTTGCCCTGCGTGATATGGCGCGCAAATATCGAATTACAATTGCGGAATTGCCTGCTTTTCGTGAAGATGTGCGCCAAAAATTGGCTACCGCTGAACATGGTACGCAAAAGTTGGCTGACATGAAAAAAGTGGCAGAACAGTTACGTCAAGATTATGCCTTGCTTGCCGAATCCCTTTCCAAAGAACGCCATACAGCAGCAGAGGCTTTGGATAAAGCTGTCATGAAAGAATTACCGGATTTGAAACTGGAAAAGGCAACCTTCAAAACCAACATCTCAGATTTATCATTGGACGAAGGCGGGGAAAACGGCCTCAATCAAGTTGTCTTCACGGCTGCCACAAATAAAGGATCCGATTTAACGCCGATTCATAAGTGTGCATCGGGTGGTGAGCTGGCGCGCTTTATGTTGGCGTTGAAAGTCAATTTGGCAGAAGATAATCAAACAACACTCATCTTTGATGAAATTGATACAGGCATTTCTGGTGCCACAGCGGCGGCGGTTGGCGAGCGGTTGGCGCGTTTGGCCGAAAAACATCAAACGCTTGTTATCACGCATTCACCACAAGTGGCTGGCTTTGGTAAACATCATTACTTGGTACAAAAAGCCGACACCGAGGACAAAACAATGACCTCTGTGCTGAAATTAGATAAAGCAGGTCGATTGGAAGAAATTGCCCGACTTGTTTCTGGGGCCACCGTGACAGACAAGTCCCGCGAAGTCGCCAAAGAATTGTTGAAGAATTAAAGACAGAATAATCTTGCTTTTCCTCTGGAAAAAGATTAGAATAATCTTATGCAAACAAAAGAAGAAATACGACAAGAGTTACAAGATTTAGCGGACAAATTGGAACGCTATGACAAGGCATATCACCAACAAGATGCGCCGTTGGTTTCCGATGCCGAATATGACGCGCTGCGTCGTCGTGCGGAACAGTTGGAAACCGCATATCCCGATTTAATTCCGGAAAATTCTTTATCAAAACGGGTGGGCTTTCAACCGGCCAGCGGCTTTAAAAAGTTAGAACATGCTGTGCCAATGCTATCACTTCAAGACATTTTTGATGAAGATGAAGTGGTCGATTTTATGGATCGCTTACACAAGTTTTTGGGACTTCCCGCCGATGCACCAATTGACATTGTAGCTGAACCCAAAATTGATGGGCTTGGTTATTCCGCCGTTTATGAAAATGGCCAGTTTGTGCGTGGCGCAACCCGTGGGGACGGTACGATTGGTGAAGACATCACGGAAAACTTAAAAACAATTTCTGAATTGCCTCAAACATTGAAATCTGCCGATTTATTCTCTTTAACACCAGAATTGTTGGATGTGCGTGGCGAAGTATATATGAAAAAGGCCGATTTTTTAGCACTAAACGAGGAACAAAAAAAGAAAAATGACAAGGTTTTTGCAAACCCCAGAAATGCGGCGGCAGGCAGTTTGCGTCAATTAAACCCAGCCATTACAGCCAAAAGAAATCTAAGTATTTTTGCCTATGCGTTGGGTGCGTATAGGGGAACACCCTTTAAAACGCATTGGGAATTTATGCAAACTTTAAAAAGTTGGGGATTCCCTATCAATCCGCTGATTCGGTTGTGTCACAACACAAAAGAAATGTTGGATTTTTTCCATGAACTTGGCGAAAAACGTGCCAGTTTACCATACGATATTGATGGCATTGTGTATAAGGTCAATGACTTGGATTTGCAAAAACGACTTGGCTTTATTGCAAGATCTCCTCGTTGGGCAATTGCTCATAAATTCCCCGCAGAACAAGCCACAACGATATTGAAGAAAATTCGCATTCAGGTTGGCCGCACAGGGGCTTTAACACCTGTTGCCGATCTAGAACCGATCAACGTAGGTGGTGTTTTGGTGCAACATGCAACACTGCATAACGCCGATGAAATTATGCGCAAAGATATTCGTGAAGGCGATACCGTTGTGGTGCAACGTGCCGGCGATGTGATTCCGCAAATCGTGCGTGTTGTGATGGAAAAACGCCCCACCGTTTCCAAACCATTTGAATTTCCAAAGGTGTGTCCTGTGTGTGGGGCACATGCCTGTAGAGAGGGGGATGATGCAGTTACCTATTGTATGGGAGGGCTAACCTGTCCCGCACAAGCGATGGAGAGATTGAAACATTTTGTGTCCAAAGATGCCTTTGATATTCAAGGTTTAGGAGATAGAAATATTGAACAATTTTATGAGCTTGGTTGGATTAAAAATCCAATGGATATTTTTACCTTGCGTGAAAATTATGAGTTGCGACTTTTAGGCCTTGAAGGATGGGGACAAAAGTCTGTTGTCAATTTATTTGATGCAATTGAAAAAGCAAAAACAGTGTCGTTGGCGCGCTTTATTTATGCCCTTGGCATCCCAGAAGTTGGCGAAGCAACGGGTAAATTGTTGGCCAGTCATTTTGGTACTTGGCAAAATTTTGCAGAAGTTTCAACAAGCCCTGAAGCGATAGCAAAATTGACCGAAATTGATGGTATTGGTGAAACAATGGCGCAGGATATTATTGACTTTTTTGCCGAAGAACATAATCAAACATTGCTTCAAAAATTACTCTGTATCTTGACCATTCAAGATGCCCCAAAACAAACGGATAATTTACCATTAAAGGGCAAGACGTTTGTCTTTACCGGAACAATTTCTATGCCACGTGATGAAGCAAAAGCACGCGTACAAGAATTAGGAGGAAAGGTATCTGGTTCAGTCAGCACCAAAACATCGTTTGTCGTGGCAGGATTAGATCCCGGCAGCAAATATACTAATGCTCAAAAATTAGGCATTGCTATTTTAAACGAAGAAGAATTCAAAAAATTACTTGACGAGAACAATAAATAACGGTATCCTAAAGAAAAAAGGGGAAATTTATGGATCCAATTCAAAATAATGCTCAGCCACCGTCAGCTAATATATCCGAGGGTTTACCACCCGCTGCGGGCCAAGATTCTGAGCTGTACAATCAAATCGCTGGGCAAGATGCGGATCCACAGATTATCAAAAAAAAGAATAAATCCTTCTTAATGGCGCTGATGGTGCTTATCATGCGCTTTACCTTGTGGCTTGATTCCGTTAAACGGACTCACGAACGCTTTTTCCGTTTTCTAGGAGGTGTTTGGGCTTTATTCATGGCCATCATTTATTTCAGTGGTGTTTTGGTTTTAATTTTTGCGCTTTATAATCGTATGCAATTGCCTATTTATTTGGAAGATCAAATGCATGCTCGTAACGTTCAATTTGAATCGGCCGAATATTCTATGGATCGAATCATCGTACGCAATCTGAAAGACGAAAACAATACTTACACCATTGATACAATGATTATCTATTCCACCTTCACAGACTTGTTACAAAAACGCATTCGTCTTGTAACCCTGGATGGATTGAATATCTTCGTTAACACAAAATCTGACTTCAATATGTTACGTGATATTCCCCAGTTGTTATCTCAAATTCAAAATCCAACACGCGGACGACTTGATTTAACCATTAATGCCGTCACTGTTCACAATGCAAAATTAACATTTCAAAATCAACAAGTTGACGTCCCTATTTCTTTTTCCATGGAAGGCATCTATGGCGATCATACACAAATCGTGATTCCATTACTCATCAAGCAGCCTTCTTTACAAGCAAAAGCGACATTAACCATCGCTGGATCCAATCAATATCCAGAATGGACCCTCTCTGTTTCAGAAGGCGTCATCACCCTGCCTCGCAGTTCACCCGAGAACATTACCGGTGATTTTAAAATTTCTTTGAATCGTGGAAATTTAGATACAATTTTGGCCGATTTCAAGATGGGATATGGAACGATTGAAAAACATATCACTGCAGATTTGCGTACAAAAGAGGAAACTAGTTTAGCAGGGCATGTAGTATGGGAAAAGAATAATTTGACTGAGCAAGATTTATCCAGCCACCTTGCTTTTAATATTTCGAACCTAACTCTTGAAAATGCAAATGAACTTCGGATTAATGGTCCGTTAACCGTGACATCAAAACAATTCAACACACCTGATTTTGGATTAACGGGTCTTTCTGCCCCACTTAATGTAGATATTCGCTGCCAAAATTGGTCTCAATGTCTCTTTTCGATCAAGGATAAGGCCTCCATCACTGTACAAGATGCTTGGCTCCATTATCAACGCCAAATGATTCGTACAAAGGAAGGCATGCAATTCACACTACAACCCCAAGACGAAGCTCTTACATTAAGAGAAGAAAATCCTTATATTCTATTTCAAGTGCCCTTACAAACCGTATCTTTTGATGGAGATATAGAAGGCACAACTCAAAGCCTTACCTTCCAAGCGACAAATCTAAAAGTCTCTGGGGCTATAGCCGATAGCAATACAGATGCAACCCGACTTGCTCTCAATGCGCAAGGATTATCATATCAATCTACTGGACTGACTCTCAAAGAAGCGACTTTAAACATTGACAACTTATTAAGCAACACCTCTAATTTGAATGTTCAATCAGACTTTGTCCAATTGCCAGAGCTTCCATTGTTTTCTCATCCTTTCCGGCTCAATTTGGCAATGGTGGGGAACAAGGCAACCGCTCGTGCAAATTTCAATGACACCCCAATCGCACTTCAATTAGACGGTCAACTATCCTTCACCCAAAAAGCATTTGCAGGTCAAATTCGTATTGATCCGTTTGATCTAAAAGATTTATCAATTCCGCCACAAGATTTGTGGCCAGCCATCCCCACTACCATACAAATGCCAACAGGTCAAATTGCCGTCGCAGGACAGGTTAAATGGATCGGCACTCACAATATTTCTGGTCCATTAAATGTTGGCCTTAAAGATGTTTCGTTTGATATGGATAATATGCATATTTCTGGGCTTAACACAGTCTTGACATTGGATGCTGTTCAACCGTTAATAACGAAGCAGAATCAACACCTGCATGTTCAAAAAATTAACAGCTTGATTCCTTTCCAAAATTTAGATGTCACATTCCAATTAGATGGACAAAATCTACGGTTAAATCAACTTTCCGTTTTGGGATCTGGCATTCCTCTTAATCTGCCTGCCGCAGTTATTCCAACAAAAAATGCGAACGCTTTGTTATATCTTAAAAACGACCAACCAATTCAACCAAAAGATTTTCAGAAAGGCTTTAATTTGAACGGCTTAGAGATTACAGCAGGAACAGCCAATTTATCCATTCCTTTGGAACTTCAAAATGGTATATTTGGAATTTCTAACATTACTTTAAAAATGCAAAACGTCCTTGCCCAAAAACAAGCGGATATTTACAGTAATGTATTTGGCACCTCTGATAATTACTTTATTCGCTCTGGGCAAATTACCATGGATAAAAACAATGTCCTACAATTAGTATTTAATGGTCGTTTATTGCCGTCTAGAACACAAAAAGATGTTCAATTTAATAATGTTCAAATGCCAGATGATTTATTCAAAATTTTGCCATCTCATGATGTTCCACAGGATATTGCTTTACGGCTAAAGACTTTATTTGACAATAAATAAGGCCTTTCATGCAAAAAATACTTGCAAAAAAAGTAAAAATCGTGTATAACTATTAATCACGAAATGTTTAACAATGTAAGAAGAGAGTTGAAAAATGGCAACACCAAAGAAAAAAACATCTAAGTCTAAACGTGATATGCGTCGTTCTCATGACGCATTGGGCGCTAGCTCTTATACAGAATGTCCAAAATGCGGTGAATTGGTTCGTCCACACCATGTGTGCGAAGCTTGCGGCACATACAACAAAAAAGAAATTTTGGTTAAAAAGGCCAAATAATTATTATTCCAAAGATAAATTAGGGGGTGACAGATGGACAAACAAACTGTTATTTCCATTGATGCAATGGGTGGTGACTTTGCACCACGTTCCGTTTTGGAAGGAGTCGCATTAGCGGCCAAACAACATAAAGATTTATTTTTCTTTTTGTTTGGTAATGAAGAAATTTTAACTCCAATCATCAATGAAATTGGATTACCCGATACACGTTATAAAATCCATCATACCACTCAAGTTATCAAGGGGACTGACAAACCTTCTCATGCAATCAGAACGGGCCGCGAATCCAGTATGTGGCAAGCCATTATGGCTGTACGCAATGGATATGCAAAGGCAGTTGTTTCCTCTGGCAATACTGGTGCTTTGATGGCCATGAGTAAAATTTGCTTAGGAATGATTCCTGGTATTGATCGTCCGGCTATTGCTGCTATTTTGCCGTCCGAAACAGGTCCCATTGTTTGTTTGGATTTAGGTGCAAATGCAGAATGCGACGCCCAGAACCTTGTTGAATTTTCCATTATGGGCGATGTGCTTTACAAAGTTTTGTTCAACAACGATCATCCAAAAATTGGTTTATTGAATATTGGTTCAGAAGAAACTAAGGGGCGTGAAGAAATTCGCGAAGCTGCTAGTCAATTAAAGGAATATGGCGAACATTTAAATTTTATTGGCTTTGTTGAAGGAAATGATATTGCAGCAGGTGCCGCACAAGTCTATGTATCCGACGGATTCTCGGGCAATATTGCCTTAAAGACTCTGGAAGGTACAGCAAAGTTTTTTGCGCATACGTTAAAGAAAGGCGTCAAGAAATCTCCGTTAGGCATTTTGGGCTTTTTAATTGCCGCCCCAGCATTGAAAAAATTGAAAAAGAAGCTGGATCCAAGACAATATAATGGAGCTATGCTAGTCGGATTAAATGGTATTTCTGTTAAAAGTCATGGCAGCGCGGATGCTTATTCTTTTGCCTGCGCCATTGATGCCGCTGCACGTATGGCCAAAAACGATTTGTGCGAAAAGATCAAATCTGAAATGTCTTCATTCTTGAATTTAGCTGGCTTAAACGATACTCAAGCACCATAATAATTTAGAAAAACTTGAAATAACACTTGCATATTTTTTCCAAATATGGCAAGATGGAGTTATTAAGAATGAGAGGTGAATAATGACACAAAGAACTGTAACACGTGCTGATATTGCTGAGGCTTTGTACCAAGAATTAGGATTTTCTCACGCTGATTCTTTCAAATTGATTGAAAAGACATTGTCCTATGTGACAGACGCTTTTGCGCGTGGTGAAGAGGTCAAAATTGCTCGTTTTGCTTCGTTTATTCCACATAACAAAGCCAAACGTATGGGGCGCAATCCAAAGACTGGCGTGGAACACGTTATTTCCGAACGCACCGTTTTATCTTTTAAACCATCAAACGCCTTAAAAAAAGCTCTTAGATAAAAGGAGACCTTATGAAATCTGAACATGCTTATCGCACGATTACTGAAGTGGCAGAGCTGTTACAGGTTCAACCCTCCGTCTTGCGTTTTTGGGAAACGCAATTTTCTCAAATCAAACCAACAAAGCGTATGGGACGCCGTTATTATCAATCAGACGATGTCGTTTTATTGGCAAAAATTCGAGATTATCTCTACAAAGATTTGTTGACCATTAAGGGTGTTCAAAAGAAATTAAAAGCGTCTGATCCCGCTGAATCCGTTGTGTCCGTCGGATCTGCTACACCTGATGTGGGCATGCAAACTTTTGTTCAAGAAATGCGCGATATCAAAGAAGAATTGGCGCAATACCTATAATCATTTTGTTTCAATAAAATACAAATGGGGAGTTGAAAAACTCCCCATTGGAATAACAACCTTAAAAAGGATTATTTTTTTGCGGCTTTCTTTTTAGCCGGAGCCTTTTTAGCTGGCTTTTTGGCCGCAACTTTCTTGGCTGTTTTTTTAGCCGCGACTTTTTTTACGACCTTTTTAGCAACCTTTTTGGCTGGCTTCTTAGCTGGAGCCTTTTTGGCAGGAGCCTTCTTAACCACAGCCTTTTTAGCTGGGGCTTTCTTCACTGCCTTCTTGGCTGGAGCCTTTTTAGCTACAGCTTTTTTTGCCGGTGTTTTTTTAGCTGGAGCTTTCTTAGCTGAAGCTTTTTTGACCTTTTTAGGTGCAGCCTTTTTGGCTGGAACCTTCACAGGTGCTTTTTTCACTGGCATCTTAACCGCGGCAGCTTTAACTACTGTCTTTTTCTTGACGGCAGGTTTGGCTGCTTTTTTTGCTGCTGGTTTTGCGACGGCCTTTGCAACTGTCTTTGCAGCCTTTTTAGCAACCTTTTTAGGGGCTTTCACTGCAAACAATTGTTCACACGCCTTAATCCAGCATTCTTTGTCCTTTCCTTCGGGACGTCCCGCTTGCTCCCAAATATAATAGGCAGCAACACGGATGTTTTCTTCGTTGATTTCGTGTGTCATTGTAATACTCCTTTGCCTCAACGATTTGAATATAAGCGAAAAAAAATCATTTTGCAACAACTTTTTTCACATATAATCAAATTTTTTATTTTTGTTTCAAATTCTCCGCCAAGAATGGTTTTAATTGATCCATCGGTAAACCGCGTGAAAACCAATATCCTTGGCCATAATCACACCCATTATCACGCAACCATTGCTGTTGCTCGGTTGTCTCAATTCCTTCGGCCAACACTGGGAAACCCAAATCATGACCCAACTTGATAATAGATAGCACAATAGACTTATTCTTATCATCCTCCATTAAGGTTCGAATGAAAGATAAATCAATCTTTAACTTGCGAATATTCAATTTTTTCAAACGTTCAAACGAGGAATACCCCGTCCCAAAATCATCAATAGAAACAGGAACATGCATCTCGGCCAACTTATCCAAAATACCATTGGAAAGCACATCATCACCCAATTCTTGCGATTCGGTAAATTCGCATTCCAAATACTTTGCTTCCAAATTATTAGCGCTCAAATACTTTTGAATTGTTTCACTCAAATCCGCTTCTTGCAATTGACTGATGGACAAATTCACCGCCATAAACAATTCAGGAGCCACCGTGTGCAATTCGGTCAAATCTTTGAGTGTTTGCTCAAACAAAAAATGTGTAAATTCGTGAATAACACCAGACTCTTCCAACAATGGAATAAACTCCATTGGCGGGACATAACCACGTTTTGGGCTTTCCCATCTCATCAACGCTTCCACGCCAATTGCCCGATTCGTTTTTAAATCCCATTCAGGCTGATAATAAAAGACAAACTCCTTATTTTTCAAGGCAGATCTTAATTCGTCCACTGTAATTGGTTTGTTTTTATGGCCGAAAATTTTACCTAAAAGTGACATTGCATCCTCCTTTTTCTTTTTCCACTGTACCAATTTTTTTTACAAAAAGCACGCTTTTTTTTCAAAAAAAGATACACTTTTTTCATTTTTTTGACTATACTCTTATCATTCAAAGAAGAAAAAAGAAGGAAAGGAA
Source organism: Alphaproteobacteria bacterium (assembly GCA_045660045.1). Lineage (GTDB taxonomy): Bacteria > Pseudomonadota > Alphaproteobacteria > CAAHEQ01 > UBA3637 > UBA3637. The sequence goes on along the minus strand of JAZRDB010000006.1, from coordinate 74,097 downwards.
CGCGAAACAAAATGACTCAAAAACCAATCGTTTTATGTATTCTAGATGGTTGGGGCTTTAATCCCAAAAAAGAAAATAACGCCATTGAAATGGGTAAAACACCCGTGTGGCACGAATTGCTTCAAAAATGGCCACACACCATGTTAAAAACATCTGGGAAAGATGTGGGATTACCTGATGGACAAATGGGCAATTCCGAAGTTGGACACATGAACTTGGGTGCTGGCCGTGTTGTTTTTCAAGACTTACCTCGCATTGACAATGCGATTGAAAATCATGAATTAGAAAAAAATCCAGTCCTATTAAATTTGATTCAAAAATTAAAAGAGACAAATGGTACTTGCCATTTAATGGGCTTGCTTGGTCCAGGTGGCGTACACGCAATGCAAAGACATGTCATTGCTTTGGCACGCATTTTAAACAATAACGACATTGATGTTGCTTTGCATGGATTTTTGGATGGGCGCGATACACCACCTGATTCCGCCCGTGGATTTGTTGCCGAATTGGAAAATGATATTGCAGCTATGACACATGTCAAAATTGCCACTATTGGAGGACGTTATTATGGCATGGATCGCGACAATCGTTGGGATCGCGTAACAAAAGCATATGAAGCCATTGTTAATGCCGAAGGACCACATTTTAACACAGCAGACGAAGCTATTAAGGCCAGCTATGATGAAAAGGTTTTTGATGAGTTTGTTGTTCCTTGTGTAATCGGAGATTATCAAGGGATAAAAGATGGTGACGCCGTTATGATGGCAAATTATCGTACGGATAGAGCCCGTGAAATTACCCGGATGATGTTGCAACCCGATTTTGATTTGGCCCCACGCTCTCGCGTCGTTAAATTTTCAGACGCAGTTGCAATGACAGAGTATTCCAAGGATCACACACAATGGATGCACGTACTGTTCCCACCTGAACAATTAAAAAATATTTTTGGACAAGTGGTCGCAGACGCTGGATTAAAACAATTACGCATTGCTGAAACGGAAAAATATGCTCACGTAACCTTCTTTTTCAACGGTGGCGAAGAAAAATTGTTTGATGGTGAGGATCGTATTTTGGTACCAAGTCCAAAAGTCGCCACATATGATTTACAGCCAGAAATGTCCGCAATAGAAGTGACGGATAAACTTGTGGACGCCGTCAATTCAGATAAATTTGATGTTATTATCGTGAATTATGCCAATGGTGATATGGTTGGGCACACGGGCATTATTCCGGCCGCCATAAAAGCAGCCGAAACTGTGGATACTTGTGTGGGTCGATTGGTAAAGGCTGTGACAGATAAAGGCGGTGCTTTGTTTATTACCGCTGATCATGGCAACTGCGAAGATATGGTCGACGACAATGGCGCTCCTAAAACAGCCCACACATCCACACCAGTACAAGCTGTCTTGGTTAACGGCAATGATGTAACCTCTCTAAAAGAAGGACGGTTGGCCGATGTCGCACCAACCTTGTTAGATCTGTTAGGTATTCAAAAGCCTCAAGAAATGACAGGGACTTCATTAATTGAAAGGAAATAACTAATGAAAAAGGCTTTAGTTTTAGCACTCTCTTTGATGATTGGAAGCGCTGCTGTTGCTGCGCCGACAGCAAAAGATCTTGCTAAAATTGAGGCACAAATTAAACAGGCAAAACAACAACAGGCCGAAAACCAACGTAAATCTCAAGCATTGGATAAAGAAGTAAAAAACGTCCAAAAAGAAATGGTAAGTTTGGCAAAGTCCGTACGCAAACACGAAGATCAACTTTCTTTATTGGAACAAAAAAAGAAAGAACTTCAAAACCAACAGGATGAGTTGGAACAAAAATTGTCGCTTTCTTCGTTGCAAATGGCCAAAATTATGCAAGGCATGCAGACATTGGCTCTGCGTCCCAGTGAAATTTTACTTATTCAGGCAAAAACCCCTATTCAAATGCTACGCTCTCACCGTTTGATGCAATATAGCTTTCCAATCGTTGGCGGCATTCAACAACAAACACAAGAAGACTTAAATGCTTTAAGTCAAGTGAAGATGGATTTACAAACAAAAATTTCTGCCATCAAAACAACAACCGCCGAATTGTCCGACAAAAACGAACAAATGGAAAAATTGGCTCAACAAAAGAAAGTGTTGCAAGCTCAATATGCGTCAAGCTATGAAAAATCAAAAGCAAAAGTAGAAAAATTAGCAAAAGAGGCAAAAAGTTTAAAAGATTTGCTTGCTAGCATTGAGAAAGAACAACAAAAAAAACGGGCAAAAGCAAAAACAACAACTCGTGGTTTTGGAACTGGCGCATTTGCACGGGCCAGAGGTTCTTTACCCTTGCCGGCGCAAGGACGCATCACTCAAAACTTTGGCGATACAACGGGAGCCAGCCAATCCCACGCAAAAGGCATGGTTGTTACAACACGAAAATTGGCACAGGTCGCAGCACCATTTGATGGAACCGTCTTGTTCGCTGGTCCATTCCAAAATTATGGCAAACTTGTTATTATTGATCATGGTGACAACTACTTGACTGTCTTGGCTGGAATGGATACAATTACAACATCTGTTGGAAGCCAATTATTAACAGGAGAACCCATCGGCAAAATGGGGACGGGTTATACAAGTTTATACATTGAGGTACGGCAAAATGGTCAGGCCATTAACCCAAGACCTTGGTTTGTTGGATAGGAGGAATATATGAAAAAATTACTTTTATTAACTTTGATGACAACTTTTCCTGTGATGGCAGCTCCTGTTCCTAAACAAGAACCCATTGAAAATGAAAATGTATATGTGTTAATGGAATTGTTGGGGTCATCTTTGAAATTAATTAAAGAAGATTATGTAGAAGATGTCTCTTATAAAACAATGGTGGAAAAGGCGTTAAACGGCGTTTTAACGGCACAAGATCCACATTCTGGCTTCCTTAATAAAGAAGAAATGGAAGAAATGGCAACTCAAACAAAAGGTGAATTCGGGGGTGTTGGTATGGAGGTTTCCAGCGAAAATGGCCTTGTGCGCGTCGTATCTCCTATTGATGATACGCCAGCTTTCCGAGCTGGCATTCAGGCGGGCGATTACATCACCCATATCGATGGCACGTCCGTGATTGGTCTGTCTTTAAATGAAGCAGTCAAACGGTTACGTGGTACACCTAAAACAAAAGTAAAAATTAAAGTTTCCAGAAAAAATAAAGAACCTTTTGAAATCACTTTAACACGAGACATCATCAAGGTTGATCCCGTCAAATTCGAGGCAAAGGGAAATATCGGCTATATCCGTATTTTGACTTTCAGCGAAAAAACAACCTCCGAATTACACCGAGCCATCAAAGAATTAAAAGAAAAAATCGGCAAAGAATTAATTGGCTTTGTGGTAGATATCCGAAACAATCCTGGTGGTTTATTGGATCAAGCCGTCGGCGTGGCCGATACTTTCTTAGCACAAGGAGAAATTGTTTCTACTCGTTCCAGAAAACCAGAAGAAACTTTACGCTTTTCCGCAAAAACTGGTGATATGATTGATGGATTACCCCTTGTCGTCATGATTAATGAAGGATCCGCTTCGGCTTCCGAAATTGTGGCAGGGGCCTTGCAAGATCACAAACGAGCCGTTATTGTTGGCTTAAAATCTTTTGGTAAAGGATCTGTGCAAACGATTCGTGAAATTCCTGGATTTGGGGCCATTAAAATTACAACAGCTCGTTATTTCACACCATCCGGCAATTCTATCCAAGCAAAAGGGATTACACCGGATGTTGAAATTCCCCGTGCAGAATTAAAAGAATTACCAAAGATTACTGGGTGGGCTGAAAGCGATCTGGATGGGGCTTTATCGGCTGAAGAAGGCAAAAAGGCAAAAGAAACTGAACAGCCAAAACAAGAAGAAAAAAAGACAGAGAATGATAATACTAAAAAGGATTATCAATTAGATCGCGCTTTAGACATTTTAAAGGCAATGTCTGTTTTCGCCGAACAGAAAGAAGGCGGGAATGGAAAATAATCTGACATATCGCCACTCAATTGGCTTTATGATGATTGATTCTAAGAAACGTGTTTTTTTGGGCAAACGTTGCTGGCCCAAAGATTCGCCCTATCGTTTTCAAATGCCTCAGGGGGGGATAGAAGAAGGGGAAACACCCGAACAAGCTCTTTTCCGTGAAATGCGCGAAGAAATTGGTTTAACCCCAGACAAAGTTGATATTTTGGCCGAATCAAAGGAATGGGTAACCTATGAATTACCAAAGCACATGCGTACCACCATTGATGGTAATAAACAAAAATGGTTTTTGCTCTATTTTAAGGGGGATTCCAAAGATTTTATTTTCACCAATGAAAAGCATCCAGAATTTTGTGGAGCCCGTTGGGTTCAACCCAAAAAGGTCCCTTATTTTGTCATCCCATTTAAGCGAAAAGTATACCGCCAAGTTTTAAACGAATTTAAGCCGCTGATAGATGCTTTTGAAGTGCCAGCACTTACTTCGTCACCACAACCATAGCTTCACGCAGCACACGGTTATCCCCGATGGTATAACCTGTTTGCAATTCTTCCACTATTGTGCCAGCAGGTTTCGATGGATCTTCCACTTGCTGGATCACTTGATGTTTATCTGGATCAAACACATGTCCCTCGTCTTTCATTTTTTTGACATGATTTTTATCCAGCGCATCTTCCAATTGCTTATGTACCATCTCAACGCCTTGCAATAAACTTACAAAAAATGGTTCACACGGCTTATCAGATTTGCCCATTTCCACTTTTGCTGTTTTTAAAGCACGTTCCAAATTATCCATCACGGGCAACATATCCAGCGCAAAATCTTTATTCGCATAACGCGCCGTATTTTGCATATCCAACGCACACCGTTTGCGCATATTTTCCACTTCGGCCGCATTACGCAAGGCTAAATCTTTCCAATGTAATACTTCTTCTTGCAAATGGGCCACTTGATCATCGGCTTGTGTTGCCACATTTTGCTCTTTTTTTTCTTCAGATTTATGTTCTTTTTTCTTATCCATATCACACCTTCCTTTTCTATACCTATATATGTAATCACTTGTAGTCAAAAAATCAAGGGTACTTGCCTTTTTTTATCAAAAATGCTACACTTATCCCCATAAACAAAGGAGTTTAAAAATGACAAGACCATCTGGCCGCGCAGTTGATGAATTACGCAAAATTGAAATCGAAACACATGTCAATAAATATGCCCCCGGTTCATGCTTGATTAAATGGGGTGATACACACGTTCTATGCACCGTCATGATTGAAGATAAAGTTCCCGCATGGATGAAACAACAACAAAAGCATGGGGGATGGTTGACTGCCGAATATGGCATGTTGCCACACGCAGGAAACATCCGCAAAGATCGTGATGCGGTTAAAGGAAAACAAGACTCCCGCGCCATCGAAATTCAACGTTTAATTGGTCGTTCTTTGCGGGCCATTGTAGACTTACATCAAATTCCAAATAAAACAATTAAGATCGATTGCGATGTATTACAAGCCGATGGCGGCACAAGAACCGCCAGCATTACCGCCGCCTATATTGCTTTAAAAATGGCCATCGATGATGCGTTGGCAAAAGGCGCCATTGAACACAACCCTATTATCGGTCAGGTAGCTGCCGTTTCGTGTGGAATTATCGGTGGTGAAGCCGTTTTAGATTTAGATTATGCAGAAGATTCCAATGCCGGCACAGATGCCAATTTTGTAATGACATCCGATGGCAAACTGATTGAAATCCAAGGGTCCGCTGAGGGGGCTCCTTTTTCAAAAGATGAGTTTGAAAAATTGCTTTCTTTGGCCGAAAAAGGAATTGGCGAATTGATTCAAAAGCAAAATGATGCCTTGAAATAATGCTTGCCCCTTTTTAAAAAAGCAACTAAACTGAATATATGAAAAAGCAAACAAAAAAACAAACGCCCCCGTCCATGGAAGATGTGCTTGAATATTTAAAAGCACAATCGACACCTGTTACCAAACGAGATGTCGCTCGGGCTTTTCATATCAAGGGGAATGACAGAATCCACCTCAAAAAAATCTTAAAAGACCTGAAAGAAAAAAATGAAATTCAAGGCGGTAGTGGAGGTCGCAAAATAGGGCTGACCGACGCTTTGCCCGAACGCGTGGTGGTGGAAATTACGGGACTTGATTCCATGGGCGATTTATTGGCTCGTCCGCTGGAATGGCCCGCCGACAAACCCATGCCACAGATTACAATTATAGCCGACAAATTGATTCCTCCTGCAGGGGTCGGAGATGTGGTTCAAGTGTCCGTTAAACCAGTTGGCAATAAGTTGTACGAAGGCGCTACTTTACGCCGAATGACCGCGGGTGAAAACCATATGGTTGGCATTTACGAAGATGGCTATGTTCATTCTGTGGATCGCCGATTGTCGCGTGATTTTGAACTTATTCGCATTCCCCCCTCTATTAAGTTGCAAAACAAAGACATTGTAGTGGCGGATATCCCCATGGTGCGTGATCGCAACCCAAAAGCCGCTTTTATCAAAAAAATCGGTAATTTTACCGAGGCATTTGCACCAACCTTGATTGCCATTTATCAACACAGCCTGCCTGTTGCCTTCACGGAAGCGGCCGAAAAACAGGCACAACATTTGACAGTACCACCTGTTGATAAAGATCACGAAGATTTGCGTTCTGTTCCCTTTGTGACAATTGACGGAGCGGATGCGCGTGATTTTGATGATGCCGTTTGGGCGGAAGAAACAGATGAGGGCTTTCATGTGATGGTTGGTATTGCCGATGTGGCGTGGTATGTGCGCCCTGGCTCTGCGCTTGATATGGATGCGCGTTTGCGGGGCAACAGTACTTATTTCCCCGACCGCGTTTTGCCTATGCTTCCCTTTGAACTTTCCAATGGTGTTTGCTCGTTGAATCCCAACGAAACGCGTGCCAGCATGGTATGCGAAGTATGGTTGAACAGACAAGGCAAAAAGTTGCGTCATACTTTCCGCAGAGCTCTGATTAAATCCGTTCGTCGTTTAACTTATCCCGAAGTACAAGCCGCTTTGGATGGTAAGACGCCGATTGTTGGACTGGAAAAAGAAATTGATACTTTACACAAAGTTTATCGTGTGCTTGCAAAACTGCGCGCGAATCGCGGTGTGTTGGAATTGGATGTGCCCGAACGTCAAGTGATTTTGGATGCAAAGGGGCGCGTGAAAGCGATTAAGGTGCGTGAATCTTTGGACAGCATGAAGCTGATTGAAGAGCTGATGATTTTGGCGAACGTGGCGGCAGCCGAAACTTTGGAAAGTGCGGATGTACCCACTATGTATCGTGTGCATGACCGTCCCAGTGATGAAAAACGCGAACGCTTGAATGCCTTTTTAACCAGTTTACATTATAAGGGTGTGCGTGAAGATGCCGCGCCAAAAGATTTTAATGCCATTTTAACAAAAGCGGATGGCACGAAACAAGATTATGCCATCAACGAATTTGTTTTACGCAGTCAATCTCAGGCCGAGTATTCCCCCGAAAATATCGGGCACTTTGGCTTAGCGCTTTCTCATTATGCACATTTTACGTCACCGATTCGTCGGTATGCAGATGTGCTTGTCCATCGGGCACTGATTAAAGCTTTGCATTTTGGGGCAGGAGCTTTGACAAGCGAAGAAGCCGATACCTTTGAAAACATTGCTGAACATATTTCCGCCACAGAACGTCAATCCGCCGCTGCAGAAATGGACGCTGTGGATCGTTACACCGCCAGTTTCTTATCTGGACGCGAAGGCGAAGTTTTCACGGGGCGTATTTCCAGCGTGACATCTTTTGGTTTATTCGTAGCTATAGACGAATATGGGGCGGATGGCTTTATCCCTTTCCGTCTGATGACTGGTGATTATTACGAATATGATGATGAAGCACAACGCCTTGTCGGGCGCGGTAGCGGCAAAATCTTTCAAATGGGCGATACGATTCGCGTCATCTTAATGCAATGCGAACCAGAAACAGGAAGTTTGTTATTTAAACCGCTGTCTAAAAAAATTACCTTATCCACAAAGAAAAAAAAATAGGAAATAAAAAAATCCCCGATTTCTCGGGGATTTTATTTAGCCTTTTTGAACATCTGCAAATGCCATTTCTTTAGCGGTCACATAATCAAACTTGCCCGTTCCCAACAAAGGAGGTTCTTCCGTTGTAATAATACGCGACGGCAATCCCAATTCGGTCATCCCAACCCGTTTAAATAACTCAATCAAACGTTCTTTTGTAATCTCTTTATTTTGGGTAATTAAAACAATTTGTTCGCCCTTTTTCTCGTCTGGAATATTAACGGCGCCCAAAATTGTGTCTGGAAATTCTTTTGCAATGACCTGCTCTACGGCAAGCAAAGACACCATTTCACCACCGATCTTTGCGAAACGCTTGCAACGTCCCTTGATAAAGATAAAGCCATCTTCATCCACTTCAACGATATCACCCGTATCATACCAACCGTCTTTGGGTGGATCCAACTTTAATGGATCATTATGACGCATATATCCCTTCATTACATTAGGTCCTTTAAGCCATAATTCACCACCTTCTTTAATGCCTTCTACCGGGACTAATTTATATTCAATACCTGGCACCAAACGCCCCACAGAACCATTCTTTTGATGCAAGAAGGTATTAACCGAAATAATTGGAGAACATTCAGTTGCCCCATATCCTTCAAATAGGCGCACACCAAATTTTTCTTGCCAAACCTTGCGAGTTTCATCCTTAATTTTTTCAGCACCACCCGCCACAATACGCAGTGTATTGAAATCATATGGATTTGCACAGCGGGCATACCCCGACAAGAATGTATCCGTTGAGAAAAAGATGGTCGCCTTGCAACCAGCCGCTATTTCTGGAATAATACGATAATGCAGCGGAGTTGGATACAAAAATGTTTTTAGGCCATATAAAAGTGGCAAGAACATACCAATTGTCAAGCCAAATGAGTGAAACATCGGCAAACAGTTTAAGAACACATCTTTCTCCGTCACATCAAAACGTGAATATGTTTGCAAACAGTTGGATAAGATATTTTTATGTGTTAAAAATACCGCTTTAGGCAATCCTTCAGAACCAGAAGTAAACAATATCACCGCAGGATCATCTGGGGTAATATTCATCTTCTTTTTAATTCGACGATACATTCCCTTTGGGTTCAAAGCACCAACAACACCCATTACCTTATCCCACGTTCTTAAAAGCGGTTTAGCATCTTCCAAATATAAAACTTTTACATTGTTCTTTTCCAATTCTTCCACAACGGGTTCTAATTTTGCCAAACTGACAACCTTATGTGCTGTAATCACGGTTTCAACTCCAACCGTCTTACATGTTGCTACAATCGCCTTTAACCCGCTTGTAAAGTTAATCATGGCAGGGACCTTTCCCATTGCATGTAATCCCATCACCGCCAATGCACAGGCGTTAGAGGTTGGAATCATCACGCCAACTGTTTGATCATTGGGCGCCATTTTACGAATTAAACGTCCCAATACAATGGACTTCAAGAACATTGCCATAAACTTGACAGGCTGACGTGCTGTATCTTCTAAAATCGGATAAAAACGTCCACGCATTTTCATGCAATCCGCCACTGCTTCAAATGTTGTACGATTCATATCATACGTCTCAAATGCCATATTTGTTATGATATCATACAATTTTGATGATGCTTTTTCACGTTTTTCGCGATTCGGCATATCTTCTGGATACTTAAAGGAAACGGGTTCCAAAACATCCAAACTGATTTTGGGGAACCATCTGCGTTCACAACGTTTGCCGATAACCCGCGAAAAGAATGTATAGCAAGCGCCAGTGATTTTAATTGGTAGAATCGGCGCATCACTCATCATGGCCATCATTGCCGCCCCTTCATAAATCTTCATTCGACTGTTACCACCTTCCACCAAACCTTGCGGGAATATCATACAAAGTTTATCTTGGCGCAATTCTTCTACCATTGCTTTTACGGCCAACGGCGAACGTGCATCCAAAGGTTTAACATCCACCAATGATGTCATAAACTTCATCGCCAACTTGTTCATTTTTTGTTCGCTGATGGTAAAGACAATTTGTTTGTCAACAAACGCCGAAATCAACAACACATCCATAAATGACGTGTGGTTTGTCACGATTAAAGCACGTTTGCCGGCTTTTTCTAAATTTTCAAGCCCTTTGATATCGGTATGGAACCACATTTTTAATGCCCACCGAATCAATTTACGACGACTGACAACAGGCAACAAGCGCACCATATAAATGGTCACAATTAAATTAGCCAAGGCAAAAAGCACCACAATGCCAACCAAGCTCAATCCCAACAAACGCAAGCTTAAAGCCACCAACAAGGCCCCAGATACTGTCACCGCATTTATAAGGCCGCTGAAGGACATTGTGCGCCCCATTACCTTTTTAGACGTGTGTTTTTGAAGCAACGTATAAAATGGAATACTGTACATTGCAAACAAAACACCAAAAGCAAATACATCAGCAATCACACGCCAGTAGCGTCCATGCTTAGTCAACAACTTAAACACCGTAATTGCTTTATCCACTTGAATGTTGGCCAAAGCGCGTGTGGCAAAAGCAAAATCAAACAACGCCAATGAAATTAAAGCACCCACGACCACAACTTGTGCCCCCAACGGCTTGCGTTTTGCAAACCACACACTTAAGTAAGATCCGATTAAATAACCAATGGGGAACACCCCCGCGGACAAAAACGTCACAACGGACCAACGAGCTTTTAAAATCGTGTGCCCGTATTCACCCGACAACATCAAAACAAAAACGGCGATTACCCAAAACCATGCAATACCGATAATATAAGCCCATTTGTCATATTGAAAACGCAACGATTTGCTCAGCTGATCAAACACATCCAACGGATTGTGTACAACGGGTGCTTCAGCATCCACCGCCTTTTGTGCGGGCAAAAATGTTGTCACCCCCAAGCTGAATATCGCCAACACCAATGCCCCCAAACAAATCCAATTTGGCGTCACATTTTCCTTTAAGATAAAGCCCAATCCAACGGCCGCCACAGAAGAGCCGATTAAGGTCATACTTTTGATCCAAGCATTAGCGCGAACCCATTTTTTCTCTGCAACCAAATCGGGAATCAATGAATAATTGGCCACACGAATACATGCTTCCAAAAATCCCATTGTACCAGCAATCAACAAGAATAATGAGACAGAAGACCAACTGGATGCCATCCACGCAACCCCCGCCACAGCAATTTCTGCTGCACGGGCTATAATCAAAAAATTCTTTTTGGAAATTTTATCGGCCCAACTACCCGCAAATGTGCTACCCACACAAAAAGCCAGAGCAAAAAAGATGACTGCAGGAATCACCACCACAGGTGTCGAAACAGCCATTTGATAGGTAATTGAAAAAATAAATAACGTGCGGACAAATGAATCATTTAAAGCAGACAAAAAATGCGATACCAATAAAGGCAAAAAGCGTTTATTTAGCGTATGTTCAGACATAAAAACTCCTTTTTATTTTCAACAATGGAATTATTATACCATATTCAGTACAAAAAGCAAACAACAAAGCGCTTTTTTACATAAAAAAGTCTTGTGAAAAAACACATTTTCAGCTATAATTTTTGAAAACAAAAGGATTTTAGATGATTTCTTGCACACATTCAGTCGCTTTTGCCGGTATTGATGTTTTGAAAATCAGCATTGAGGTTCAAATTACCAATGGTCTGCCCAGTTTTACCATCGTTGGCTTAGGGGATAAAGCAATTGCTGAAAGCCGCGAACGTGTTCGTTCTGCTTTGCATGCAATAGGATTATCCTTACCTGCCAATCATATTACTGTCAATTTGGCTCCCGCAGATGTTTTAAAAGAAGGCACACATTATGATCTCCCAATCGCCATCGCTTTAATGGGGGCGATGGGCATTTTGGAACCAGAATCCATTTTTAACTACATTATGATGGGCGAATTGGGATTAGATGGTACCATTCGTCCCGTTTCAGGCATTCTACCTGCCAGCGTCGCCGCCACAGGCTATGACATGGGGTTTGTTTGTCCTCAAGAACAAGGGCCAGAAGCTTTGTGGTCAGGAAATAATGCCATTGTGGCACCTCATAATTTATTAGAATTAATGAATCATTTAAAGGGCGCTCAAGCCTTACCTTCACCAACTCCTATTCCACCCGAAAACGCAGAAGCATCCGCTTTATTGGATATGAAAGATATCAAAGGACAAGAAAGCGCAAAACGTGCTTTGGAAATTGCAGCCGTTGGAGGTCATAATATCTTGATGATGGGACCTCCTGGATCTGGAAAATCTATGTTAGCCTCTCGGTTACCAACGATTTTACCCCCTCTTTCCACATTAGAAATGTTGGAAGTTAGCAAAATTCATTCTGTCGCGGGTTTATTAAAAGATGGTCAATTAGTTACGACACGTCCTTTTCGTGCTCCACATTATAATGCCAGCACACCCGCCATGGTGGGTGGCGGTTTAAAGGCAAAACCAGGCGAAATTTCTTTGGCTCACCGGGGCGTTTTGTTCTTGGATGAATTACCAGAGTTTTCACGTCAAACTTTGGAAGCATTGCGCCAACCTTTAGAAACAGGAGAGGTTTCTGTGGCTCGCGCCAATTCGCATATTACTTATCCCGCTCGCTTTCAATTTGTAGCTGCTATGAATCCTTGTCGTTGTGGATATTTAGGTGTACCGGGTCATGAGTGTTCTCGTGCACCAAGATGTGCTGCCGAATATCAATCCAAAATTTCAGGCCCCTTATTGGACCGCATAGATATCCAAATCGAAGTTCCTTTAATCAACCCATGGCAATTAGGCCAATTACAGGGTGGCGAAGATTCCGCCACAATTTTAGTCCGCGTGTTAAAAGCCCGTGAATTTCAAGGTGATCGGTTTAAAAACATGCCTATTTCAACAAATGCAGAGGCCGACGGACGCATCTTGGAACAAGTGGCTCATTTAACCGACGAAGCCCGTCAACAATTAATTCACGTAGCAGAGCAATTACAGCTGTCCGGTCGCGGTTTTCACCGCATGATCCGTGTTGCACGCACCATTGCTGATATGGATCAATCTGATGAAATCTTAAAAATTCACATGGATGAGGCGCTGTCCTTCAGAAAATCCTGTGCAAAGGGAGAGTTTTGATGCTGTTTTGGATTGTCTATGCTTTGATTGGTATATTGGTGGGCGTCTTAATCGGCTGGCTAATTACTATTGGCACACGCCGTCGCTTAAAGCATCAAAATCGTTTATTACAAGCAATCACCACACAAATACCGGCCGGCCTGTTTTATCAAGATTTAAACAAGCCAGATTTGTTTTTTACCTCTCACGCTTTAGCACTTGCTTTGAACCTGAAAACCCCAATAAAATGGCCTCAAATTCTTGCGACTTTATCCGCTGACTCGGCCACTAAATTAGATCAAGCATATCAACAATTGCATAAATATGGAACAGCCTTTTCATTATCATTAAACACACTTTCATCCTCTCATTTCATTGTATCTGGAAATGTTATCAATACGCCCAAACAGCAAGGGCTTTTAATTACCTTTCAAGATATATCTGATCTAACGCGTCAATTACATTTATCCACCTTGATGGAACACCATAAAAATATTTTAGCCAACGCTTTAGATTCCTTTGGTTTTCCGCTTTTTATTCGAGATTCAAAAGGTCTTACTTTTTTTGCAAACAAAGCCGTAACACAAGAAAAAGTGGATACTTTAAACGATTTAAGCTGGCTCAGCCTTCCATTTCAATCGGATGATAATTTTTACACACTAACCTATGGGCAAGAAACAAAAACAGAAGAAGAACTAAATCGAATTTTATCCAATATGCTTACAGCCCAAAGACGCTTATGCGAACAATTGCCCTGTGCTGTTTGTTTATTTAATGCTGCGGGGCAATTATTGGCGTGTTCCGATTCATTTTCGGAACTATGGCATCTGGATAAAAAATGGATTCAATCCGAACCATCCTATGAAGATTATTGGGATGCGATTCAAGATAATGGTCTTTTGTCACGTGTGGCCGACTTTGCCAATTACAAAAAACAGCAACGAGAAAAATTTGCTTGTTTAAGTGAACCACATCAATTGTTTTTGTATCTTCCAGACGGGAAAATTATTCGTCGCACCATGATCCCCTATGTCCAGGGATGCGTTATTTTAATTGATGAAAACCAGACAAATTCAAAAAAATAATTTTTTGGTTGACTTATATTTTAAAGTGTGATAAATTGTCGCCCAAGAAACAAGCATAAGGAGGTTCCATGACTAAAGAAAAGTTAGCTTTATCTGACTTTTTCAAGACTCAGACCGTTGTGTTTGCTAGCGGCGTTGAGAACACAAAGGAACAGGAACAAAACCTCAATGGATTACCCGTGTGCCATAATGCTGTCAAGGTAACCAGTAAGACTCTTAAGCTTGTTAAGGCACGCAAAGTTTCCGTGAAATAATCTTGCTTTTTTATCGGTAATATGCTATAGTGTTTGCCGATGCCGAGATAGCTCAGGTGGTAGAGCAACTGATTCGTAATCAGTAGGTCGTGTGTTCGAGTCACATTCTCGGCACCAGTTTTGGGGGTAATATGCGTTCATATGTTCTCAGTTTTTCTTCCGAACAATATCCATTGGCACTGAAAGATGTGTCCGTTTTACCAGATTCAACGCTCCCCTTTGATTCTCAAGACGAGGTAATTATTTTGCTGGGAGGCAATCGTTTAGTCCAAAAAGATTGTTTGTTGGCAGGCCGATCAAAAATTCAAAAAGCCCTTAAAAACGGTGAAAAAATTATTCTTACACGTATTGCTTTTCCTGTTCCTGCGCATATTGGTGCCTTATTTGCTCTTATAAAAAAGATACGGTATCGTTGGAAAACAAATGGGACAGGTATTTACCACATTGATCCAAAATTTTTACGTAATAGTGGCTTAGAACGTTCCAGGCGCAATGCAGAAAATGCTTATCAACTTTCAAACCATCGGTGGAAAATAGATCCAATCAAACAACGTGACAAATACAATCAATTGATACAAAATATGTCACGCGGGTATGACGATTCCTATCCTATGAGAGTTATGTTGTGCCGCAAAGGTGGCAAAAAAGATTCTTTGGATGATGGCCATCACAGACTTGGTATTTGTATTGACAAACACATCCCATTTGTCACTATTCATTTTTGTTATGCATCATCATGGCAAGCTGTGCGCCAGATTTTATCTTTTTCTAAGCGCTACCGATATAAAACAAAATAATATTTTTATTCCTCATAAAAAGATTTATCGAAACGTCGATGGATCCAAAGATATTGATCAGGATTTTTTTTAATCCAATCCCAATATATATTATTGACTTCTGTCATTACTGCTCGCAGCGTGTCTTGATAAGGCAACCCCTTCGGAATATCTATTTTTCTTTCGACAGAAAAAGTATAAATTTTGTCTGGCCCGCGCACGCCCTTCACCATAAAAATTGGGGCTCCTTTTTTAATAGATAGCGCAGCCATAGCTGTCGCTGTCATCGCGGGCTTTCCGAAGAATGGAATTTCCATACCTTCACGCAATTTTTGATCGCACAAAATAGCGATAAAATCACCTTTATTTAATGTTTCCAACATCAATCGGGCGCCAGCCGCTCCTTTCGGTATTTTGACTCCAGGACGACGCTCAAACAAAATTTTATTAAGCCAAGGATTGTTGGCTTTACGATAAACGGGGTTTAGGTGAAAATCTGGGGCAACCAACTTGGCTACATCAAATTCCCATCCCCCAAAGTGTGCCGTGCAAATAAAACCGCCTTTTCCCTGCTTTTGAGCCTCACGGACCCATTCCATATTTTTGCGACGAGACTTTTCCAAAACTTCTGTGCCGTGTGCAGATTCCGCAAACAACATCCCAAAATGTCGCCACATTTTTTTGACAATTTCGCGATGCTCAGCTTCTGTTTTATCCGGCAACCCCACAGACATATTTTTTAATGCAATTTTATTACGCCTTCTTGCAAAGTAATAAACCACACGCCCAATACCAGATCCCATGGCACGTGCCAAAGGTAGTGGCAACAACCACATGGTGCCACAAATAGCCCCCACGATCAATCCAACCAATGGGTCTTCAAAATAACGCTTAAACGGCGGACGTTTCGCTTGATGAATCTGAGACATTTAATACCCCTTGTAATAAATTCCACACATCTTCTGGTTGATCAAAAATAAATTGCCCCGGCATTACAAACACATTTTGACGCACGTCTTTCGGCAATTTAACCCCGTCTTTTTCAGTTGTTAACAGAGGCAATCCTTTTGCTTTTTTCTTGATTTCTTCAATATCAAAACGCGTATAATAATAATGATCTGGGAAATCTTCCGTTCCAACAACAGTGATATCCTTTTCTTGTAAGGATTGATAAAATTTTTGCGGATTACCCAAACCAGCGAACGCAAAAACGTTTTTCCCTTTGAACAAAGATACAACTGTTTCATCTAATTCAAAATGTCCAGTCACAACTGGCAAATCAATGCCATGGCGTTCCAAATAAAACCGCACCCCCCATGTGTCCTCGCCCACCAAAATAATCGCATTTGCTCGTTTCAAACCTTCCAACGCTGGTTCACGCAAAGGACCCGCTGGCAAAACATGTTCGTTTCCAAAGCCCTTTTTCCCATCAATGACAACAAAAGAAAAATCTTTTTTAAGAGATGGATTTTGAAAACCATCATCCATAATCAATGCTTTGGCACCCCATTTTTCAGCCAATTTTGCTCCCTTTGCTCGATTATGATTCACAATCGTTGGGGCCACTTCATTCAACAACAACGCCTCATCTCCAACATCCAATGCTACATGCGTACGTTTATCCACCAAGACACCTTGCTTATCGGCTTTATATCCGTGATTCAAGTAATAAAAACTTTTCCCTTTTGCATGTAATAAATTACCCAAAGCCAAACACACAGGTGTCTTACCAACACCTCCCACAAAAATATTTCCAACACAAATCACAGGAACTGAGGCCTTGTATCCTTTTTTAGCCACACGGCGACGTGTCATCATCGCATAAAAAGCACTGACAGGCTTTAAAAGTGTAATCCAAATACTCTTGTCTTTACTCCAAAATTTTGGGCTTTGCATTTTAAATCATTCCTCTTTGTTTCAAACAATCACATAATCTTGATAAAACGGCCATTTCTGAGGTTGCTGTTTTGTGTGCATTATCAGCCAATTCCTGTCTTTTGACTGGACTCGACAATAACTCTTGAACCGCCGACGCCAACGCTTGTTCATCTGGCACCTCCAACAAGGCCAATGTTTCTTTTGCAGATTGCACAATTTCCTTAAAATTAAAAGCGTGGGGACCAATAATGACTGCTCGTGATAAACTCATTGGTTCCAACATATTTTGTCCACCAAACGGAATTAACGATCCTCCCACAAAAACAACAGGGGCCAAACGATATAACAAACCCATCTCTCCAATGGTATCGGCCAAATAAATATCTGTTTCTGGAACAATTGTTTCTTTTCGAGATCGGCGCGCCACAACAAGTCCCTTCTTTTTAAACATCTTTTCAATGGCGTCCGCCCGATTCGGATGACGCGGCACACAGATCGTCAATAAATCAGCAAAACTTTGTTTCAATTGTATGTGGACATTGGCCATCTTTTCTTCTTCATTGTCATGCGTAGAAGCACCACACCAACAAGGTCTATTTCCTATCTGTGACAAAAGAAACGCTAATTCCTTTTCATCATATGGCGACGGCGGTGCTGCATATTTGATATTGCCAACACAATCAATTATTGGGCTCCCCAATACTTGTAAACGGCGTGCATTTTCTGGCGATTGCCCCAACGTCAATGTAAATTTTTGCAACAATGGTTTTATAAACCACTTTGCTTTTTGCCAACGCTCAAAAGATTTGTCCGAAATACGACCATTTAATAAAACAAGCGGGGTCTTTGCCGCATGAATTGACGCCAATAAATTTGGCCAAAAATCAGACTCAAACCATAAAACAGCATCCGCATGAAAATGACGCACAAAATGGCGAGCCCCCCAAGGAGAATCAATTGGAATAAATTGATGAAAAGCGCGTTCTGGCAAACGTTTAGCCATTAAATCGGCGGAAGTCACCGTACCACTTGTCACCATAATATGTAATTCTTTATCCAATTCCAGCAACTTATTGATCAGAGGCATCATGGATAAACATTCACCGACACTTGCCCCGTGCATCCAAATTAATTTACCTTCTGGACGCTTCGTTTTAGGATAGCCCAAACGCTCACAAAATCTTGTTTTACTTTCTTTTCCTTTGAGTCTACGCACCCAAAACCATACCACCAAAAAAGGCGTTATCAACACAAAACCCAAGCGATACAAAAATAAAGGTATCATTTCCTCTCTCTTTTTGCTAAAATATATTACGTATTGTACCAAATTAAAAACAAAAAGGCAACAAATGATTGGACTTTATACACAAAACAAAAATACATTAAATCAATTGATCGCCGTCCTTGAAGATCTTTCCGTAGAAGCCTATCAACCCAATGGCACGTATAGTGCTCTCATTTGGCTTTCGGATCAGCCAATATCCAGCCACATTCCTCTTTTAACACCAACGCCAACAGAATTGCCTTGGACCTACACTCAATGGCGTTTATTTGTGCAAAAATATTTGATTGAACATAGTTGTTATGAAAATGCCACTTTCATTTTTGATGCATCACAACGGCTGTTGACAGATTTAACAACCAATACAACCATCCCCTTGACGGAAAAAGAAACCGCCTTTCTTGCTTTTTTGGTCCAAGCAAAAGAACATCAAGCGACAAAAGAAGAAATATTAAAACATGTATGGCAATATAGTCCCGATGCCGAAACGCACACCATTGAAAGTCATCTGTATGCATTGAAACAAAAGATTGGAACCAACGCCGACAAATTAATTCGCGTCCAAGATGGTATATTTTATTTAATGTAATTTATTCTGCAACCAGATTAGCCGCTGGCTCCTTTGTGGGAGCAGGAGCGGCTTGTTGTGCTGGACGTCCTTGTTGTTGTGCTCCCCCTTGTCCTTGATCAGAACTTTGAGCAGCCACCATACCATACAACAATTTATTATTCAAATCGTCTTCAAGGGCTGTTCTTCTGAGTACTGGATTTTTGTTCAGATACCACAACAAATTCCGACCAAAATCATCAGTGACAGAGATATTGGCACCAGCAGCCTCCAACAATTCAATAATTTGTTTATTTGGGGCATAATACGCAGCGAACAATATCAATGGAATTTGTTTGGGAGCACCCACAATAGGAAAGGCATCCAATGCAACCGTTGCATTTGCTCGATTTTGATCTTGGCGTAAAATAGCTTCCAACACATCTGGATTGCCACGACGAATCGCCAACTGCGTCAACGTTCCACCGCAACGGACTTGTTCATCGAAGACAACACCACGTTGAATCAGCGCTTGAACTTCTTCTGCGCCACGTGCATTCACAATTAAATTTTGGAGTGGCGTTAAAGCACATTCTCCCATTTTCTGAGCCATAGCAGGCATTGCCAACAAACATGCGGATAGTAACAATAACTTTTTCATGAACTCCCCCTTTTATTTAGTCCTTATATGGATTTTGGAACATAAAAATCTTTTTGTCAACAGGAATATTTTGTTGAATGTCAAAAAGTGAAACTGTGGACTTGATTCCTTGCACATCCAAAATGTCCCATTGTTTTAACATCATTTCATCTTTATCGATGACAAGTGTCAATTCTCCCAGCTCTTTTGCGCCTTTTTTGTGGGCGGTGATAAAATATTCATCCAGCACATCTTGCACCTCTGTCACCACAAATCCAGGGTCGTCAAATACTAACTTATCACGCAAAATCCATTCCACCGGCGTACTGTTTAAATCGAAATAATTAACCTCCTCTAAATCCTTATCGTGATAAATAAAAGCACCATTTGTCGCCACAAATTCCAAAGGCGATCCTTTTTCATATTGCAACCGCATTTGACCAGGTTTGGATATATAAATTGTTCCCGTGTGCAATTCATCCTTCATCTTTGAATTAAATTGCGCAAACTTGGCCTGCAATGTTTTCATTTTGTTATAGGCCTTTTCCACTTTTGTTAAAATCGCACGATTCGCTTTTGTATCAATTTTCTTGTCCACCAATGCAAAACTTGGTGAGGCAAAAAACAATACTAAAAATAATACAATCAGTTTTTTCATCGTTTACTCCTTGTTATACAAACACCATTTTTATAAATCAAATCTGGACACTTTTGACACTCTTCTTTTGAAAATTCAGGTGTATTTTCTGGATTTGAAGGAAAAATCTCGGAAGTGCCCAAACGTTTTATTATTTCATCATTACAACTCCAACACCCCCCAATCTTCGAGCGAATGGTATCGTCTGGACATTTCTTTAATGCACAATATTTACCAACCATTATCCGATTAGAACAGCTCCCACAATCCTTTGGCCTTGATACATGAGAGGATAAATCATTACACTCTCCAAGAACCAATTCTTCTTCACACCAATCAAGACACTTCCCTGTTTGCGCTAAATATCTCCACACCGTAGCCTCTTGTGATTCGTCTTTAAACCAACAACGACCTTTATCAAATTCTCTGTTAAAACATTTTGTACATTCATTTTGGGATACAGCCACAACTGATGTATCGCACCCATAACATCCATCCATTTTGCTATTCACCATAGGGGCTTCATCGGGACATTTTTTATGGCACCCCAATCCAACAGAAATAGTGTCAATGTAATATTTTCCTAGTTCTCTATTTTCACATACGGTACAATCGGCAGGAGTTAAAACACGTATATTAAACCGATCGTCATAACAAGAATAACAATTGCCATCAGCACTTTTTAGGGGGAAAGCTTCCGGACAATCGACGGCTCTAGCGGCGACAGACATACACAATACACCCAAGACAAGTGCCCATTTCATCCTTCGCCTCCACCAGCGTTAGGAGCCAAAATTTCTCGTTTACCTGCCACATTTGGAGCCGAAATAATACCCTCAGCCTCCATCCGATCGATCAAATCAGCGGCCTTATTATAGCCGATAGACAAGCGCCGTTGAATATAACTGGTTGTTGGTTTTTTGTCACGCAACACAATCTGGACAGCTTTATCATAAAGCTCATCACCGCTGTTTCCTGCGCCCCCAAAAGCACCACCTGCCATATTCGCCGACTCAGATACAACCGCATCCACATACTCCGGGCTTCCCTGATGCGACCAATGTTTTACAACCGCCAACACATCATCGTCTGACACAAATGGTCCATGCACACGAGTCGGCTTGTTGCCTGCGGGCATATATAGCATGTCCCCACGTCCCAACAATTGTTCAGCCCCCTGTTCATCCAAAATTGTACGTGAGTCAATTTTGTTGCGCACTTGGAAAGAAATACGCGACGGGAAATTGGATTTAATTGTACCCGTAATCACATCCACAGATGGACGTTGCGTAGCCAAAATCAAGTGGATACCCACCGCACGCGCCATTTGTGCTAAACGTTGAATCAATGGATCTGCTTCTTTACCACATTGCCCCATCAAATCGGCCATCTCATCAATAATAAAGACGATATATGGCAATGGCGTTAAATCAAATGGTTTATCTTCCATAATTGGCTCACCTGTTGCAGCGTCAAAACCCGTCTGCACACGGCGTTTTAACTCAATTCCTTCAGCCTTGGCCTGTTTTAGTTTCTCATTGAAACCGATGATATTTCTAACGCCCAATTGACTCATAGACCGGTAACGATCTTCCATTTCATGCACTGCCCATTTAAGCGCCATCAAAGCCTTTTGTGGCTCTGTCACCACAGGCGTCAACAAATGAGGAATTCCATTATAAACAGACAATTCCACCATCTTTGGATCCACCAAAATCAAACGGCATTGTTCTGGCGTAAAGCGATACAACAAAGACAAAATCATTGTATTAATACCTACCGACTTACCAGAACCAGTTGTACCCGCCACCAACAAATGTGGCATTTTTGCCAAATCTGCGTACACAGGATGCCCCCCAATATCTTTACCCAAAATAATTGGCAAGGAACCCGTATGTTCTTGGAAAGAAGGTTGCTCAATCATTTCGCGCACATAAACTGTTTCACGCGATTTATTAGGCATCTCGATACCAATAGCATTAGTTCCAGGAATCACAGCCATCCGAACGGACTGCACTTCCATTTCACGAGCCACATCTTCCGCCAAAGAAATCACGCGCGACACTTTCACACCAGAAGCTGGTTCAAATGAATATAATGTTACTACGGGTCCGGGAGCCACTTTGGTAATTTTCCCTTGTACTTGGAATTCACGCAAAACATTTTCCAATTTTTCGGAATAATGAGCCATCATTTCCTTACTTAGCACAGGACCAGAAGATTCTTTGACTGGCGCCAACAACGTGCTTGATGGTAATTCGTATGTACTTTCCTCGTTCAAATCCGCCATGATATCGGCTTTCTTTTTATGGACAGCTGTTGCTTTTAATTTTTCTTTTGGTGCCGATTTTTTAATCTTATTTACCTGGGCTTTCACATATATTGCTTTAAATGGCTTTTTAATTTTTTCAGGCACTTTCACAGGCACCTTCTTCATACTCCACAAAAGACCGGCTCCCGTTAAAGCTCCCATCTTCACAACGGGTAATTTCAACGTAAAAACAACCAAAGCCGCCACAACCATCCATGCCAAAACCATAACTGCCTTAGACGGAACATACCATGCGGCAATATAACAACCGACAAAACCACCCCAACCAGCCTTAAACAAATCTGAGGCTTGCATATGAACACCTGCCAACAACCAACAAGCCACAATACTGGCAAACAACAATCCAAAAACACGCCAACGCATATGCTCTTTTTTCAAAAAGACAAAAATCCCAAAGATAAAACACACAATTGGGAAAAGAATTGCCACTCCTCCAAACGCCTGTAATAATGCATCGGCTATCCACGCACCAGGTGCGCTAAGCCAATTGGCTGTTGGCAAACTGGAGGCCGTATTCCATGATGCGTCCCATTTATGATAACTGATTAAACTTAAACCAATTAATAAACCGATAACAATCCAAACACTGCCCTTTATCCAAAACGGCATTTTAACTTTTTTCTTTTTTTTAACCATCAAACCCTCCGTTTTGTGTGAGTTTTTCAATTGCATCTTTCACCAAATAAATTGTGATACGTCGCCCTTGAGCTAAAGACAATTCATCCACCGTATTCACAACCTTGCGTACCGCATCAAATGAACGCGGCACCCGCGTTACAATATACATCAAAACCGCAGGCTCTACAATGGCTTGTTTATCCGCGAACATTTTGGCACATATCGACATCAGCGTATCGTCATCTGGCATTTTAATTTCTGCTTTGGGAGTCATACCAATTCTTGATTGCAAATCTGGCAAAAGAAAGTTTGGTATTTTTCGAGCCGTCATCAATAAACCACCATTCATTTCATTCATCCGATTAAACAAATGAAACAAGGCCTTTTCATCGCGCAACTCTTCCAAATTTTCAACGACAACTTTCTGCGTTTGTGGCATAAATTCTTCCGTCAAATCTTTGGCCTCAATGCGTTCGTCCGAAAAAATTGCTGATAGATGTGTTTTACCTGATCCAGCTTCTCCATAAATAACCAGAGCATGTGTTGGCCAGTTCGGATATTTATCAATCCATGCAATTGCCTCTTGATTACAAGGAGCCACCCAAAAATTTGAGCGACCATATGCTTGACGAGTTGGAAAATCAAGAGCCAATTGTTCGGTCATTTATTCCCCTTGTAAAAATCACTTGCTTGATACCATTTAATCAAATGGCGAATCAAAACGCCCAACACAGCCGCAAAAGGAACAGCCAACAAAACCCCCAAGAAGCCTGCAACCATACCACCAGCCAACAAAACAAAGATAATCCAAACGGGGTGCAAACCAACACGCTTGCCCACCAAGTATGGGGTCAAGAAATAACCTTCTGCAATTTGGCCAACCAAGAACACACCACCCAAACAAAGCCATTGTGTCATGGTCAATCCTTGCAACAATCCCAATAAGACACTTAAAATTAAACCAATACCATAACCAATGTACGGAATAAAAATCATCACACCCGTCAAAATACCCACAAGAGCCCCCATTTCAACACCAATTAAAGAGAGTGCTGTGGCATAATAAATTGCCAAAATCAAACATACGCTCGCCTGACCACGAATAAAACCGGCCAAGGTTGTATTGATTTCTTTCATTAAATTTTCTGCAGCAGTTCTTTTTTTCATGGGAATCATCTCCTTTATATTTCGTGACACATGGGGCCAATCACGCATCAAATAAAACAACACAACTGGTGTAATAAGCAAAAGCGACACCAAACTAAATACAGCCATACCGCCCGAAATTATTCGCATTAAAGCCGATCCTAAACCTTGAAAAACATTCAATGCCGTCCCTGACACCGAATCGGACAATTGATACAGTTGTTGCTCTGTCATATTTTCACGGCCATAGGTCAAAACATCTTTTAATTTATCCCAAACCAGATTAACCAACTTGGGAATACGCAATGTGAAATCCATGACCTGAGATTGCAAAATCGGCGCCACAATCAAAACCAATGAAACGGCCGCAATTAAAACAGCTATAACCAATGTCCCAGAGGCCATGCCGCGTGACATTTTTCCCTCCATCTTGTTTGCCACAGGATTCAACGCGTATGCCAAAATAAAGGCCAATACAAATGGTAACAAAATACCACTGATTTGATAAATCAACCAACCAAGGGCAATAAGCCCCAACAAAATCCATATGTTTTTATTCATAGCTGTTCATCCGTTTTAATGTTGCCCCATTGCCCGAGAAATCTTTTTCCATTTGCCATCCCATTTCACGCAAGCGTGCAGCGATAACATCTTCATCTCCTTTATACGTAGCTTCAACCAAAATTTGAGGTAAATACAGCCCCTTCAATGCGACATCTTCAAAAAAACTCCATGTTTTCATTTCTTGTTCCAAACGCAACCACTCCGGCAATGAATTCACAGGAATCCTGAGATAAAGTGTCTGTTTATCTGAAAAACTTGTAGTTCGATCGGCACGCCAACGTCCCTCCATTTCTTTAAATACAGCATCAGCCATTTGGCCTGCCGCCATTTTTTGATCTCCGTTTCCGAAACGAAAACGTTTTTGAACAACTTGATTTTGCATGCCCGAAGCGGGGGAAAAACTGGATCCGATTTGCCACATGTCATCCCCTTCATAGGTTAAACGCAAAACCATCACACGATCCTTTTTGTAATTCGGCAATAGTGCGGTCGCACCCCCAATACTGCCCCGTATTAAATTTAATTCTTCATCCGTTCCATTCGGAACAACAGCTTGATAAAATGGCGCAAAATCTTTCTTCTCTTTTAATGCCTGATACAAAGGATTTGTGCTTTCCAAAGTTTGTGTTTGACCATTTACTACATATTCAGGAATGACCAACAAACTTGGCGCTTGCGTTTTTAAATAGGTAACCTGTTCTGCGTTTAAAAACTCCTTTACGGCCGATGGATTAAATTCCACTGCAATACTTCCCATATATTTCGTTACCGTTGTTTTTTCATTTTCAATGGATACACCCAACACATACGGCAAGACTGTTTCTTCAGTCATTTGTGGCAATTGTCCCACACTTTGTGGCGATAAACGAGCGATCAAGCGTTTGAAGGCCACAACTTGACCTTCCGCCAACGCAGCTTCTTTTGCTTCCAATGCTGAAGAACGTTCCGCCACAACAGGCACGTTCGCAACCCGATACAGATTAGCATTAGCCGTTGTTCCACATAATGTTAAACAACAAATACTCACCATTTTAAGAAAATTTTTCATTTGCATTCCCTACCTTTTTTTTATATTCTAATGAAATCAAACAAAATTGCAAGAAAAAACCTTAAACAAGGAGTTCAAAAATGTCTTACGATTCCAACAATGTCTTTGCTAAAATTTTACGTCACGAAATTCCAAATACAACTGTCTATGAGGACGATTATGTATTGGCCTTTAAAGACATCAATCCCAAAGCTAAAATTCATGTGCTTGTGATTCCAAAAGGAGCTTATATAGATTTTCAAGATCTATTAGATCACGCACCACAAGCCGAAATTGATGGTTTTTTAAAAGGTATTTTGGCCACCACCAAAACTTTAAATCTTGAAAATGGTTATCGTCTTGTTTTAAACACAGGCAAAGATTCTGGGCAAGAAGTACCCCATTTACATGCACATATTTTGGCGGGCGAAAAACTGTGCTCTCACCAGTTATAATTCAATAATTTCATAATTTGTTGGATCCGCAAACAATGCACGCAACAATTGATTGTTGTGGAAGTGCCCAGATTTGACACCTTTGAAATGTCCAATGATCGGCATGCCTGCCTCATACAAATCACCCACGGCATCCAACACTTTGTGTTCCACAAATTCATTCGCATCACGCAATCCGCTGGGATTCAAAACGGAATCTCCTTGAATTGCAATCGCGTTGTCCAATGTCGCTCCTTGAGCCAACCCCATAGCGCGCAATTGTTCCACCTCAGCCGCAAAACCAAAGGTCCGCGCAGGGGCAATCAAGCGCTTAAAATCTGTTTCGTTTAAATTAAAACTGATTTGTTGATGCCCAATGACTTTTGTTTGTGGAAAATCAATTTCAAAATCAAAAGTCAAACCATTTTCCGCTGGCTCCAAATCTGTACTCGTACCCTTGCCATCCTCAAAATGCACAGGCTTCAAGACCTTAATTGCTTTTACAGGAACAGCTTGCACCGCAACTCCCGCTTGTTCAATCAACATCACAAAATCACGCGCAGAACCATCCATCAATGGAGCCTCCGGGCCAGAAAGCTCAACGATTAAATTTGTGATACCTAGCCCCGACAACGCACCCATAAAATGTTCCACAGTAGAAATCACAACACCCGCTGCGTTACCCAAACATGTATTCATACGTGTATCCACAACATGATCCCATTTGGCTGGCACTTTATTGTCTTTATCCGTTACATCTGTACGATAAAAAACAATACCTGTATTTTCTGCCGCTGGTTTCAATGTCATATGGATGGGTTTGCCGGAATGTAAACCGACTCCTTCTGCCTCAATCACTTGGGCAATTGTTTTTTGATAAATGTGTTCTGTCATTTTTTCTCCTTTTTGAGCATCCTAACACAAACCACAAAAAAATGCAACATTCCAAAGAATAGTTGCCAAACTCACCATTAAAAATCCATTTATTTATTATGAAACAAAAAAATTATACCATCGCTGTTTTGGGGACAAAAACACCCATTGGAAAAGAAATTTTAGCAGAGCTAGATAGGCAAGATTATCCCCCAGAACTAATTCAGCCCTTGGATTTGCATCAAGAAGCGGGCAACACTATTTCTTATCACAATCAACCGTTGGTTTCCAGCGCGCTAGATTTGTTTGATTTAACACAGCCCCACATTTTGTTTTTATGTGAACCTCGTATATTCGAACGTTATCCCCATCATTTTTTACATGGGAACAATTGGTTGATTGACTGCACCGGAAAGATTCAAAAAGCTGCCTGTATTATTCCCGAATTAAATGGGAACAATTTGCATTGTCTTAGGCACAAATGCCTGTGTGCCCCCAATTCTGCTACTATTGCTTTGGCTCGCTGTTTAAAACCAATACATGAAAGATATCATCTCATTCAAGCACAAGCCACAGCTGTTATGGGAGCATGGTATGCGCAACCCACGTTGGTTGAACCTTTGATTCAACAAACGCGCCATTGTTTTGCACAAACACCCGTTGCTCTGGCAAATATCTATCCTATGCTTGCTTTTAATTTAATCCCTGATTTTTTTAAGGATATAACGCCTCTTATTTATCATCAATTAAAATGTTTTTTACCAAGCCCCGTTCAAATACATACCTGCTTTGCACCAGTCTTAAGAGGTGGCGTCTTTTTTATTCAAATCATGCTTCAAAACACACCCTACATGAATGGCGTCCGCTCTTTATTCCAACAAAAAAGTTTTTGTCAATTGTTAGATTCTTCTCAACCCATTGGTACTCATGACCTATTAGCCGAAGATAAATTATATATTCAAAACATTGAAATTAACAAAAATACGCTGTCTTTTTGGCTCATGCAGGATCCCCTGCAAACGGGTTTTATTCAAAATGCTGTTCAAATTCTATCTCTCCTTGTAAAATAGCCCTCTTGACTTTTGTGCGATTTTTTGGCATCAATAAAGGACATGAACAGATTGCTAGATAAAATTCAGGCACTTTCCTTGCGCTTAAAAGACTCTCAGAGCTTAATGCGCGAGCGATTAGGCACAATCAATAAACAATTCATATTGATTGTTTTTTTGCTTGTCTTATTGTGTTTTCTAACATTACCTTTTGTATTAACCCCCGTCAATAAAGAGCCAGAATCAGAATTAGTTATTCCAGAGCTACTTGAAGAAGAACCAGAACCTATCGAAGTGCCCGATTTAACAGAGCCGGAACAAATTCATGAGGATTTTGGAGATGAACCAGTTGAAGCACAACAAGAACTCTCCTTTGATGATTTGGAAAAACGCGCCGTCTTGGGTGAATTAAAAGCCACTTCCAAAACCATGGTAAAAGGTGATAGTTTGCTCAGTTTGTTGTCCGAACAAAACGTACCTGCCAATGAACGCATGGAAATTGTGGAAGCATTGGAGTTGGTGTTGGATTTAAAATCACTAAGACCTGGTCTTACTTTCTTGTTTATTCATGATTTAGAAGGGCAATTAATGGGACTGTCCGTGCGCCAAAAAGAAAATGAATCTTTGGCCGTTTTGCGCGAGAAAGATAATTCGTGGGTAACGTTTTCTCAAACTGGAAAAGTTGAAAGCAAACAAGAACATATCCAAGTTATTGTGGAACGCACCTTTTCTGGGTCTGCACAAAAAGCTGGTGTGCCTAACAATGTCATCAACCAAGTTACAGGTGCTTTAGATGGGGAGTTTGATTTTGCAACCGACATCAAACCTGGTGATACAATTGATATTATCATGGAAGGCAAAGTGACCCAAGGCGGGTTAGAAATCGGCAGCAAACAAGCTTTGTATATTGGCTTAAAAACCTCAAAACTGACAATCCATAAGTATGCTTACAATGGTACATTTTATGATGCCAAGGGTCGCACAACCGAAAAGACATTGATGAAACGTCCACTTAAAGCTCGTCCACGTCTTTCTTCCCCATTTGGCAAACGGCGGCATCCTGTTTTACAGTATGAAATTTTCCATAAAGGTGTTGATTTAGCAGCCCCCAAAAATACGCCCGTTATGGCGGCAGCAGATGGGACCATTGAAATTATCGGCCGTAAAGGATCCTATGGCAAATATATTCGTATTGGACATAAGGGCGGATATCAAACCGCTTACGCCCACTTAAATGGCTATCGACAAGATTTAAAGGTTGGTAGCAAAGTGAAACGCGGCGAAGTAATTGCCTATGTTGGCACCACTGGTCGTTCAACTGGCCCTCACTTGCATTTTGAAGTGATTAAAAATGGTAAAGTGGTCAATCCATTTGGAAACAATAAAATTTCCAGCACACAGTTGACTGGCTTTGAATTAGAGAAATTCCAATCTTGGGCCGAAAGTATCCACCCAGACTTCAAGTTGCACTTGGCCGGCAAGGTGCCACCTGTACCGCCAGTGAAACCTTTCTAATCTTCTTGTTTATCCGCCGGCACATCCGCATTCACATCCGTAGCAACATCTGTTTTTTGTTTCTGAGCAGTACCCCACGCTGGCGAATTACGGAAACGTTCACCCCACTCATCAATAACTTTTCTAACCTGCTTTTCGGCTTTATTTGGAACAGAATTATATTCTTCCACCGCAGCACCAAGCATATTTCTTAATTTAAAGCAATCTGTAGCACGCGTTAACACCATAAACATTGTAGCATCAAACATACCTTTATCTGAAGAGACAATACGATCATGCAATTTATAGCGACGCAACTCGGCTTCAATTGAATAAGGACTACCAATCAAATAATCAGCTTCACCATTTAACAACTTTTTAAAGGCATCTTCTGTTGTTTCCAAAGAAATGGTCATATCATCCGTTATATGTTGGGAAAAAAGCGGATAAATATTTTCCGTCCGACGAATCATGCCTTTTTTATTGGCTAAACTTCTATATCCACGCACCTCAAATACACGATCTTTGGGAAAATAAACCGCAAAAACATTTGAAAAAATCGCAGGAAATACTGTCACAGATCCGCGCCCAACTGTTGAATTCGGCGTATAAACTCCAATCAACAAATCTAGATCACCTTTTTTCAGCGCATTAATCGCCTCTTGGTCCGTTGTATAACCAAAAATTTGATAACGCAATTTCAATTTTTTTGCAATTTCCTCAAACATCTCAACACCGAACCCTTTGCTTGTTAGGGTCGTACCACTTACTGTTCTAAACCACTCAGCCCATCCAAACGGACGATTGTTAGAAGTTGTTGCCACACGAATAGGACGCAAAAAACCACAATCAGCAATACGCACTTGTTCTTCTTTTTTCTGTTCAACGGGTTCATCAATCAAAACACCATTTGCCGAGCGCCGTGGTTGCTTTCCCGCGTTTGTCACAAATGGTAATGCAGTCACTGTCGATAGCAGCAAAATACCCATCCATGTTTTATAACTCATTTCTCACTCCTCTTTATTATTTAATAACCCGTTTCTTTGGGAAAATCAAAATCATTTTTGTCCCACTTCCCAATTTACTACTCATCGTAACAGAGCCCTGATATGATTCCATCAATTTTTTCACCAAAACCAACCCCAAGCCAGAACCTTTATGTTCACGTGTCATGACGTTTTCAACTTGAACAAAAGGTTGGAACAATGTCTTAACTTTATTCTGAGGAACACCAATTCCGTTGTCCGAAATAACCACACGCAAATCGTGAACCGAGTTAAATCTTGCAGAAACCTCAATAATACCATTGTCACCCGTAAACTTCACAGCATTAGAAAACAAATTCAGGAAGATTTGGCGCATAGAGCGATCTTCGGCCATCAACACAAGATGTTCCGGCACGCGCACAATGAATTGTTTTTTGTTGCCTTCTGGATAACCCTTAATAATCTCTATGGTTTCATTAATAACTTTTTGTAAACTTAACGGCCCCTCTTCACGACGCTTATGCTTGGATTCAACGGACGATAAATCTAACACATCATTAATCAGCGTCAATAAATATTTGCCGCTCGTGTAAATATAACGATTATATTCTTTATACCTTGGGTTATTCATCGGGCCAAAAGTCTCCGCATCTATCGCTTCTGAAAATCCTAAAATAGCGTTGAGTGGCGTTCTGAGTTCATGACTAACGCTGGCCAAAAACTCACTTTTAACTTGGCTTGCTTCCTCTGCCTGGTCACGCGCCACAATCATATCTTTTACCACAACGTTCATTTCACGCGCTTGCCGTTTTAAAATACGGCGTCCTTTTTCTAATTCCACCACCTGCGTTTTCAATTGTTTAGCATAATCAGCCAAGGCTTGTTTATTTTCCCGACGCCATCTGGCCGCGCCAATTGCTTGAAAAATTTCCTGAAATAATTGATTCAAATGTTGCAATAGTTTTGCAGAGAAAAAGTTCCGCTCAGATCCATATAATGTAATAACACCTTCTAAACGCCGATTTATAATAATCGGAAAGGCACATGTCGATTGAGGGGCCTCTTTGTCATTCTCATTTAAAAACGAATAATACGGCAACGGCGTCACATCTGCATAACCAACACATTTTTTACTCTTAATAGCCTTTGCAACAGCAGACGTTTTAACCATTGGATCATGCAAATCAAATTGGCTTGGGATTGCAGAAAATTTACCATCTGAGTAAACCACTTTTGTAATCAATCGTCCGTCATCCAACTGTAAAATACCGGCCAAAATTAAGTTATACGCCTCACTTACGTTCTTCAACATTTTTTCCAACTGAGCTTGTTCCTGATCTGGACCTTTGATGCTTCTGAATAATTTAAGAGAACTAAAAACGACGTCATAATATCTTTCCATTGCGCCGATTTGATACTCGTATCGTGCATCTTCAACTCCCCATAAAACCCCCTGCTCCGGATGATGAGCATTTAAGCAAACTGCGGATAATTCCACTGGGTTCAACACGCCATCGACCAGAATAAAAATCCTTTTGACATAGCTTGTCTGAATGCGCAAACGACGCACAATGCTTGAAAACCTCTGCGGCAAATCAATCTTAGGAAACAACTTTTCCAAATCGGCCAAACTTTTCGGCTTTGTTCGAATCAGTTGATTCATTTCATGATTACACCAAAGAATACGACGTCCCTTTGTAATAGCCATCGGAATATGAATTCTTTTTAATGCGGAATAAAATTGTTTTAAATCTTTTTCCAATGCTTGTTTTTGTTGAGATAATCGCCGCCATTTGTGCTCAAACAATAGCGCGCTTGTCATATCTGAAATCAAATATCCCAATCGCAAAGCAACAAAAAGCACAAAGGCCAAAAAGGCCGTTACGACAACCAATAAAACCCATCTTGCCATAATCTGGCGCCATAAAAATTCAAATGAGACAGGCCGTGTAAAAAAAGCAGTGGCCCATACAAACAACAATAAACCGCCTAAAATAACGGCACACCCTATCAGACTGCCTATTTTCGTAAACTCATGAAAATATCTTTTTCTTTCCTGCACCAAACCGCCTCCCCCAAAAAAAACTTATTTTATTTCAAAAAAATCAAGTAATGCACGAAAGGACAAAATTATTTAAAACACATATCGCCAACCAATATACACAAAATGGTGTTGCGTCTTCATCGTTCCATTTTGAGTTTTCAAGTTGCCAATGTTCAAATAACGGTATCCTAAATCAATATTAACTGCATTACTGATGTTCCAGGTAACACCACCGCCAACATCCCATTTCCATCCTTTGCGTGTTTCCTTAAAACCATTTCGTGTTAAGGTCTTGATTTCTTTTATGCGTGTTGAGTGGCGACCAATACCAAAGTTCACAAATGGACGAATCGCAGATTTAAAGGGAATATCATAATACAACTGTCCAGAAACAACTTCTGTCTCTTGCTCATAGCCATTTTCAAATTTCGCTTTTGTTCCAAAAGAATATTCCGCTTCCAACCGGAAATGACGAATCCGCATTCCCAAAGACAGCGCAAAAGGAAAGACGATATCATCCTCTTTCTCGCCTTCACGTTTCATATTTACGCGCATAGCACCTGTCTTAGCACCAATATACAAACCACTACGCAATGGTTTCGCCGCGAAAACCGGCGTGGCCATCAACAAAACCAATAATACCAGAGCAATTTTTTTCATGTTGTCTCCTCGTTTAATATACAGAATAAACAAATCTTTTTGTCTTGTCAATAAAAAAATAGGCAGAGCTTAAAAACTCTGCCGTTGATTTTAAAACAGAATCACTTTATTCTGTCATACCGAGTAATTTCTTATACTCATCGCGCAAAAATTCTGTTTCCGCCCGATCGGCCGGATCCATTTTACGTAAACGCAACACTTGGCGCATTACCTTTACATCAAAACCCGCACCTTTGGCTTCTGCAAAAACTTCACGGATGTCAGATGACAGTTCGTGCCGTTCTTCCTCCAAACGTTCAATTCGATCAATGAATGTGTTCAACTTTCCCGCGTCATTTGTGACGCTTGCTTCTTCTGTCATATTTTCCCCCTTAATTTATTATTTTTTGATCACTTTAACCGCAGTTGCCACCGCCGCATTCAATGCCGTTTCAGAGCAAAGTCCCAATGTCACAGGGTTACGCGCTTGAATGTTGTGATAGTTTTTATGCGTTTTTCCACGAATGGCCACAATCGTCGGCTTTGTTGTTTTTAACAATTTCACGATTTGGGCATCAGACAATTCTGGGTGGTTCTTCACCAACCATAAAATGCCAGATGGACGATCCAACCGTTTAGATTGTGACACATAACGAGATCCTTTATTCAACAGCTTGTCAATTTCTGGATGCTCGGACAAGCATAATCCCATGTTGGGATCTGCCTCACAACGCTTGATTTCCTCAATTGTCAATTGTTCATTAGCGATAGGATCCAAGCCACGAATATTGGAGGCCACATCCCCATCTGCAATTGCTTGCACTTCCAATGCATGCATACCACAAAAATCAGCAATTTGTTTAAATGTTAAACCTGTATTTTCAACCAACCAAACGGCAGTTGCTTTTGGCATCAAAGGTAAAGTCATTTTGGCACCTTTCGTTAAAATTAAACCGAGATGCAGTATACTATTTTGCCCCAAAAATGTCAAGAAAAAATATTTTAAAAACACTTGAACAATCGGTTATTCAAGAAGATATCGCCGAAACAAATTAAATGTTGCGATTATGGAAAACAATTGTTTGCGTCATCATTTGCTCTTAATTTATTCATGGCCTTTTTATAACCTTGAATGCCGACAATGGACAACACCCAACAATGGCAAAACGCCAAGCATTTCCACCATGGAGCGTCCTAACTCTATTCGCTCACTTTTCATCTTTTCTCCTTTTTAGCAATGATTATCAAATAGTACTTACCCCTTTAAATTACGCTCAACCGTTTCAAAAAATGGGCCAATAGAAATCGGTTTTGAAACATAATCATCACATCCCGCCGCCAACGCTTTTTCAACATCTTGTTTCATCGCAAACGCCGAAACTGCCACTATGTGAGGTTGCTTGATTTTCATTCGACGGATTTCCCGTGTCACTTCTAACCCCGATACAGAGGGCAATTGAATGTCCATCAAAACCAAATCTGGTTGCTTTTTTTGGACAAGATCTAAAGCGCTTGGACCATCTGTTGCCTCCAAAATTGTATGACCTTTGGTTGTCAATAAATCCACAAACAAACGACGATTTAAATCATTATCTTCTACAACTAAAACTGTACTCATCTGACATTTTTCCTTTTGTTTTTTTCATATTCACGTTTCGCTTCATGCAACTCTTTTCTTGTTAACCCCAAAAATTCGTCTCTTGTCAATTTCTTTTTTTGCAACTGCCACTTTTCATCATCCGGGAAATGTGTTTTGATCATTTCTTCCTTATCTGTTAGAAACCACTTATCATTCACAAAACGCCCATCACGTGGTAATTTTACATCTGAATTCTTCTGTTTTCGCTCTTTAATTGTTTTTTTATACTCTTTAGCTTTTGAAACATCTCCAAACGCGTGTGTCCCTTCTCCATCCATCGCCCAAGTCGGATCTACATATTCCCATTCACGGCCAATTTTAACTGCATTCCATGCGTGAGCCATATCTCGATTCATAAACTTTTCAAATGTCATATCATGTCCAGCATTTCCTTTAATAACCACAGCACTCAGTCCAGCCATGTTCACCATTCGTTTGTATAATTCGGCAATATCACCACATACACCTGTCCGCGTTTCTAAAATATCATTTTGCGGAACAAATAATTCTTTGTCCTTTTTCTTTGTTCGATCTAAATCATCCTCAATCGCTTTATTTTTAAACTCATCATAATCAATATTGTACACAATCCATGCCAAAATTACCCGCGCCTTTTCAGCATCTGTTTTGTATGGCCTTGTAAGTTGGCGCACCAATTGACTTAACCCGCTTTTGTTGCGCAACGGTGGAACATCATGTGCGTATTTATCAATGGCAGCATAATCAACCGCCCATACACAACATCCCCATAAACACATGCCTAAAAAAAACAATATTTTTTTCATACTTATGACAATAACTTCCTTTTCTTAAAAACGCAAGCACAAATTCAACGTTGCTTTACAAACTCTTTTAATGACGTATGACAACTCTTTTGCAAAAAATCTTCAAATGTCACGCGGCGCTTTTGAAGTTGCCATTTGCGTTCAATAGGAAAATGTGTTTGAATCATTTTTTCTCTGTCCACCAAGAACCAATCATTGAGCACAACCTTTTCCGCCCCTTTTATTTTATCAATACTTTTACCGCGTTGAATTTGTCTTTGTAATCTTTTGGCATCACTTTCACTGTTGACATAAACACGATATCCCTCTGCGGCCCAAGTTGGATCCACAAAATACCAAACGCCATCAATTTTAACCGCCGTCCACATATGCGCATCAAATATGCGGAAGTCTTCCGTATTGCCACAGGCATAGCCGCTGATTATTTGCACTTCCAAACCAGCCAATTGACACATGTGTTGATATAATCTCGCAAAATCCTTGCAAATTCCCTTTCTCGTTTGCAACGTTTTCCGAATAGTATCCTCTGTATGCAACATCCTAACATCCCCACGTTTTAATGTAAGCTTGCCTGTTTTCGGATCGCTTTCAACATCCAAGGAAATTTCCATATCGCCTTCTTCCGCACCATCAGCAATCCTTTTTAATCTTTCTCTGTCATAATTTATGTTATAAACAATCCAAGCCAAAATCACTCGCGCCCTTGAAACATCTCCCTTAAATGGTTTAACCAGATAATTGACCAGTTTTGGCAACCCTGTTGTTGTTTTCAATGGCGGAGCATTTTGAGCGTAGGCATCTATATCGGCATATCCAAATGACTCAGCAAAACATAGATTTGTCCCCAAAACCAATAATAAAAATAAGAAAAATTTCTTCATGTTCACATACATCCCTTAATGAATAGTCTAAAAATTGCCCAGACTCATTATCTCTTGCCGACGTCGTTCTTGACGCTCTAAAATCCCCATGCGCCGTTGATGAGCGCGATCTCTAGACCTTCGTTCTGTCATATAGGCTCCTTCACTCATCCCAATAAATTTGGCTTTACTTATTTTTTTCTTTTGCAGCTGCCATTTTTCATCATCCGCCAAGTGTGTTTGAATCATTCTCTTTTTATCTGTCAAAAACCACTCTTCTTGTATCTCGCGTTCCCGCCGAGGTTTGTAATTTCGACCTCCCTTTTTCCTTTTTTCCAGAGCCCTGTTATAGGCATTAAAAGACCTGGAATCTCCCAATTCTTTGGCATTACCCATCGCCCACGTCGGATCCACATATTCCCATTCCCCATTGATTTTCACAACATTCCAAGCATGCGCACAGCTGCCCCTTTCCAATCTATCAAACGTGCATCCCGAAATGTTTCCATTGACCACTTCAACATCTAACCCTGCCATCCTTCCCATCTTTGCATACAACGCGGCTATATCACCACAAACTCCCGCACGTATTTCCAAAATATCATTTTGTGGAATTTGATTTGTTGGTCGTAACCGCTTTCCTTTAGTTGCATTGTACTCTTCAATCTTGTTATATACGAACTCATCATAATCAATATGATAAACAATCCATGCCAACAAAACCCTGGCTTTTTCTTCGTCATCTGAATAAGGATATACCAAATATTGAACTAAATCGTTTAGGTTTTCATTGTTTTTTAACATGGGCGCATTCTTGGCATACCTGTCTATTCTGCTGTAACTGATAAATTTTGCAGATGCCGTTACAGCACACAACATAATTAACAAAAAGACAAGCACTTTTTTCATGGTTTCAGTTTACATTTCTTCTGGCCTCAAGGCAAGTAAAAATTTTCCTGTAAAAAGGCCTTGCTATTTATTTTTTTTCTACCTATAATGACCTTGTCTTTGACAAAAGACGGCCATAGGTTTTTGATAAAAGTTCTCTTTTATTAATTGGCCTTAAAGGCGGTACTGTCGAATTTAACGGCCGATGACAAGGCAAATTAATAAAGGAGTATAGACAACATGTTGTCAGGAAAAGTTAAATGGTTTAATTACAAAAAAGGTTATGGATTCATTACACCAGATGAAGGTGAAAAAGACGTGTTTGTGCACATCACAGCCATTCATGAAGCCGGATTACGTGGTTTGGATGAAGGTCAAGCTATTTCTTACGAATTAAAAGAAGAAAATGGCAAAACCTGTGCCACAAATCTGACCTTAAAATAAGACCAGACTTTAAAAGTTGCCCCGCCATTATTCGGCGGGGTTTCTTTTTTATTTGTTTTCTTTTGGTTTGCTGGGCTTTTTTGTACCACAGCCACAACCACATCCATCCAAATTCATACGCATTTTTTGCTCCTTTCAGACACCTTTTGTGTCTCTTCTCATATAAAAATGGAGAAAACGCTTGTCAATCTAGACTTTTTTTGCTATCTTAAAGTCTATGAGAAAAATATGTATTCTTTCCTTGTTAATTTTGGGTGGTTGCACTTATCACAATCCGTTAGATGAAGCTGATTTTCGGTTTCAAACGTTGAATACCCCCCCTTATGTTTTGTCGGGATGGTATCGCGTAGACAAGCCCGGCGAACCATTGACTGTCTATGTGGAAAAAGAACAAATGGATACCGAACAACGCACCGCCGCTGTCAAGGATAAATCCGCCAATGTGGCCTATTTAGGGCGCCCTTGTCAATATTTCCAGACAGATATTTGTGCCGAAAAACAAGATCCAGCCAAACAAGAAAAAGCCATAAAAAAGGGTATTACACAATTACAAAAAAAGGCCGCAACAGACACAGTTGTTGTGAAAGGATTTTAAATGAAAGTATGGGTTTTGGCCGACGATCGTGCTGGCAATGTGAATCAGTTATTAGGTATCGCTGAAGCACTGAGTTTTCCCTATGAGCGCAAAGAAATTCGTTATAACAAATGGATTCGTTTGCCCAATTTTTTGCGCGGACGCACTTTTATCGGTCTGGATTCCCAATACAAAAAAGACCTGGTGCATGATTTGCCTGATGTCATTTTAAGCGCAGGACGACGTAGTTTTCCAATTGCCAGAGCCATCAAGCGATTAACCAAGGGTAAGGCCAAGATTGTTCAATTGATGAACCCTTTAAATGGGGCTTATGATGCCGATTTAATTGTCTTGCCATTTCATGATAATTACAAAGGGAAGGCCAAAAATGTGATGCAAGTATTGGGCACACCCCACCGCGTCACCACAAAAAAATTGGCTGATGAAAAAGCGCATTGGAAAAATGTCATGAAGCAGTATCCTCCCAAACGCCTGAGTTTGATTGTCGGAGGGGCCACAAAAAACAAACCTTTTACATTGGAGATGGCGGACGCTTTGGTACAAGCCGTCAAAGACTTAAAACCTACATCCGTTTTGGTAACGACATCGCGCCGCACACCCACAAAAGTGGTAGAAAGATTGCAACAAAAATTACCAAAACCTTGCTTTTTCTATCGCTTTGGAGATAAAGCAGAAAATCCTTACTTTGGCTTACTTGCTTGGGCAGACAAAATTATCGTCACGGGAGATTCTATGTCCATGTGCACTGAGTGTTGCGCAACAGGCGTTCCTGTATTTATCTTTGCGCCTGATAATATGATGAGCGAAAAGCATAAACGCTTTCATCAAAGTTTATATGCGGCTGGCGTTGCCGCTCCCGTTGGCACAAAAGCCCCCTCAAAGATTACAGCCATTAATCCTGCCAACGATATTGCAGGCCGCATTAGGGAATGGTTTTCAAACAAATAATTCCTTGATTTTTTCGCGTTTTTAAAGTATAATAAAGCCACCAAGCGCCTGTAGCTCAGCTGGATAGAGTGTTGCCCTCCGAAGGCAAAGGTCGTGAGTTCGAATCTCGCCAGGCGCGCCATATTTATGACTAACCGATGGAGACTTTATGCCATCAGAAAACACGCCCTCACACAATAAATAAGAAGCAAGAACATTTGAAGTAAAATTCTTGTTTGCACGCGAAGAAGCAAGAAAACATGGACGCACATTTTCAATAAAAGAAGATCAAGAAATGGCTGAAATAAGATTTGATCGGCTGTCTGTCCAAGATGCTGATTATTGGCTTGAAAATGTCTATGCAATAGAAAACGAAATGCTCAAACACGGTACAAATGATTTGAGACTTTTTTATCCAAACAAAGATCAAAAGCACAAACAAACAACCCGTCAACCAAAGGGACGCCGTTTTGTTGGCCGCGGCTCTCGCTAAAATATTTCTTGCATTTTTTTGTAAAATCTGCTATAATTATTCCCATCCATGAGATGATTGGGGTGTCGCCAAGTGGTAAGGCAACGGTTTTTGATACCGTCATTCGTTGGTTCGAATCCAGCCACCCCAGCCATAAATTTTTATATGGATTAATTTTTTACAAACATTGAGGGCATATGAAACAAAATAATCATAATCGTCAAAATAGACGTTTTAATAATCGGGGAAATCGTCCCACTCAGGTTATTTATCGCAATACCTGTTTAGATTCTTCTGGTCCCGCAGGGAAATTGCGTGGCACACCATTGCAACTAAACGAAAAATACGCAGCTTTGGCAAAAGATGCTGCCACCGCCAATGATATGATTTTGGCCGAACAATATCGCCAATATGCCGACCATTATATGCGTCTTCAAAATATTGCCATTGAAAATGAAAATGCTTTACGCGCATCAAAAGAGGCCCAACGCAACACAGAAACGACGGATGAAAACATCCCTGAAGTTGTTGAAGAAACACCTCAAACAGAAGACACTTTACCAACCGATTTATCTGTCCCCGTTCAACAAATGAATGAACAAGCAGATACTAATTCTGAGGCGGAATAACATCCCCGCAAATTGTTTGATCTTCTCTTAGCAATCACTATTCAGCATTTTCATGGTAGACCGTTAAAATCGACTTACATGAACGCAACGCATCCAACACATCCAACAAATGATCACGGTCTTTCACCCGAATCATTGCTTTAACCCGCGTCTTTTTGTGTTCTTGATTCAAGATAACAAACGATTCGATAGATACCTTTTCTTTAGTCAGAATTGTCACCACTTGTCCCATACTTTCAGGACTTGTTTTCCAAGTAATCATTAGTTCAACGGGCATATTATTACGCATTTTTCCCGCTGTATTCCATTCAACGCTATACCAACGATCTGCATTGGTAAGATATTTTTTCAACATCGGACAATTGCGTTTATGAACAATCAATTCTCCTTCTTCCTCAATGCCAACAATTGCATCTCCCACTTTTGGTTTACAATTTGGATCCAAACGATAGCTCATCCCAGATGGTACGCCCAAAATACTTGCTTCTTTTGCTTTTTTCATCCAAAGCCGTTTAAAGAACGATGGTTTTTCTTCCGCTGGTGCTTCCGCAAAATGCGCCTCCAACAAAGCGCGCGCATGAGCGGTTGTTACAATCCCCAACCATGCCTTATCCGCCACGATTTTGGAAGACAATTTGAATTTAACTTTATCACCATCGTGCAAAGGTTGCTTTAATAAAGCGGGATCATCATTAATCTCAACGCCCACACATTTTAAAGCGACTTTAGATCCTTGATAACAGGCAAAATCCAAGGCCGTCGCACCTTGTGGTAATGAATACAGCATTCCTTTGTCATCAAAACAGAACAATTTATCCGAATACATATGCAATTTAGCACGGTTCAAAAATTCCGTTGGTGTTTTAGATTTAGAAATCAAATCCAAGAATTCTTTCATCCATGGCAAATCTCGACCATCATACTTTGTACCTTGCTTATATGACCAATGCGCCGCAATACCAAACATCGCCTCTTCTTCCATCTCTTCGGTTCTTATCTGGATTTCCAAAGGCAACCCCTTTTGCGCAATCACACTGGTTTGAAGAGAGCGATATCCGCTGTCTTTGGGTGTAGAAATATAATCTTTAAAACGTCCTGGAATAGCTTTATACATACCATGGACATACCCCAACACACGATAACAATCGGGTACATTTTTTACAACAATCCTGAATCCCAAGACATCAAAAATTGAGGACATCATGTTTTGGTGTGTTTGCAGTTTTCGCCACAATGAATAGGGCATTTTAATGCGTCCAATCACGCGACCTTTAATTTTTTCTTTTTTCAACATTGCTTCCAATTGCTTAATGACAATTTGAATTGTCGCACGTTGTTTGGTTTGACTTACCTTTAATTTTTGCGTGATATTTGCATACGCTGTTGGATTCAACATTTTGAAAGA
Organism: Alphaproteobacteria bacterium; assembly: GCA_045660045.1. Classification (GTDB taxonomy): domain Bacteria; phylum Pseudomonadota; class Alphaproteobacteria; order CAAHEQ01; family UBA3637; genus UBA3637. The sequence goes on along the minus strand of JAZRDB010000006.1, from coordinate 32,011 downwards.
AATATCTTCCAACTCATTTTTAATTCTATGCAACCCCAATCGTTCAGCCAGTGGCACATAAATATCCATTGTTTCTTGTGCTTTGCGCTTTTTCTTTTCGGCAGAACAAATTCCCAACGTACGCATATTATGCAACCGGTCAGCCAATTTGATCAAAAGAATGCGAATATCTTTACTGGATGCCAAAATCAATTTTTGAAAATTTTCGGCTTGATCCGAATTAATGGATTGCAGCTGATATGTTTCCAACTTGGTCAAGCCTTGAACCAAGTCTGCAACTTCTTTACCGAATAAAGCCTTAACTGAATCGTACGAAGCAGGTGTGTCTTCCACGGTGTCATGCAGCAAAGCAGCAACAATGGAAGCACCATCCAATTTATATTCCAACAAAATCTCGGCCACAGCTAAGGGGTGAATCAAATATTTCTCACCAGTTTCACGACGCTGATCATGATGCATTTTTTCGGCAAACATACAGGCCCGCCGTAACGAGGTCACATCAGCCTTTTTATCGTATTGCTTAACAGCCTTAATAATTTCATCCGGCCGCATTACCCCCTCCCCCGTTTATTTTGGCACGTCTATGCTTCTGTTCCTTCAACAACCTGGAAAGATTCAGATTCAACAAATTCGTTGTCAGCATATAAGGCATCTTCTGTTGTGCCACCAGCCAATTCGGACTCCACTTCCTTTAATTCTTCAGCATCGGAATCGCCCTCAGAAGCCACAGCATAACGTTGCAAACTCGACACAACACCCTCGCGCAACAACTTTAAATCCACAGCATCTTGACCGATTTCACGCAAAGCCACCACTGGATTTTTATCGCCTTCGCGCGGAACCATAGGATCCGCCCCAGCTTCCAACGATTTTGCGCGACCAGAAGCCAACAAAACTAACTCAAAATGATTTGGAACTCTTTGAATACAATCTTCCACTGTTCTACGTGCCATTTTTTATCCTTTCTAGGTATCAATTTAAACTTGTGGATAAGTATAACTCATTTTTTATCCAAAATCAAGTTTTTATTAAAAAAACATTCTTGCACTTTCATTTTGTTTTAGATATAATATGGAAAAAGTGTGATTTTTAAAAGGATTTGCTATGACTAAAAAGAAGTATTTAATAACCTCAGCATTAACATACATCAATGGATTGCCCCATATTGGACATTTGGCTGGAGCCATGTTGAATGCTGATATTTATGCCCGTTATTTGCGTGCAAAAGGTGAAGATGTTTTGTTTGTCGGCGGCACAGATGTGCATGGCACCAAAATTGAGGTTGCCGCGGAACAAGAAGGACTTTCTATTAAGGACTACATTAAAAAATATCACGATCTTCACACGAAAATTTATGAAGGTTTCAATCTATCCTTTGATGCTTATGGCAACACAGATTCCGAACCAAACAAAGAATTAACCTATCGCATTTTCGATGGATTGCAAAAGAACGGTTTTATTTTGGAAAAAACAACAAAACGTCCATTTTGTGCTGATGATAATCAATTTTTAGCCGATAGTCAGGTCGGCGGCACATGTCCTTATTGCGGTTATGAAAAGGCCAAGGGCGACCAATGTGAAAACTGCACAAAATTATTGGAACCAGAAGAGCTCAAGAACCCATACAGCACCATTTCTGGCAGCCATAATATCACCTTCCAAGATACCAAGAATCTGTTCATCCGTTTGGATAAAATGCAAGATCAAATCACCGCCTGGATTGAAAGCAAAAAGGGTATTTGGACAGATATTGCCTACACAACTGCACAAAAATGGTTAAAAGAGGGATTACAAGCCCGTGGTATTACGCGGGATTTAAAAAATGGTTTCGCCGTTCCATTATCCGGTTATGAAGACAAAGTGTTTTATTGTTGGTTTGATGCACCTATCGGTTATATCGGCATTACAAAAGAATGGGCCGACAAAGACCCAGCCCATCGCCACTGGGAGGATTGGTGGTTAAATCCCGAAGAGGTATGGCATACTGAATTTATCGGCAAAGACAACATTCCCTTCCATTCCATCATTTTCCCTGGTATGCTGTTTGGATCTAAAGAAAACTGGACACAGGTCAATTTCTTGAAGGCAACAAGTTGGTTAAACTTCATTGGCGGAAAAATTTCCAAATCTGAACATCGTGGTGTCTTTTTGGACGAAGCATTGGAAGAATTCCCCGCGGATTATTGGCGTTATTGGATTCCAGCCAACAGCCCCGAGTCAGACGATTCCGTCTTTGGATTTGATTTATTCCAAGCAACTGTCAATAAAGATTTGAACGATGTGTTGGGCAATTTTATCAACCGTGTTTTAAAAATGACCCAAAATAATTTTGGAACTGTTGTGCCGCCTTTAGGCCCTATTACAGACAAAGAAACGGAACTCTTTACAACATTAGACGATTTAATTAAAAAATATACCGAGCAGATGGATGCGATTGAATTCAGAAAATCTTTGGCACTTTTGCGTGAAATTTGGACAACTGGCAACAATTACATTGCACAAACTGAACCGTGGAAAGTGGTAAAAGAAAACAAAGACTATGCGGGTACAATTTTGAACATCGCATTGAATTTAGTACATTTGTTTGCTCAACTGACAGCTCCGATTATGCCCGAAACGGCAGAAAAAATGTTGGCTATTTTTGGCAAGAAACCGCCATTTGTTTGGCCAACAGATAAAGCGGAAAACCTTTTGCAAACGTTAAAATCCGGTGATTCTTTCTTGCCAACAGAACCGTTGTTCAGAAAGATTACCGACGAAGAAAAAGAAGCATTGAAACAAAAACATCACGAAGGGGTTTAAGATGGAAAAATCACATAATGCCGGAAATTTCTTATTTATTATTTTTTGGTGGATTGTCCAACATGTGAACCTTAAATGGGCGCATAAGTTGCTATACTGGGGATTACGCGATGGTTCTTTTCCAAGTGGGCATGTTTCTGATCCGGTCTTAGGCATTGATATGTTTGGCAGACATTTTTCATCCCCTATTGGTTTAGCAGATGGCATTGATAAGCGAGGCAATACCTTGGATCAATTAATGCAAATGGGATATAGTTTTGGGACATTTGGCCCCTATACTTTGGAAAAAGAACTCCCTCCACAAGAAAAATATTTCTTTAAAAATGATCGCGCTATTGTCGTTCAATGCACGGGCTATCGTAATCCTGGTTTATTAAAGATGTTACCTTGGTTTGTAAAACGTCGTTATTTACCACATTTTGTAGGCATTGATGTGGCGATTCCTGCTGAAAACGAAGAAAGCAATATCAAACAAGGACGCCATTTTGCTTATGTCGATGAATTTGTAGTGATGGCTCAACGTGTCGCCCCTTATTGCGATTTCATTACATTGGATTTTTCACATCCTAATTCCGAGTTGTGTGTGTTGATGGTTGATGCGTCCACGATTTTACCAATTATTCGAGCTGTTAAGGAGACAGTCAATCAAGCGGCTCCTATTCGCCCACCAAAAGTTTTTGTAAAAATTCCATTGGATTTAAACATGATGGAGATACCGTTGGTGGCGCAAATTCTGTTGTCCAGTGGTGCCGATGGTGTTGTGGTTGCAGGTCCAATGTCTTTAGCAAAGAACACCCGCCTTCGCTTACAAGGATCCAAAGAATATCAAATGTCTGGCATGTTGATTGGAAAGCCAACCCACGAATATGCAAATGAGGTAATTCGTCGTCTTTATCCCCTACTTCAAAACAAGATTCCCATTATTGCATCTGGTGGTGTTTTTGATGGCAAGACTGCCTTTGCTCACATTACAGCAGGCGCAACATTTGTGGCTTTGGATGAAAGCAGCCTAATTTATGAAGGTCCGAGCGTTTTTCATAAAATTCATAAAGAATTATCTGAAATTCTGCAAACCAAGAATTTTACATCCATCGTTGAGGCCATTGGATCTGATTCTAAGGAAGCGAATCCAACACAAAAAAATACAGCAGCAACACTCATACAACCGACACAAACGACAGACTCCTCTTCTTCTACGCCGAATGGAAGCAATGGGGACGTACCACCTCCACAACAGATATAATAAAGGAGTCATTTGAATGTCAAAAGTTGCAGTTATCATTCCAACTCGTTTGAATTCCACACGTCTGCCAAACAAACCTTTGGCTGTTGTCAATGGTAAAACTGTCATTCAACATGTCTACGAACATGCCATCCAAGTGCATCCAAAAGAAGATGTTTATATCGCGGCTGGAGATCCAGAAATTGTAGAAGAAGCAAAAAAGTTTAATGCACAATGTGTTTTAACACCCGCCAGTTTACCCTCTGGCACAGATCGTATTGTCTGTGCATTAAAAACCATTGATCCAGACGGCACAAAATATGATATCGTTGTCAACTTTCAAGGTGATGGCATCAACGTGGATCCAAAACTCAATGTGCGTTTGGTTGATTTATTGGAAAAAACGGGGGCAGATTGGGTGACGGTTGGCAAAAAAATTACAGCTCTTGAAGATATTCAAAATCCAAACTACGTTAAAATTGCAATGGGCTTAAAGGAAGGCGAAGATTTTGGACGAGCACTTTATTTTTCACGCTCGCCTGTTCCTTACAATCGCGACAAAGATCCCGCAAAAGATTTTGCTTATTGGCACATTGGTATTTATGTCTATCGAACAGATGCATTAAAACGATTCGTGGCATGTCCAGTAGGCATTTTAGAGGGCACTGAAAAGTTGGAACAACTGCGTGCTTTGGAAAACGGAATGACAATCTATGCGTTGATTGTGCCAAGTATTAAGTTGATTGAAGAAGCGCCAACAGATATCAATACACCAGATGAATTAGCCGAAGCACAAAAGTTTGTGTTTTAAAAACAAAAAAGGGGGATTATGTTTTATTTAACAGGCTTTCATTTAACAACAACCCATATTAAAAGACTCGCCAAATTGGCTGGGGTTGCTTTGTGGCCAAATAAAGATAAACCTCTTTTAAACTCTCAAAACATGCAAAAATTACCGGGTAATACCGTTGTTTTAGTGAAAGCTCCGTCAGAGCAAGACTTACAACAACTGACTGCTATTACTCCCGTCGCCATTATCGATGCAAATGCTTTAGATTCATCTATCCGAGATTTTTTAAAAAAACTGGACACCATTAAGAGCAAAAATAAAATTGGTTTTTTGCTAACATGTCCTGTCATTTATTCTTGTAATGTGGCACAAAATATTACAAACACCTTGCAACAATTTATCATTTTACCATCCAAGCAACAAGAAAGTATCCATTTTGCTTTACACGAATCCATTGTGAATGGCTTAATTCACGGCAATTTACAAATCAACAGCTCTATGCGCCAATCGGCCCGTGACTTCATTGAATATGCACGCCTTTTGCATGATCGCTTAAACGATCCAAGCTATGCTCAAAAATCCATCAGCGTCATTGCTTCATGGACGCCGAAAAAGTTAGAAATAAAAATTAGAGATGAGGGGGCTGGTTATGCCTCATCTGTTCCCACAATTAAACAATCCACCACCATGCAACACAAAACGGGGCGCGGCATTCGGATTATTGCCGGCGCCGCAGATTCTTGCACTATTGAAGATTTTGGCCGAGAGATTACCCTATCTTTTTTATTACAAGATCATCCAATTCAACGTTGGACAGATGGTTATCAAGAAGAGGCCGCTTCTCAGTCAGCTCTGGCAGTATCAAAAGATTTATCTATGTCAAAAGTGTTGGTTGTAGAAGATAATCCAAGCACCCAAACCGTTCTTGGACGCTTACTAAATCTGATTAATATCTCGGATATCTCATTTGCGGCAGATGGTGTTGAAGGATTAGAACTTGCAAAAGAAACACACCCAGATTTAATTATTTTAGATATCACTATGCCGCGTATGGATGGTTATGAAGTGATTCAACACTTAAAAGATGATCAGAACACTCGTGATATTCCTGTCTTAATTCAAACAGCTTCTGATAACCGTGAAACGCGCGAAAAAACATTTAGAGCAGGTGCAACAGATTTTATTACAAAACCAATCAATCCATTAGAGTTCTTTTCACGGGTGCGCGTACATTTGGAAAATCGTCTTTTGGTGCGTCATCTTTCTGATCAACTTAATCAAATTGAAACCGAATTACATGCTGCACGTCGCATGCAAATTGATATGTTGCCACATGACAAAATATTAAGCATGGTCAAAGAAACGTATCATTTAAATATTTCCCATTATTTTGCACCATCATCACTCTTGGGGGGAGATTTCTGGCAGGTTATTCCTATTTCAAACAATAAAATTGCATTTTATATCTGTGACTTTTCTGGTCATGGGGTAGCCAGCGCTTTGAATACCTTTCGCTTACATGCTTTAATCAGCCAAAATAATAAGCGTTTAACGTCCCCAGCCGCATTTTTAACACAACTCAATCGACAAATGCATTTTTTGTTGCCACGAGGACAATTTGCCACTATGTTTTTGGGAATCTACGACAAACGCACACAACAACTCGTCTATGCGGGAGCGGGATCACCTAACCCCATGCTCATCCGACATAAAAAGCCAACTCTTTTACATGCGGAAGGAATGCCTCTTGGCATCTTACCTAAACCCACCTATCATGATAGTTCCTTAAAAATTAACAAAGGCGATGCACTTTTGCTTTACAGCGACGCCTTAACCGAATCGACAACGAACAAAGGTGTCCGTTTGGGCTTTGCCAATTTTAAACGCATGACGATAAAACGCATTCTAAACACAAAATCCCACGATTGTTTAAATGACTTATTGCAAGACTTCTTTAAAATTGTACCACCACCACCACCCGATGATGTCACCGCTGTTTTACTAAAATGGGAGTAATATGATCCGTTTATTCGTCAACACTCCTTTGACTTCAAACACCATCATTCCTTTGAATGAAAAAAGTCATCACTATTTGGTACACGTTATGCGTTGTCCAAACAATGAACAACTATTGTGTTTTAATGGCCGAGATGGAGAGTGGATTGCCAAATTACAGCTTATCACCAAAAAAAACGCTCAATTGGTCATTTTGGATTCTTCTCGTGCTCAAACAACACCTGACTATTGCGCTTTATGCCCCGCCTTGATAAAAAAAGATAACATGGATTTGGTCTTACAAAAAGCAACCGAATTAGGCATCACAGATATTTACCCTGTTATCAGTGATCACACTGTTCATGCGCACTTCAATAAAGAACATGCCGAATTGATTGTGCGTGAAGCGGCCGAACAATGTGAACGTTTAACCATACCCATTATTCATCCACCAATGAAAATATCCGCCGTTATGGCCGATTTACCCAAAGATTGCACGCCATACTGTTTATCAGAACGCGAGGAAAATTCGGATTCCTTGCCCAAATCTGGTAAGATTGCTTTTTTTGTTGGCCCAGAAGGTGGTTGGAGCGAAAAGGAAAAACAATTTTTTAAAAGCAACAATTTTAAATCCTTACATTTTAACGTCGGTATTTTACGTGCAGAAACAGCCAGCATAGCCGTTCTTTCCTGTTGGCAAATTGGTCGCATGCTTTACTTAAAAAAATAGCTTGCTTTTTTCATCTTGGCTTGCTACTATCTTCTTATAGGAAGAGAAATGAATATAAAACAAACACTTTTTAAAGGCCTTCTTTGTTGCGTTGCGGTACTTTCGTTTTCCGCAAATGCGTCGTTGTATATTTGCCAAAAAGGTCGTTGTGATTATGCCATGGATGGGATGAGCATCAAACCATGGATCAAACAATTGCATACCTTTTTCAAAACACCAAATGCGCGCATTGATTTTTGCCAAGCAGATACACAGAAACACGTATGTGCAAAAGAAGGGTTAAATTGGGAGGCACAATCTCCAGTTGCCAGGGTATATTTTTCCATTCCTGTAGCCAGAACAATTCCCAACAAAAACACATTATTGATGGATTATTTGGTATCTGCAAACGCATTTTTGCCGTCTTGTAGTTTTAGTAATAGCACGTTTGAACCCGCGGAAAATGGGACAATTCGTTTGGTTTCTCACTCCTTTGAATGCCAATTGACTGGGATTGGCCGAACCCAGTTGCAAAACACCTTTTTTATAGACTATATTGATTTTGACAACTCTGTCATTGGTGGTTCATATACAATTCAAACACATGGCGAAATTTCCGGCAATTCTACGGGATACACCTTAATGAAGTTCAGAGATGGCAACACATTGTTGCCGTTGGTACCACTGCCATATTATGGGGATATGCCTCCTGCACCTGATGCACGTCAAGCCAAACGCATGGCAAAAGCGCTGAACCCACCGCCACAACCGCAAAGCTCCATGGATAAATTTATGGCAGGTGTAAAAGATTGGTGGCAAGAATTGAAGGAGTCTTTCAACCTAGACAATTCTCAACGTCGTCCTCCGAACGAGGAGCCATCTTGGTGGGATAATTTCTCTGAGAAATTTATGAAGGTTATTTACCTGGAACCTCTGGAATAAGGATAAGATATGTCAAAAAATATTGTTATTTCCCGTTTGTCAAACGGCATTCGTGTTGTTACTGATACACAACCATCTGCCGACTCTGTTACTTTAGGTGCATGGGTTGGCGTCGGATCTAGATTTGAAAAAAAATCAGAAAGTGGCATTTCCCATTTTTTGGAACATATGGCCTTTAAAGGAACTACAACGCGATCTGCCCTACAAATCGCAGAAGAAATTGAACGAGTAGGTGGTTTTATCAACGCTTATACGGGTCAAGATGTCACTGCTTACCATGCAAGAATGTTGAAGAAAGATATGGACATTGGCTTGAATATAATTGCTGATATCACACAACACGCCACCATGGATGAAAAGGAACTTAATACTGAAAAAGGCGTGATTATTCAGGAAATCAACATGTATAAGGATCAACCACATTATGTGGCAGAATCAAATTTTGAAGCCACCGCCTACCCCAATCAACCATTGGGCCGTGATATTGCCGGTGATGCAGCAATTATCCAAGCCATGACTCCACAAAAGATGTTGGATTATGTACATTCTCATTATGCCACAGATCGCATTGTTATCAGCGCTGTTGGCCCCATCCAACACGATGCTTTTGCAAAAAAATGTGAAAAATTATTCCGCGATTTTAATTTAAGAAAAACACCAACACCTGAGGCAGCCCATTATCAAGGTGGTTTCAAATATGTCAAAAAACCACACGAACAAGTGAACTTAATTATGGGTTTTGAAGGCGAATCTTACACTTCTCCCGATATTTGGAAAGCCAAATTGTTGGCTACTATTTTGGGGGGCGGCATGACAAGTCGTTTATTCCAAGAAATTCGTGAAAAACGTGGACTTGCCTATACAATTCATGCCTACGCTTCCGCTGAAACTGACACGGGTATTTGGGGTGTTTATGCTGGTACAGGGGAAAAAGAATTAAAGGTTTTGATGCCGGTCTTGTTGGACGAATTAAAAAAAGCAACACACAAGATTACACCCGAAGAGGTAAAGCAAGCCCAGACACGTTTAGAGGCCGCTCTCTTAATGCGTAACGAGGACATCTCCGAACATGCAGATACGAACGCCGTTGAAATGTTGCGTTATGGCAAAGTGCGTTCCAAAGCGTCATTGGTGAAAGCCATTCAAGCTGTGACCGCCAAAGATATTCAGCACTATGCCACAAAACTGTTTGCCACAACACCAACTGTTTCGTGTTTAGGTCCCATCAAGCACATGATGGATTACAAAGATATTTTAAAGAACTTGAAAGGGTAATATGCCAGATTTTTCCCATGAACAAGCCTGTGGCACAAAGGGCCTGATTTTTGGCATAGATGAAGCGGGACGCGGCCCATGGTGTGGTCCCGTTGTGGCGGCATGTGTTTGCTTTCCCGATTTTAAAATTGATCCGGAACTGGCTCGTCAAATAAATGATTCCAAACAATTGTCTGCGGCAAAACGTGAAAAATTATTTCCGCTTATCATGAATTCGGGCGCCTATGTGGGCATTGGACAAGCCAGTGCCCAAGAAATTGATCAAATGAACATCTTGCAGGCAACTTTTTTAGCCATGCACAGAGCGTTGGAAAATGCTGAACAAAAAGGGTATAAAGCCGACTTTGCCCTGATTGATGGCAACCGTTTGCCAAAATGGAATATTCCGTGTCAATGCTTGGTAAAAGGCGACAGTTTAAGTCTTTCCATTGCGGCCGCCAGTATTGTAGCAAAAGTAACACGAGATCATATTATGCAAGAATTGGCAAAAGATTACCCCCAATATGAATGGGAGAAAAATGCTGGCTATGGCACCGCAGATCATATTGCCGCACTAAAGCAATATGGTGTCACTCCACATCACAGAAAAACCTATAAACCCATTAAAGAATTATTAGAAAATTAGCGACATGCCTTGCCCGATGCACAGGCCGTGCAATTAGATGGTGTCTTTCCCGTCCACTTACTATTCGCATAGCTACAGCAAACATATCCTGCACAAGCAGCGTTTTCCGATGGATTCTTATTGTAACTTGAGCCCAACTTCTTTTGACACCATTGTATCTGAGTAAAGCATCCACCTTCTCCATTTGCACACTTAAAGCTGCCACAACCACAGTCATATCCCTCAGTACATTTTACACATGCGTTATCTTTGCAGTATTTTCCTGCAGCACAATCTGTATGTTCCTTACAAGCAACACATGCGGCCGGCTTATCGCTTTGTTCTAATAACACATGCTTACCCGTACTTGGACATGGTGTTGTATCATCAATGGTTGTACAAGAACCATCTGTTGGACAAGCAAGACATGAACTTCCTTTTTTCCATCTTCCTTTTGGACAAACACAAGTATCGCCACTGAGCACTTCTCCATTTTTACAACTTTTTGCCACACATTTTTGCTCGGACAGCTTATATTCCAATCCTGTGCCACATTTCTTACAAACGCCATTATCACACACAGGCATACCTTCCACACAATCGCCAGTACTAGATTGATTATCTTTCCAGTTTCCTGTACATTTGCAAACCTTGTTCTCACATTTTGGTCTGTTTTCTGGACATTTACCATCACCATCTTTTTTATTTTTATCATAATCGCCAAGGCATTGGCATTCTCCGTCCTTACATCCGGGGTGTGTTATTGGACATTTGCCATCGCCATCTTTTTTATCAGATTTATAAGGCTCTTTACACGTACATCCCGTTGAGCCACAATATGGCTTTGTTGCACTAGTACACTTTCTTCCTGTGGAAGTTGCCCCATAATTCGCTGTACATAGCGCACATTTTTCCGAACTTTCAACCCATACTGTATCCGTCGGACACGCACATGTATGCGTGTTTTGATTACATTGCTTGTCCCCAGGACAATGACCATCTTCCATACATTCCACACATTGACCAGTTTTGTTTGTTCCCCCATCTTCCCAACACACTGGTTTATTGTTGCTCTTCGGCGCCTGCCATGGAGAATAATTCCATGGAGATCCTGCAGGATAATTTGTTTTATCCGGCTCGGTATTACATCCTAAATCAGTCCAAGCCCCAGAAATGGAATCGTAACATTTAACACATTTTTTTGTATAGATATTGAAGACTGGTGTTGACCCAGAGCATCGGCATTCGCCCGTTTCTGGATTAAAACCAATATTACCGCAATCCATACTGCAGATTCCCTTTTCTTCTAAACAATTTGATCTGTCCGCCGCCGGACAATCCGTATTACTCCTGCATTCCGAACAATGGCGCGTTCCGTTTTTGTCTTTTAGAACACAATATGGCGCTGCAAATCTTTCATCCTCGACACCCAATGGAGCCGTTTGCGCATTTTCACATCCATGATTCTGGTTGCTTGTTTCTGTATACAAAATACACACTTCACATGTTAACGTATTCGGATCGCATATATTTTTGCCATCTATGCGCGAGGCACAATGAGCATCCTCGGTACATTCATAACATGAATTACAAGAGTTCACATCCTCAAGCCCATGCCAACGAACTGGGCGTATATTATTTGTCAACTCGCTACATGTCTTGCATGTATTTGTTTGGGTATCACATACCTTGTCTGTGATGGATGCTGGACAACATGTATTCGGATTTGAACATCCCGACGGTTGTTCATAACAATGTTCAGACAGTGTACACTCAACACATTTTTGTTTTGTGACATCTGCATTTTTTAAACAGGCACGTCCCAAACCATTATTCAAACAAAAAGCGTCAGTCAAACAAGGTACACACCCTTTGCTTTCTGAATATTCTCCCGACGTACATCCACAATATTTTGCATCCTGACCTGTTAAATCTCCCATGTTAGAAGTGCTGCGTTTAATCTTTTTATCGCTACCACAACACACATATCCGTCAGCAACTCCCGTGGATGTAATAATGGTTTCTCCCTCTTGACAACCACACAACCGTATTGCTTTGTCTTTATCTGACGTACTAGTCGTCATATCAAGGAATGTACCTGGATTTGTATCATCACAACAAACATCCTCTTCAAGCGTGGATCCAGACGGACATCCACACGCCGGCACATTAAGGACAGTGTAGTCTGTTCTATTCCATGCACGCCCATCTTTACAACACTCACCCTCGTTCAGTTCGCCACCATTCGGGCATCCACAAGCGGCCGGATCAACCCCCGTATAGCTTGCTGTTGCTCTGCTCCACGTATAACCATCCTTACAACAAACAGAATCATCCTCTTCACTTGTCTCGCCACCCAAAGGACAGCCACAGTTAATATTCTGTACCCACGCACCATTTTCCCATGCATATCCCGCTTTGTCCTTTGTTGGATCTTCGTCACGCTTACCGCAACAATAATACAGATCATCATCAATTGTCATTATTTCGCCGTTTGCTGGACAGGACATACATTCGCCATCTGGACGCGGTTGATAACCCTCTTCACAAGGAGGATCCTCTTCTGGTTCCTCATCACCTTCGGTGTTGCGCAAATCATCGGATTCGTCGGCCGTTGTCAAGCCGCTTGTCTCCTCATCATCCGCATCTGTTGTATCGGTGTCTATGTCATTATCTTTCGACTCATCTGGCATTAAAAACAGTGCATCCGTTTCTCCCTCTGTCGCAGCCGCAGCAACAACTGGATCTGTTACCGTACCATCTGATTCAACAATAGGGCTGCTCAGAGCCATACTTTCTGAACTTAAAGAAGTTCCTAAATCTGTTAATGTACCATCAGCCCCGAAACGCAAACGAATAGCCATTACATCTGCCTTTGCCGAAAGTGACATAAGCAAAAATCCAAAAACAAAGAAAATACAATTCTTTATGCGCATGTTTTTATTTTAATAAAACCAATAAAAATTGCAACAGTTTTTTTATCCGGCACAAAGGGCTAACAAAATACCCGCAGCAATAGCAGAACCGATACTTCCCGCCACATTGGCGCCCATTGCATGCATCAAAAGGTGATTGTTCGGATTTTCCTTCTGTCCCAACTTCTCACTAACCCTTGCTGCCATTGGGATAGCGCTGACACCTGCTGATCCGATCAATGGGTTGATTTTATTTTTTGTAAACAGGTTCAAAAACCGAGCCATCAACACACCACTGGCCGTTCCAATACAAAATGCCACAACACCAAGAGCCAGCACAATTAATGTCTGCCCCCGCAAAAATAAATCTGCCGACAATTTGGATCCAACGGAAATACCCAACAAAATCGTGACAATATTCATCATCTCATTACTGGCACCCTTGGCCAAACGATCGGCCACACCTGATTCTTTCAACAAGTTTCCAAACATCAACATCCCAATCAATGGAATAGCCAAAGGAATAAACAACGCTGTCAAAACAATTACCATAATTGGAAAAATAATTTTCTCAGTCTTGCTAACTTCACGTAGTTGTTCCATTTGAATTGAGCGCTGTTTTTTCGGTGTACATAAACGCATAATCGGTGGTTGGATCACAGGCACCAAAGCCATATAGGAATAGGCCGCCACTGCAATTGCTCCTAATAATTCAGGCGCTAATTTACCCGCCAAAAAAATGGATGTCGGTCCATCGGCCCCCCCAATAATGGCAATGCTGGCCGCTTGTTGCAACGTCATTGCTAAATCTGGAAATAAATGGCCAATAGATAAAGCCCCCAGAAATGTTCCAAAAATCGCAAATTGTGCCGCACCGCCTAAAAGTGCTGTTTTTGGATTGGCAAGCATTGGCCCAAAATCGATCATTGCGCCAACCCCCATAAAAATCAAAAGCGGGAAAATGCCCGTTTCAATGCCTGCATGATACATATAATAAAGCAATCCACCCTCTTGTGTCATTCCTGCACCGGGACAATTTGAAAGCAATCCACCAATCGCAATCGGAATCAACAAAAGCGGTTCAAATTGTTTTTTGATACCCAAATAAAGCAGCACAAAGCAAATCAGCATCATAATGCCTTGTCCCGCCGTAATATGCATCAAACCCAAACTATCAATCACTGCATTCATTTACACCTCCGCGACTTTGTCGCCCGTTTTGATGTTATCGCCTTTTTTCACAAACAACCGTTTAATCGTACCTGCTGTTGTGGCTTTGATTGGCGTTTCCATTTTCATCACTTCCACCACAACCAATGTATCACCATCTTTCACGGCTTGCCCTTCGGCCACCAAAACTTGTGTCACAGTTCCCGGCATTGGTGCGGTAATCACACCACCAGCCCCACCAGAAACAACTTTCTGTTCAACCTTCTGGGATTCCGTTTGTGTTTCACCAATCGTGTATTCTTTGCCGTTCACAATGGCTTTGTTGCCATCAAACTTCACTTCAAATTTTTCACCATTGATTGTGATGACAGAATCATTTGATTTCGGAGCTTCTTTAGGCTCATTCAAACGCACAGCCACTTTGCCTTTCCCCAGCAAGAAATCAATTCCTTTTTGGCCGCAAGCCGCTGCAATAAAAATGTTTTCGTTGGTGGTTGGCAAACCCGCTTCTTTTAATTGCTGCATATAATGCGCTTTGGATTTGTTTGGATTTTTATCATTCAATGCCAACACTGTCTCCATTGTTGGTTTTAATCCCAACTGATCCGCGGCAACTTTCACCACTTTTGGATCCGGCGCCACCGGTGTTTTTCCAAAATATCCCAAGACCATCTTGCCATAACCTTCGGCAATTTTTTTCCACTTACCATACATCACATTGTTAAAAGCTTGTTGGAAATAAAATTGACTGACTGGTGTCACAGAAGTCCCAAAACCACCTTTTTGCACCACTTCCTGCATCGCATCAATAATCTCATTGTATTTATCCATAATGTTATTATCGCGCAACATTTGTGTATTGGCCGTCAACGCTCCACCAGGCATTGGCGAAAACGGAATTCGCGGATCCACATGCAACGCTTCCGGCGGTAAATAATACTTGCTTAACACAGCCTTTAAATCTTCTTCAACGCGCAAGACTTTATCCACATCACACATTAATTCATACGGTTTACCACGTAAAGCATGCCACATAGATACAACATCCGGCTGACATGTGCCACCCGACACAGGCGCCAAAGACAAATCCACCGTATCCGCACCTGCTTCAATCGCCGCTAAATAGCAAGCAAGACCCGTTCCGGCCGTTTCGTGAGAATGATAAGTAATCGGACATCTTGGTCCCACAATTTTGCGCGCTGCTTTAATGGTTTCATAAACTGTTTGCGGTGTACCTGTACCACTTGCATCCTTAAAGGCCAACGAATCAAAGGGAATCTTTGCCTTTATAAACGATTTTAATCTGTTTGCATAAAACTCAGCTGTATGCGCCCCCGTTAACTTAGGAGGCAAACTCATCATGGCAATTGCCAATTGATGCTTCATACCCGCTTTTTTGATACACTCGGCACTATATTTCAAATTGTTTGGATCGTTTAATGCATCAAAATTACGCACCGTTGTCACGCCGTGTTTTTTAAACAATTCTGCATGCAATTTAATCAAGTCAGAACTCATAGAATCCAATGCCACCACATTCACACCGCGCGCCAATGTTTGCAAATTCGCCTTAGAGCCAGCCGCCTTACGGAACGCATCCATGACATCAAATGCATTTTCATTTAAATAGAAAAAAGCCGATTGAAACGCGGCTCCACCACCAGATTCCAAATAGTTTAAGCCCGCTTTCACGGCTTCAGAAACAACTGGCAAATAATCTTTGCTTTGCACGCGCATACCAAACACAGATTGAAATCCATCCCGAAAAGCCGTACACATCACATTGATTTTTTTTGATTTCATTTTCTTCTCCTTGCACATGCAATGGCCACAGCAATTTTATCCATATTTGCATTCTCTTTCGCGACAAAGGCCAACAGCTTCATGGCACCAATTAACAGCACCAAAAAACCAAATACACCACCCATTCCCGCAATTGTGATAAATAATGCTTGATCCATAATTCCCCCTTAGTATTAAGATTCTAAGCCTTGATTTATTAAAAGTCAACTTATATTTTCTTGACAAATTGACACTTTTATGATATAATGCTTATCGTCATTCTAGGAGGTTCAAATGACTAGATTTCGTTACGTAAAACGCCACGGTATTTGGTGGGAAGAAGATCCAGAAGATATTTTCATCCCTCGACCCATGCCAAAAGGGTTTATCCCTCCTAAAAGACGTCATGTTTTGGCGAAACTGTCCATTATTTCTGCAATCGCTGCTTTGGGTGGTTTAGGGTTGTTTAAAGGGACACGGTCCTCAAAAAATAATTTACCCGATCCCGCACCAGCACCTATAACACATTTAGTTGATGGACGCGTTGCTTTGCCTCCAGATTTAATGCAACCGATCCCATCAAATGTTTTGGCGGATGCCGAAGCTGTATTAGCCAATAATGTGTCAAATCGTTTGTTCAGAAGTATTCAATCGGTTATGCCGACAAATACATCCACAAACACATTGTGGTTATACACATCTGCATTACAGAAATTATCCACAGATACAAATAACGTCTGTCACGCAGTTGATATGCCTCAAACAAATTTTGTTCATTTTGTGCGCATGGCTGAAAATATTCCTACAGATCAATTAACTCGCGTTATAGAGGGAACAAACACATGGTTTAGTTTTACACCATTGATAACAGCTCTTTCAAATCCCACCAATACATTTAACTTTGCACAAACAGCATTTGAACAATCTCAACGTTATCAGTTGTTTGACAGCATGACAAATTCCTTGTCCACCTATGAAGGCAATACGAATTTTATTTATTGGGATAATGCAACCAATGCATTGGGCCAAGCTTTTGGTCATCCTACCATTGGTGTTGGATTAAACCTAGAAGCACATCCTGATTTATTGCGTCAGTTACACTTTAAAAATTCTGCTTTCATTCAGACAATCATCCATCCAAATCCCGCTCAACGTAGCAGGGCAGAATACATTCAATTAACTGTTGCTGAATTACAAGCTCTGACAAGACATGTACGAGCAAATCATCACGGGGAAAGGGCTGCCAATTATGAATCCACTTACGGTTTAACAATCAATCCAAACGATCAAAGTATTTTGGATAATTATTTTACCAATAAAACTGCTTCCACTATTTCCAAAGCAGAACAATCATTACAAGCACATGCGCCAACTAACTTTGCGGATAACTCGGTGATGTTTGGTTCTTACACAAATACTGTACCTTTAGCCGCAGCAACTGTTGCAACAGACATTGCTTTTAATACAGGTAATGATTTGAATACCCAATGGCCATTGTTTTCCGATGCTTATGTGGCGCGTGATTTCGAAACTGCACAAGAAGAATGCCACGTTCGAAACGAACCATCAGATCGCAAACGTTGGAAAAATAGCCAAATGCGCACAGCAGTTCGTGAACGCGCGGCCCATTTAGTGGCAACTCGCACCAACAGCAGCCAACGCAATTAGTAAAAATCACTTGCTTTTCTTTTCTGGTTGGTTTATATTCCCTTATTAAGGGGGGATATAAAATGACACAGAAATTACCAACAAGAAATAAGAAAGTTTTAGACTGGGTAAAGGAAGTGGCCGCTTTGTGCCAGCCAGATGCTATTTATTGGTGCGACGGGACGGCACAGGAATACTCCCGTTTGTGCAACGAATTGGTGAAAAAGGGTACTTTCATCAAATTAAACCCGAAAAAGCGCCCCAATTCATTTTTAGCGCGTTCCAATCCGAAAGATGTTGCACGTGTAGAAGCCAGAACTTTTATTTGCTGCAAAAAAGAAATTGATGCGGGACCTACCAATCATTGGGCCGATCCCAAAAAGATGAAAACCACTTTGAAGAAGTTAATGAAGGGCTGTATGAAAGGACGCACGATGTATATTGTTCCTTTCTCCATGGGCCCTCTTGGCAGTCCTATTGCTAAAATTGGCATTGAAATTACTGACAGCGCTTATGTTGTTGCCAATATGCGCATCATGACACGCATGGGTGCGAAGGTGTGGCCAGTTTTAGGCAACCAAGATTTTGTGCGCTGCTTCCACTCGGTTGGCGCCCCTCTTAAAAAAGGACAAAAAGATGTCGCTTGGCCATGTAATCCAGACAACACGTATATCACTCATTTCCCAGAAACCAGAGAAATTATTTCATTTGGTTCCGGCTATGGTGGCAATGCTTTGTTGGGTAAGAAATGTCTAGCATTACGTATTGCTAGCACCATGGCACGGGATGAAGGTTGGTTCTCGGAGCACATGCTAATCGCTGGCTTTGAAAACAAAAAAGAAAAGATGAAAGCTTATGTGGCCGCCGCATTCCCATCCGCTTGTGGTAAAACAAATATGGCAATGTTGATTCCGCCAAAGTCTATGCCAGATTGGAAAGTAACAACTGTTGGCGACGATATTGCATGGATTAAACCAGATAAAAATGGCATCTTACGTGCTATTAATCCAGAAGCAGGATTCTTTGGTGTTGCTCCTGGTACAAATCCAGAAACCAACAAAAATGCGATTGAATCGTGCCGCGCAAATACAATTTTTACAAACGTCGCTTTAACGGACGATGGCGATGTGTGGTGGGAAGGTCTGACAAAAGTACCGCCAAAACATTTGATTGACTGGCAAGGTAACGATTGGACGCCCAAATCCAAAACGCCTGCCGCTCACCCAAATTCTCGCTTTACGGCGCCGGCAAAACAGTGTCCATGCATCGATAAAGATTGGGAAAACCCTGCTGGTGTACCGATTAGCGCCTTTGTATTTGGCGGCCGTTTAGCCACCAATACTCCTCTTGTGTACCAATCCTTTAACTGGCAACACGGCGTGTATTTAGCCAGCACAATGGGGTCAGAAAAAACAGCCGCCGCCGAAGGAAAAATGGGTGAAATTCGCCGTGATCCGTTTGCTATGCTCCCATTCTGTGGATACAATATGGGCGATTATTGGAAACATTGGCTAGACATGTTTGGCAAGATTAAACAACATCCGTTATTCTTCCGCGTCAATTGGTTCCGAAAGGACAAAAAAGGTAAATTCATGTGGCCTGGCTTTGGCGACAATATGCGCGTCATTGAGTGGATTATCCGCCGTGTTTATAATAAAGTCGGCGCAAAAGAAACTGTCCTTGGTTGGATGCCAAACTATAAGGACATGACTTGGCGTGGTCTGACAATGACAGAGAAACAATTTGATGAGCTGATGTCTGTCGATAAAAAATTGGCGTTACAAGATGTCAATGCCCAAGGTGAGTACTTTGAGCAATTCTTGAAGGGCAATCGTTTGCCATCCGATATAGATGCCGAATTAGTTTTGTGTGCTAATCGGCTGGACAGATAAATTGGGATAAAAAAATCTCTGCTTTATTTGGCAGAGATTTTCATTTATTTGCGACGATGTGCATGTCTTTGACGCATCACCTCAAAAGCAATATTTTCGCTATAGTCGTCATCTTCCGCTGCCGCTCTAGCATATGCGCGTTTCATTTTACCTATTTTTTTCCGCTTTATATTGCTTTGCACCTGCTGAATTTTGCGTTTCTTTTCTTCTTCTGCAAAGCGTGTTCTCAAGCCATGTGAATCATGTGCCATCTCAATCATTGATTGCACGCCTTGTTCCAAACGGAAAGATAAATCATGTTTTTTTGAATTCAGTAGCACCAATTGGGTTGGCAATCCACGACGCCATGCTTTTTCAACAGCCGTCACAAAGTCCCCATCTGTTGCCACAAAATACAATTGCGAGACAGATGGATCCATGCTGTATAAAGAAATATCATATGCGATCCGATCGTCCACATCACATTGGTGAAAATAGTACTCAAAATCTTTGTAGTCACGACTTTCAGGTGACTTCCGCCATCCGTCTTTTTTCAAAATAAACGGATAACGCTCATCCTGAATTGTTTTTCCCACACTAAATTCGACATTTTGCAAAGATAAAATTCTTTTATCAATAGAGGCATCTTGCATGGCACGCACATCCCCAGGAAAGGGACTAACCAATTTTTTCGGCGTTGCAAACCCACAATATAAAACCGTTTTTGAAGGGCGTTCTGGCAACATTTCCATAATCCGATTCAATATTTCTTGCGTGTTATTGGGAGTCATTTCATATCCTTTTTGTTCCAGATATTTACGCACAACACCCGCATCCACCATCAAGACAGATTTTCGGTCTTGTTCTGGACATTGTGCACGCAGCTCCTTTAAAAACTCATCTGAATCTGGATGTGCCTTCATATTCTGTCCTATGTACAACATCCTTTCCTTGTCAAAAAAACGAGGCTCTTTAAGTATTGGAATATCCGAAATAAATGTTTTTTTATCAACAAATTCTATTTCTTTGACTTGCATCCCTAACCATTGAGCAGTATGTATGGCGTATGCCATATCGTTCACATCGCCATAGACGTACAAGGGGCTTTCTGGGTGACACACAGCATATTCGGCCATTTGTCCAACCAATTGTGACAGCACACCTTTTGGTTTTTCATTGAAAATAAAATCTTCATCTGTTAATTCTTTTTTGTTCAAACTTGAAGCACGCAAAATCCATGGTAAATTGGGCGGATAAGTCACTTTGCCCCATGTATTATTCAACCATGCTCCAGGCACACTATGATGTGTCAATCCTTTTTTCAATTCCGGCTCAACATAAGGAACACCCGAAATCGGCAATTTGACTGGTTCATTTAATCTGGCCCCATAGTATTGAATATAAACTAAGGCCCCAGGATTTTCTTGGCGAACTACCCGAACCATACGAGACAGATATTGAATAATTTGTTGAGGTGTTTGCTTTTGCCCCTTTTGAGCCATTTCTTTTTTCAAAACACTGCCGTCCACCAATATAGTTGCAGATTGTGTTTTATTTTGCATCGGACACCTCCTACTGATTCATTTTGTCAAAAAAGTCATCATTTGTCTTGGTAGCTTTTAATTTTTCAATTAAAAATTCCATCGCGTCTGTCACACCCATTGGCATCAACACACGACGCAACATCCACATTTTAGGCAAACGATCTTTAGCCACCAACAACTCTTCCTTACGCGTACCAGATTTCGTGATGTCAATAGCTGGGAAAATACGCTTATCAGACACTTTGCGATCCAAAATAATTTCGCTGTTGCCGGTTCCCTTAAACTCTTCGAAAATCACTTCGTCCATACGAGATCCTGTATCAATCAAAGCGGTACCAAAGATTGTCAAAGAGCCACCTTCTTCAATGTTGCGAGCGGCCCCAAAGAAACGTTTTGGACGTTGCAAGGCATTTGCATCCACACCACCGGTTAACACTTTACCACTAGATGGCACAACCGTGTTATAAGCACGGGCCAAGCGCGTAATGGAATCCAACAAAATAATCACATCTTTTTTGTGTTCCACCAAACGTTTTGCCTTTTCAATTACCATTTCGGCCACTTGAACGTGGCGTGTTGCAGGTTCATCAAAGGTGGAGGAAATCACTTCACCCTTTACCGAACGAATCATGTCCGTCACTTCCTCTGGACGTTCGTCAATCAAAAGCACAATCAAGTGAGCGTTTGGATAATTAGCAGAAATCGCATGCGCAATATTTTGCAACATGACAGTTTTACCTGTTCTGGGCGGAGCCACCACCAAGGAACGTTGTCCAAAACCTTGCGGGCAAATAAGATCTATAATACGGGCCGTCAAATCTTTATCATCTTCTTTGCCTGTTGGTTCGTGTTCCATTTTGATTGCTTGTTCGGGATATAGCGGTGTCAAATCGTCAAAGTTGATACGATATTTTAATTCTTCTGGTTTCACAAAATTGACAGTATTGATTTTTTCCAAAGCAAAATAGCGCTCATTATTTTTAGGTGGCACAATTTCACCAGAAATCGTATCACCTGTGCGCAATCCCCAACGTTTTATATGTGTTGGCGCCACATAGATATCGTCTGGCCCAGCCAAATAATTGGCTTCCGGAGAACGCAGGAATCCAAATCCATCTTGCATCACTTCCAACACACCTTCACCATAAAGAGTATTGTTTTCCGTCTCTGTCAATTTCTTTAAAATGGCATACATTAAATCTTGCGTGCGCAAACTGGCCGCATTTTCAACGTTTAATTCTTCAGCATAACGCAACAATTCTGCTGGAGATTTTTGTTTCAAATCTTGTAATTGCATATTCGTCCTTTGGAAAATTAAATAAGAATGTGATCTGTTGACCACGCTTTATATTATAACACAAACTTTTTATTTGTCAATAATAATATTTAACGACAGCTATGATAGTATGCTTTCATACTTTTTCAAATTCCATCGCTGTTTGGAATTCCGCTTATAACAGGGATGACTCCCAATTTTTGATTTTTGTCTCCCTGATGTTTTAATTACCATACCCCGAAATCGGCTATTTTCATCCAATTCTCTTTCAATCTTTATCATAAAAACGTCTTGAAAAAATGTGGAAATGGTTTTACCTTGTTCTAATATTTGTCAAGTAATTTTTCAAGCTTTATATTTGTTTTACTTGACATTTTGCCGTGTTTTAGATACATTTTATTTTAAGAAATAGGAGGCTTTATGTACCCAGGTATTCCTTTCCCAGAAATTAATCCCGTTTTGTTTCAATGGGGATGGTTTGCCGTGCGTTGGTACTCATTGGCCTACATCTTTGGTATTTTGGGAGCATGGTGGTTAGCCAGACAGATGTCCAAAAAATCCAACAGCACCTTTACCGTATTAAAAATTGATGACTTTTTGATTTGGGCGACAATCGGCATTATCTTGGGGGGACGATTGGGATATTGCCTATTTTACAACCTCAGATATTATTCCGAATTCCCTGCCCAAATATTGGCCGTTTGGCAAGGTGGCATGTCTTTTCATGGTGGTTTGCTGGGGGTTATGGTGGCTACTATTTTATTTTCTTGGAAACGTCAAATTTCTTTGTTTACGATGGGGGATATCTTAGTGTGTGTTGCTCCCGTCGGATTATTCTTGGGTCGATTGGCAAACTTTATTAATGGCGAATTATTCGGACGTGTGACACGTGCTGTTCCTTGGGCTATGATTTTTCCAGATGGGGGGCCTGAACCCCGCCACCCCAGCCAATTATATGAAGCAGCTGTCGAAGGTGTTTTGCTCTTTTTAATACTAAATGCACTATGGTGGTTCGTTCCTGCCATTCGCAATCGTCGAGGCACAACAACCGGACTGTTCTTTATCCTTTACGGCATTGGTCGCTTTTTCTTGGAATACACACGCGAACCCGATGTCCATCTAGGGCTTATATGGCAGGGATTCAGCATGGGGCAAATCCTATGCATTCCCATGATTTTATTGGGCCTTTTCTTTATTCTGTTTTCCAAGAAAAATATTGTTTTCCATCAGGAGACGTAAATGGCAAAAAGACACACTTGGTTTCAAAACATTGGTCGTCTGTGCAAAAAACGGTTATTGATTCCCATTATTCGTTCACCACATCCGCCAGAATACACGGCTCGCGGGGTTGCTATTGGTACAATGTGGGCAATGACACCATTGGTGGGCATTCAAATGTGGCTTGTTTCCATGACGTGGATTTTTTATAAAAAAGTTTTAAAAACGTCATTCTCTCTGCCTTTGGGATTAGCTTTTACATGGATTTCCAACGTCTTTACATTGGTTCCAATTTATTATGTGTTTTATGTAACTGGACAAATGATGATGGGCCATTGGGATTCCATCAGCGGATATAGCCACCTCAAAAGCATCATCCATCAAACATTTATGTCTGATTTATCATTTGTTGATGAATGGGCGCTGTTTTTTAAATTACTTTTACAAGATTGGGGCCTTGCTATGATTATTGGATGCACCCCATGGATGATTGTGGGTTATTGGCTTGGCTCTCATCTGACCTTACAACTTTTAAAGGACTATCATATTTTGCGCGAAAAAAGACGGCTTTCACAACTTCAAAAGCATTTGGAGGAATTACATAAATGATTTCTGTATTTCAAGATTTTTCCTGTGTGCAAGCCGGTTTTTGCAATGCCGCAGAAAGTCCCAGCCTTCAAGATCCCATTTTAATGAATCAAGTTCATGGAGTGGATGTAATTATTCTAGATCAAAAACCAATCACCCCTCCTTCATGTGATGCCTTGGCAACACACACGCCAAATTTAAAATTGACTGTAAAGACGGCAGATTGTGCTCCCGTCTTGTTTTTCGATCCTGTCGCGAAAGTTATAGCCGCCACACACGCAGGATGGAAAGGCGCCTTTCAAGGAATTTTGGAAAACACCCTATTGACCTTATTGCAAATGGGCGCAACAATTCCCAATATTCATGTCGCCATTGGCCCACATTTAACCAAAAAGAATTTTCAGGTGTCTTCTGACATGCAATCTTTATTTCCCAAAACAGAACATCATTTTTTTGAATTGCGTGAAACGGGGCTTTATTTTGATTTCACAGGTTATATCCTACACCGCTTAAAACGGGCTGGGGTACAACATGTTGACACACATGCCATTGATACCTTTTCTGATTCTGCTTACAATAGTTATCGCCGGAATAAAGAAGATCCCGCGCGACAATTTAGCTTTATTCAATTAACTGAAGGAGTTTAACATGTACGACAATATTGAATTCGTTATTGCTGCCGCTGGTGAATGCACCCGCAATTTTCCCCATTCCAAAGCCATTGCCCACAAATCATTATTGCCAATGGGCGATATGCGCATTATTGATTATACATTACAAGATATTATCCGCGCGGGTGGACGCCATATTACTTTTGTTTGCTCCAACCAAAAGGTGATTGATGATTTCAAGCATGCTTTGGCCACAGACACAAAAACAGAAGAAAAATTACGCAAAAAAGGGAAAAACGATATTGCTGGTATTTTAAAAAATACTTTCTTGCCAGATGATGTCGACTTAAAATTTGTCATTCAAGACGAACCTTTAGGGACAGGACATGTTTTGTATGTTGCGCGCGACGCCATTCAAGATCGCCATGTTGTTTTAATTTTTCCAGACGATTTGGTTGTTTCCAAAGATTCCAAATCTCCTCATATTAAAAAATTATTAAGTGCCTTTCTTCAAAATCCCAAAACAGCACTTTTAACTGGACTTATTAAAGAAGATGTCAGCAATAACGCTATTTTGGTTAGCAACCGAATTGTAGAAAAACCCAAAAAACCAATTAATCACGTGGCTGGTTATTCACCCGTGATTTTACCATCGCAGGTCATTCAATTTTTGATCAAGCAAGGCCCAGCCCAAATTAAAGAAGCAAAAGAACAGCATAAAGAATGGTTATACATGAATTCATTAAATGACTTTTTGGATCAAGGCGGAGAAGCCAATGGCTTTAAGGTGGAAATGTTCTTAAAATCTGATGACGACCAAATGCTGGATACCGGCAATTTAGCATTATATGAGCAATGCCAATTGGAAATGTTGTTAAAACATTCACATTATCAAAAACAAAATCGAGAATTTGTTAAAAAGTTGTTGGATTAACGTAACACCAAACAAACATTACCCGGCTCATTTGAACAGTCGGTTGTACATCCTCGGATTCCACTGTCTTCTCCAAATTGTACAACGTTCATGTTAGCAAATGACATAACCTGCAATCTTGAACATGCAATCAATGGCAACCCATTAATTTGAATTGCAAATTTTTTATAATGATTGTCTCCTGCATCATCTGCAGCGGTAATCACAAAGTCTCCAAATGGAGCATTTATAGATGTCTCACCGGTTTCTTCCGCACCTGATAGAACATCATTAGCAACAACCGCGTCCACGATTTTGTCCGCCGTTGGATATCCTTGCCGCCAAGAATAAAGATCAATAATGCCTTGAGATAATTCTTCTGCCTCATTAAAGGTTGCGTTGATTTTATACATATTCACACCAAAACCAATGCCCGCAATGGCACCATACATAATCACACCCATGATGGCCAAAACGCCCAACATTTCCAACATGGTACGACCAGATTCATTGTTGTGTTTTGTCATTTTCATCTCCTTTTTTATTTCTTATACCCCGAAAATCCAAAAGTTTCAAGCATTTTTTCCAGCTGCCATTCCTTAAAGGCTTTTTGCTGTTTTTTGGAAAAAGATATTTTTAATAAGTCATCTGTTAAAACATGATATTTTTTCATCATCTTTAATGTCGTATTGGCACGAGGGCCCACAATAATTTTAAACATTTCGTCGCGACGCCGATCCACAGACAATGTTGCCAACAATGGGATGATTTGGGGCAACGCTTTTATAACATCCTTGTTTATATCTTTGCTTTTTGTTTTGGCCCAAAACCGAAAATATCGGAGCAAACGCAAATGATCCTCTTTCATCCTTTGAAGCGCGGGACCAATAAAGCATAAACGATTTGCTTTTAAATCTTTTAGGCCGCCAACATAATCATAAATTTTGCCATTCTTATCCGCATACAAAGCGTTAATGGTAAAATCTCGACGACGGGCATCTGTTGCCCATGATTTTGTGAAACCAACAACCGCATGTCGCCCATCCGTTTGAATATCTTTTCTGAGCGTTGTAATTTCGAACGGCGTCCCATCCACCTTGGCCACAATTGTTCCAAAAGCACGTCCGATATCCAAATAAGGAATTTTGTTTTTCTCCAAATATGCTACAACTTCATCGGGAGTCAAAGTTGTCGCCATATCTCGATCCTCAAAACGTTTATGCAGCAAAAAATCACGGACACAACCACCAACCAAGCGAACTTTGCCATCCAAAATTTTATGTAAAAAAAGTGCTTTTTCATCCCATAATTTTTGCATAGTCCTATGATAAACAAAGATTTCTTGCAAATCAAGTGAAAAAACGCTATAATAAGGTCTATGATAATTACAACAACAAAAGAATTGACCGCCCTTTGTACCCGCTTTTCAAAACACCCTTTTGTCACAGTGGACACAGAGTTTATTCGTGAAAAAACCTATTATCCACAAGTTTGTTTAATTCAATTAGCCAGCCCCGATGAAGCCGTCTGTATCGACCCTTTATCAAAGGATTTGAATTTAGAACCCTTATTCGAACTATTTCAAAACAAAAAGGTAATTAAGGTCTTTCACGCTTGTCGACAAGATATTGAAATTTTTTATCATTTGTCGCACCAAATTCCTGTTCCTGTTTTTGACACTCAGGTTGGCGCCATGGTTTGTGGTTATGGGGACAATGTCAGTTATCAACAATTAGTCAATGACTTTGTCGGCATATCGTTGGACAAAACTATGCGTGTGACCGATTGGTCCAAACGTCCCTTAACCGAAGAACAAATTCAATATGCTTTACATGATGTTGTTGAATTAAGAACTGTCTACACCAAAATGATGGAAAAAATTTGTGGGCAAAATCGATTGGATTGGCTAACCGAAGAAATGGCCGAATTGGTGAATCCTAAAACTTATGAACCCGATCCAAACGAATTGTGGAAAAAGGTGAAGGTGCCCTTTAAAAAGCCATTAAATCTGCATGTTTTTGCACGACTTTATGCCTGGCGCGAAAGCGTTGCTCAGCAAAAAGATCGACCAAAAAAATATATTATGAAAGATGAGGCCTTAATTGAATTGGCCATTGCCCTGCCAACGTCTGGTGAGCAAATTGATTCCCTTAGATCATTTTCAGATGGCTATGGCAAAAGTGATTTAGCCAAAGAATTATTAAGTGTGATTGCCAAAGCAATCAAAGATAATCCCGCCACATTTGAACAACCTGTGCAGCAAAAACCATTGACCGCCAAGCAACATAATTTGGCCGAAATTTTGAAACTTGTATTGGATATTTGTGCGGAAAATTACGATGTTGCACCCAAATTAGTTGCTATTCAGTCCGATATCAACACTTTTGTGCAAACAGGGCAAGCGCCTTTTTTAAATGGTTGGCGCAAAAAAGTTTTTGGCGAATCTGCCCAAGCTTTACAGGCTGGCAAGCTATCTATTGTCTATGATCCAGATTTAGGCAAACCCGTTTTGCGTTAATCCGCTTTTTGCTTATTTGTTGATTGGCGGACGGATAAATTCGGATGCTGTCCAAAATGCGCGCTTCACGGATCGCCTGATCATAACTTTGACGCATTTGATCAAGCATTATTTGATAAAACATATGGGGGCGCCTTGTGTTAAAATAATCTTCAATGCTTGAAATATAACCATCCCTGTCATAAATCGATAACGGAATATGGCCATATTTATCTAACACCCATGCAGAAATCAACCTTGCAGCTCTTTTATTTCCATCTGTAAAAGGATGAATTGCCACAATGTTGTAATTTGTTTCTATCGCCTGCATAATCGGATGCTGTGCTTGCATTTGAAACTGACGATCCGGAAGTTCATCCCAATAAAAAGCCGGCACTTTTTGCATATTAATCCCTTTAAGCAACTGATCCACTAAATATGGAACTTTGGCTGGATTTGCCAACACCATGGTCGAATTCAACCATCTGGCGTGCATACTTCTTAAATACCAAGTTGCATTTGGATTAGAAAATGCCAAGGCTTGGGCGTGTGTCGCCACCATAAAGGGAGCACTTAGGGTCGTTTTCGGTGCGTCGCGCACCATATTAAAGGCTAACAACAAACCTTTCTTATTCTCTTTCAGAGTTTGTTGAGGAGAAATAGAATCATTCATATCAAACCGGCTGGTTAAATCAGCGGCCGTTGTCCAAATGAAATCTTCTAGATCCTTACGAAAACGACTCCTATTTAGTAAGATCCTATAGACCTTTTTTTGCTCATCTATTTTTCTGAGCAAGCGTTTTAATTGAATCACAGGGTTCTCCTCTATAAAAAGTACCCATTATTCTAGCACAAAATTGTATTTTTGTCAAGTTTATCCAAAAATCTTGCTGACTAAATTTTTAAATTCGTCGCAAATAGACGAGTTTTTCTTGCTTCCCTTTTCAAACTGTCGCAACAACTCTTTTTGTTCGCTGGTTAAATTCGTTGGAGTTTCCACGCGGAAGGTCACATACAAGTCACCAAACCTATCGGATTTCAATACGGGCATACCCTTGCCTTTAATTTTGACTTGCGTGCCAGATTGCAAACCGGCTTTTAAAGTGTAATTTTCGCCCTTGCCATCCAAAGTTGGCACAAACACTTCGCCCCCCAAAGCAGCTGTCACCATTGGCACTGGGACAGTCACATACAAATCATCACCTTGGCGTTCAAACAATTTGTGAGGTTTCACATTGATAAAGACATACATATCGCCAGCAATACCACCATTTGATGCCACATCACCTTCGCCCGCCAAGCGCATTCGCACACCCGTATCCACGCCAGTCGGAATCGTGATTTCCAAATCACGTTTTTTGCGCACACGCCCTGTGCCAGAACAATCTTTGCATGGCTTTTTAATCACTTTACCCGTGCCATGACAAACAGGACAGGTTGTTTCCATCACAAAAAAGCCTTGACGTTGGCGCACAACACCCATGCCACCACAGGTACCACAAGTATCCAATCCTTCTCCACCAACGCCTTTACAAGATTCACAGGCAACAAAAGTATTCACATTGATTGTTTTTTTGAGCCCGTGATAAGCTTCTTCCAATGATATATCTAAATCATAACGAACATCGGCTCCTTGTGCTTTGCTGCCACGAGGGCGACCACGGCGCATCCCAAACATTTCAGCAAATAAATCTTCAAAACCCATACCAGAAAAGTCAAAGCCGTTGAATCCGCTTTGCCCACCCATACCAGCTTTAAACGCTTCATGCCCCACACGATCATAGGTGGCACGCTTATCCTCATCCTTTAAAACTTCATAGGCCTCAGCCAATTCTTTAAATTTCCTTTCTGCTTCGGGATCACCCGCATGATGATCTGGATGGCAATCCATTGCTTTAACGCGAAAAGCCCGCTTGATTTCATCAAACGAGGCCGTTTTATCAACACCTAATGTTTCGTAATAATCCGCCATCTACATCATCCTTTATGCGTATTAAAGCATAAAAAGGGGTGGCTTTCAACCACCCCGATTTACTTATTTTTTCACTTCTTCATAGTCGGCATCAACCACTTCTTCATCGGCCTTTGGTTGTTCCGCACCAGCTTCGGCGCCTGCTCCAGCTGCCGCATCAGCGCCACCTTGTGCCGCCTGAGCCGCTTTATACATCGCCTCGCCCATCTTCATGCTGGCATTTTGTAAAGCTTCCGTCTTTTCCTTGATACGTGCCGTATCATTGGCTTCACTGGCTTCCTTTAATTCTTTCACACAAGCTTCAATGGCATCTTTATCAGCTTGCTGAATCTTGTCGCCATTTTCTTTCAGCATTTTTTCCGTGCTAGCAATCAAAGCATCCGCATGGTTCTTCGCATCAGCCGCCTCTTTGAACTTCTTATCCTCTTCGGCATGCGCTTCAGCGTCTTTTACCATCTTTTCAATATCTGCATCGGACAATCCGCCAGAAGATTGAATGCGGATAGATTGTTCTTTGCCGGTTGCTTTATCTTTTGCCGACACATTCACAATGCCGTTGGCGTCAATATCAAAACTGACTTCAATTTGTGGCATACCACGCGGTGCAGGCGGAATTCCCACCAAATCAAATTGACCCAACAATTTATTGTCACGGGCAATTTCGCGTTCACCTTGGAACACACGAATTGTCACAGCTGTTTGACCATCCTCAGCGGTAGAGAACACCTGAGATTTCTTTGTTGGAATCGTGGTGTTACGATCAATCAAACGTGTGAACACACCGCCCAATGTTTCAATACCCAAAGAAAGTGGAGTCACATCCAACAATAAGACGTCTTTCACATCACCTTTTAACACACCACCTTGAATAGCGGCACCCATGGCCACCACTTCGTCAGGGTTTACACCCTTATGGGGTTCTTTACCAAAGAAGTCTTGGACCAATTTTTGAACCGCAGGCATACGGGTCATACCGCCCACCAAGATGACTTCATCAATCTTGTCTTTGGATAATCCTGCATCTTTCAAAGCCTTTTCCATTGGTCCTTTGGTGCGTTCCAACAAATCTTCCACCAAGCTTTCCAATTTGGCACGAGTCATAGACACATTTAAGTGTTTTGGACCTGTGGCATCGGCGGTAATAAATGGCAAGTTGATGTCTGTCTGATTGGCGCTGGACAATTCAATTTTAGCTTTTTCGGCAGCTTCTTTCAAGCGTTGCAAGGCCATACGATCTTGACGCAAATCAATGCCATTTTCTTTTTTGAATTCATCCGCCAAATAATCCATAATACGGGCATCAAAGTCTTCACCACCTAAGAAGGTATCACCATTGGTGGATTTCACCTCAAACACGCCATCGCCGATTTCCAAAATGGACACATCAAACGTACCACCGCCCAAGTCATAAACGGCGATTGTACCAGATTTTTTCTGATCCATACCATACGCCAAAGCGGCGGCCGTTGGTTCATTAATGATACGCAAGACATCCAAGCCAGCAATTTTACCAGCATCTTTTGTCGCCTGACGTTGGCTGTCATCAAAGTAAGCCGGGACCGTAATAATGGCTTCGGTGATTTTTTCACCCAAATAAGCTTCGGCATCTTCTTTTAATTTTTGCAACACAAACGCGGAAACTTGGCTTGGGGCATATTTTTTGCCATC
>JAZRDB010000005.1:0-17278 GCA_045660045.1 Alphaproteobacteria bacterium | reverse complement strand
CGTCGAAGGCTTAACAAAATTCATACTCCCAGCACCATTTACACCGTAATAATCGGCAAATTTGTCTTCTGAAACCTCTACACATGCCATTCCGCTTTGGATATACCCCCCCTCACAGGATTGCAATTGATATAATTTCCGGCCATCCTTTTCAGTACATGGATCACCACAAACACCATGATTGGGACAGGCAAGCAATGGATATCCATCACACGATGCCTTCACACATTCATTTCGTCCCACACTTGAATTCCAGATTGGAATATAGGTTGGTTCACAGCCAATGATTTTAAATTTTGTAACACCATCGTCCCGAACACAAGAAATGTAATCAGCATGTGCGGGCGGTGTACTAAACGGATAACCGTCACATGTCTTGTGTTCCCGAGGTGTCACATCTTGTTTGTTTTTATTGTCCGATCCAGATCCGGACCTTAAGGTTGAAAACAAAGCCACTGCACCACCGCCAACACCTAACAACGCCAACGTTGTCCATCCCGTTGGGAATGTATCGGGAGGCGATACTGTTGTGGGCGCGTAAACTGGCGTTTTTTTTGTCATAACAACCGCAGAAGTCGAATCAACCGCCGGCGTTGTTCGAGCTGAAACTTGTGCATAAACAGCGCTTGAACTAGCCCCCGCATCAGCATTAGCTCCCGTCATCACATGAGCCACCATTGGCTGCGGACGCATCTGTCTTGCGAGTTGTGGTGGCAAACGATTCCAACACAAAGGACTAGGATTTGCCCCCATAGCAACCAAAACATTAACTGTTTGTTGGTCTCCGCGCAAAGCAGCCTCACACACCGGTGTATTGCCATGCGCATCCAGCATTTCCAAAGAATAGCCTTGTTGTTGCATGGATCGAATAGCTCGCACATCTCCACGTTGAGCGTATAGATAAAGAGCTGAGCGAACGTCCAGTGCCATCGCCACGTGCGACCAACACATGCCTAAAACAACCAAACTAACAACACCCTTTTTCAAAAAAACTCGCTCCTCTATATCTGGTTATGCTTTTAACCTATAAAATTTCGGCATTCTTGTCAACATATTTTTTGCTTGATTTTATATTATTTTATGTTTATACTGAGTCTGTTAAACGTTTAAAATTTTCAAGGAGACTAAAAATGAAAAAACTATTGTGTTTATTGCTTTGTTCTGCGGCATTGCCAGCATTAGCCGAAGATGCCGAAGGCAATCAATGGAACTTGAATTTGCGCGAAATTTCACTTAGCTATTCCAACACAACCGTCGGCAACGCTCGTGAATATCGAAATTCGCCTATTTCTCAATATAGCATGGACAGCCAATATAACATCGTTGGAACATTGGATGCATTGTTGGATTATGCCAATGATATTGGAATGTGGCGCAACAACTTGTTTTTGAACTATGGTAAAGTGAAAATCAAACCCGTTGATGGTCCAGACGAAACAACGGAAAGCGCGGACAAGATTTGGTTATCAACCGAATATGCCTTTAAGACATGGCAAGTGGATGACTTTGATGTGGGGCCATTTGGCCAAGTGGCTTTCCAAACAGAATTTACCGCCAACCAAGATTCCCCTCGTTATAAGGTATTATCCGCTCGCGAAGGTATCAAAGCCTTTGAAGGCAAATATATCAAAGAATTATACGGTGCGTTGGTGGAAGAATATGATTTCACCTATTCACATCACCAAAACACCAAGTTGGCTTGGGAAATCGGAACACGGTTGGAATATCCACTTCGTGAAGGTGTGAAATTAACAGGTACAGCCCGTTACACCGATTATTTCTATTATTCCAGATATGTTCCAACAGATTTGACCTATGATATGGAATTCACAGGTAAATTTGAAGTTAATTTAACAGATACTGTCACATTTGCGCCATATGCAAGCTATCGTCGTGGTAAAGCACGTGCCGCAAACAAAGCGGGCAGCAACTTTGTGATTGGTCTGGCCTTAAAATATGCGGATTTATTCCATTTGAATTAAAGAAAGGAGAAAAAAATGAGTGTATTAAAAGAATTTAAAACATTTGCGTTAAAAGGTAATGTGTTAGACATGGCCGTCGGTATCATCATTGGTGCCGCTTTCGGTAAAATCGTCAACAGCTTGGTATCAGACATTTTAATGCCACCTTTGGGCATGTTGCTCGGCAAAGTTGATTTTTCCGAGTTAAAGTTTGTTTTGGGTGATGGTCCAGATGCCGCCGCCATCAATTATGGCTTATTCATCAACAATGTTATCAGCTTTATCATCGTGGCTTTTGCGGTGTTTATGTTGGTCAAAGGTGTGAATACAGTGCGTGCCAAGATGGAAAAGGCAGAAGAAAAACCCGCTCCAAGCGAAAAGCTTTGCCCATACTGCTGCAGCAAAATTCCTTTGGCTGCAACACGTTGTCCGCATTGTACAAGTGAACTGAAAAAGGGCAAGAAATAAGATTTCACCCTAACACGCATATTTTAATCCCCTCGTTTTATCGGGGGGATTTTTTTCTTGACTTTGCCTCGCTGTTGTAACAAAATAGGGATAAAGGAGTTTTAATATGAAGGAAAATCATGCTATTCAATTGCCCCCCCCCCCAAGACAAATAAGTGTCTGATTTTAAAGACGTTTTTCGTATCTGCATTATTGCTTACATCCGTTTCCGCTTTTGCCTTTGGTGGTGGCGGAGGTGGGGGTCGTACTCGTCGGTTTTATGAACGCCACAGGGGTGTAGATGCTATTGGCATTCATATACATAGCGATGGCAAATCAATAGATCCGCCCGTGTTTGTTGATTGTGATGAAAATACGGAAACAGAAATCAACGGGGTGTGCTGTGCCAATGAAAAAGTGTATGATAATGGCACAAAATGTTGCACCACGGAAGGGTATGTTGTCAAAGATGGACAATGCCAGGAGGCTTGCCCAGCTGAACGCCAATGTGGAGATGTGTGTTGTGGGGAAGGCAATATGTGTAATACAGCAACAGGCCAGTGCTGTCGTCAAGAATATGATGGCTCAATGGGCGAATGTTGCACGGCTGGCTTGCCTGGCTATAGCACAAACGATGGTGGTTGTTGTGGCGAAGGAACAACGCCTTTTATCTCTTGGTATAGTGATGAGGAATGGGGAAAGGATACGTCCTGTTGCGCACCCGATAAAGTGTATCGTATATATGATTGGGATTATTACGAAGGGGATGAATTGTGGCGTTATTATGAACAAGGATGTTGTGAAGATACAATTTATCCTGGTGTAGGATATAAAGGTTGGAACGTGTGCTGTGACCATGAACCCGTTGATTATACAAACAACAAAGGGGAAACCTTTAAGGTATGTTGGACAAACGATACCGAATGTACCACGAATGCACAATGTGGAGACGGATATTATTGCAATATTAAAACTGAAGTTTGGAGCTGTAATTATCCCGCCAGCGGTACCTGTGAAGCCATAGGGGAGAGTACCCCCGCAAGCAATATAACGGGTCTTGGCAACGTTATTATGAGTAATAACTCAATGACCTGGTGGTCGGCGGACAATTGGTGCAAAGCCCAAGGAATGCGTTTAGCCAATGTTGAAGAGCTTAATTGTTATTACAGCGGAACAAGCAATCCGATTCAGGAAGGAACCAAGCAATCTGGTTATTGTTGCAGCGGAAACGATGTAGAATGCGATGATTGGCACAACCATTGGAATTGGAGTGCCCGAACAATGGATGCAACCGAAGGCAATTACAGCCCCGTTATCGTGGATTTAGCGAAGGCCTATGGAAAGAATAAAGACTTCTGGACAGCCACGGACATTGCGTCAGATAATTCTGGCCCCGCGTTCCTCGTGGGCCTCGTCTATGGTGTCGTGGACTTCTACATTCGCAACTACGACGCCTACTACGCCCTGTGTGTGGAGTAGTCCCGCTTTTTATCAAAACTCCCCGACCACTTAATCGGGGAGTTTTTCTATTGTGATTTTTAGCTGACCAACCGGTTCCACCAACCCTTTTTCGCGGGTTTTGGTTCGGATGACGGTGTTTCCTGCTCGGACTTATTTTCAGCGGGCTTTTCTTCGCCATTATCTTTACGGCCTTTGCCCCGACCACGATGATTTTCCCGTTTGTCTTCTTGCTCTTGTTTTTCAATTTCGGCAAGCGGCGTTTGTTCCACCACCTTGAAACCTTCCTCAGAGGTTGTTTCCGGTGTATTTTCAGCATTATTATTTTGTTGTTTATCTTTGTTGCGTTTGCGGCGCCAATCACGATCACGATGACGACGACCACGACGGCCCTTAACATCATCCCCGATCACGATTTCATCACCCAACGCAGCCAAATCAACCTTTGGCCCATGTGGTAATGGTGTCGCTTCGTTATTTACGGCCACCTTGTTACCATCTTCACGAATGCGCTCCAACTTGAAATCATCCACTTTCACCAATGTTTCATCGGCGACAACTTGAATGCCCACTTGGTAATTCTTTTCCAATTCCAACAAATGCACACGCTTGTTGTTGGATAAATATTCGGCCACTTCTGGCGTCACGGACAAAATCAATGAACTCCGTGTATTCTTGATGGCCGATTCTTCCAATAACCGCAGAGCATGCATCGCACTGGATTCCACAGAACGCACAACACCCAAGCCACCACAATGTGGACATGGCTTATAACTGGATTCCAAAAAGCTGGAATGCAACCGTTGACGTGTCATTTCAATCAAACCAAAGCCAGACATGCGTCCCACCTGAATACGAGCGCGGTCGCGCTTTAAAGCCTCTTTCAAATGACGTTCTACAGCGGCATTATTCTTTGGCTCATCCATATCGATAAAATCAATCACAACCAATCCAGCTAAATCGCGCAAACGCAATTGACGCGCCAATTCTTCGCATGTTTCCAAGTTTGTTTGCAATGCCGTTTCTTCGATACTATGCTCACGGGTTGAACGGCCGGAGTTCACATCCACAGCCACCAACGCTTCCGTTTGGTCAATCACAATATAACCACCAGATGGCAAACGAGCAATATGATTATGAATTTGCTCTAATTGAGCTTCCACTTGATATTGACAAAATAGTGGCACCTTCCCTTTATATTCTTTCACCTTTTTGACCTGTGCAGGCATCAAAGATTTTACCAAAGCTTTTGTTGACTTAAACGAATTTTCGCCCTCTACAATAATTTCATCGATATCCGTTGTAAACACATCACGCAAAGACCGTTTAATAATATCACCTTCTTCGTGGATCAACTTCGGCGCAATAGATTTCAACGTCAATTCGCGAATTTGACTCCATGTTTTAATTAGATAATCAAAGTCACGTTTGATATCCGTTTTTGTTTTGCCCTGACCAGCTGTACGCACAATGACGCTCATACCTTCTGGGATGGACAATTTATCCACGATTTCACGCAAATCTTTACGATCTTGTGCATTGGAAATCTTACGCGAAACACCACCGCCACGACCATTATTAGGCATCAACACACAAAAACGACCTGCCAAAGACAAATATGTTGTCATGGCCGCACCTTTGTTTCCGCGTTCTTCCTTCACTACTTGAACAAGCATCACTTGACCTGGGTGAATAACCTCTTGAATCCGATATTTTTTGTAAAAAGACGGGCGCACACGAACGACTTCGTCATTTTCGCTGACATTTTCGACATCGTTATCCGCTTCTTCTTCTGAATCATTTTCGGTTTCAGTATTCATTTCCTTTTTCAAGGCTTCACGATCATCCACAGGAATTTGATAATAATCTGGGTGAATTTCACCAAAAGCCAAGAAACCATGACGATTACCGCCATATTCCACGAAAGCAGCTTGCAACGATGGCTCAACACGAACCACTTTGGCTAAATAAATATTTCCTTTGATTTGTTTTTTATTGGCAGTATCGACATCTAATTCATCCAGCCGACCCTCGTCCAATATAACCACGCGCGTTTCCTCGGGATGCGTGGCATCAATAAGCATTTGTTTTGACATAATTGTAATTCCTTCATATTAAATAAAAATTGTTTTGGGGCATCTTTCGATGCAGAAGATAACACTTGGGTTGCCATGGAAGCACCCATCAGGAACATGAAAAAGTAGCATATCGTAACCATTAAAATGTTCACCTTGTTATCAAAAATTTTTTTGCACAGCAATTTTTTAATTGCTTTTTTTATTATATAGGTATATGAAGAAATAAGCAAGTGTTTTTTTCGTTTTAGGGGAAAAATGTTAAAAAGGTGTTTTCTTTTCTTGTGTTTCTTAACACTGTGGATACCATCGGTATTTGCCCAAAAGATTCAAGATTTGCGTCTTTCCGTCAACGATGCCCAAAATATCCGCTTTGTTGTGGATTTAAATGACCAGGCAGAAATCAAATTATCTCGACTTGCTAATCCCCCTCGCATGGTGATTGATGTTGAAAATGCACCTTTTGAACCCGGCGTTCGCGAAAAGCGTTTTTTAAATACAGGCTTTATTTCCTCTATCCGCACAGGAAAACCAACTCCCACCACAACACGAATTGTATTGGATCTTCCCTCTGATAATGTAACGGAAAAACACTTTACCTTGGCGCCGCAAGCCAATGCACCATGGCGTTTTGTGATTGATTTAACAAACAACACGCCACAAGTCGGTGTTAAGGCCTTTTCCAATGATGCACAAACGGTTGCCACCAAAACACCAGCCAAAGCAGAACCACCTAAAAAGTCTGTCACAAAAAAGAAAATTGTGATGTTAGATCCTGGTCACGGCGGACAAGATCCCGGGGCCATTTCCAGATCAGGTAAATACGAAAAAGATTTAACTTTAAAAATGGCAAAAGAAACAAAAGTATTGTTGGAAAAAGCTGGCTATAAAGTTGTTATGACGCGCGACAAGGATTATTATGTCACCCTGAGGGGGCGTATTGAAAAAGCACACAAAGCCAACGCCGATTTGTTCATTTCCATCCACGCCGATAGTGCAGCCAGTTCCTCTGCCAAAGGATTGTCCGTTTATACTATTTCAGAAAAAGCTTCCGACAAAGAAGCTGCCGCATTGGCTGAAAATGCCAACAAAGCCGATATTTTGTTTGGCATGGATTTAAGCGAATATCAACCCGAGGTAGGCAACATCTTGATTGACTTTGCCAAAACTTACACAATGGATCAATCGGCTAAATATGCCGACGAAGTTGTAAAAGAAATGGCCAAAGAAGTGACTCTTCGTCCAAAGGCTCACAGATATGCTGGCTTTGCTGTGTTGAAATCTCCAAACGTCCCATCTGTATTATTGGAAATGGGGTATTTATCCAACCGCGAAGAAGACAAATTACTTCAAAAGGAAAGCTATCGTAACAAGCTTTCCAAGGCACTTGTCCGCGCTGTTAACACATACTTTACAAAGCATGTAGAACAATAAACTTGCGTTTTTTTACTTTTTAAGGTATAATAATACCCGTCAAGCAATTGACTATGATGCTAAACGGCAAATGAAATAGATGTTGTGGACTCGGGGGCGGTACCCGACACCTCCACCATTTATGGGGGTGACACAGTTTCGACACGCATAGTAAAGATTTCGCTTTGTATCCGGCATGGTATCCACCGTTATCGGGCTAAAAAAAAATAAATGCGAACGATAATGCTCGCGTTGCAATGGCCGCTTAATTGCGTCTAAAGCAACATTGATTCTGAAGTCCATTTAGCGACATCAGTGGGGTTCGGGGATTCCTAGCAACAGAATATCCCCACTTTTTTAAAGGGGATAACATGAAAGACTACACACCATTTATTCAAAAAGCTTTTCGCACGGCAACACATGATATTTTAGCTGATGTGGCAAAAAACGGTTTAACCGATGGTGCCTATTATATGATTACTTTTGAAACGCCAGAGGCTACTATCCCCGATTTTATGCGCCCTCAATACCCCAAAGAAATGACCATTATTTTACAAAATCAGTTTGATAATTTGGTTGTGGATGATGATAAATTCTCCGTAGATTTAAGTTTTGGTGGTGTTGCCAGCACGGTTGTCGTCCCTTTTCATACCTTAAAAGTGTTTGCAGATCCCAATGCGCAATTTGGCTTTAATTTTACACCAACAAACGCTCCCGAAAAAGAACCAGAACATCCAGCCGAAGTTATTGATTTGGCCAGCCGCAGAAGGAAAAAATAATGCGCAAACATTCTGTCATTTTATCGGGTCACGCAACAAGTTTTTGTTTGGAAGATGAATTTTGGCAAGCGTTAAAAGATATCGCCCAACAAAAAGGTATTGCCTTGCGCCAACTTTTAATGCAAATTGACAATACACATACGGGAAATTTATCCAGTGCTGTCCGAGTTTATGTATTAAACGAACTTACCAAAAACACCAAATAACAACTATACCAAGGATAATTCTATACAGGGCAAAAACGAAGAACGAGGCTTTTTGCACCCACTTCATCAAAAATGCAATGGCGACCAAACCAAATAATGCAGCGGCACCTACCGCCACCCCCAAATCTGTCATTGGGGGCAATTCAATATGGCCCTGCAATGCCTGCCAAGCCGTATATATCCCCGCCAATGCAATTGTTGGAATAGACAACAACATTGCAAATCGAGCACTTTCTTCCCGTTTAAAACCACGCCACCGCGCACAAGTCATTGTAATCCCCGAACGACTGGTCCCCGGCACCAAGGCCAACACTTGAGCCACGCCGATTAAAAAAGCGTCTTTGTATCCCATTTGATCAATCTTCCGATGACACGGATATTTATCATCCACATGCCATAATAACCATCCAAAAAAGATGGAACAAATACCGACCATTATGGCGCTTCTCATCAATGGTAAGTTAAAATAATGGATAACCAATCCCGCTACAATCACAGGGATCGTGGCTACAATCAATTGCATCATCAAGCGTAGATTTTTCAGACTCATCATATCCAAAATATCCCGCCAAAAATACAAAACTACAGCCAACAAAGTCCCCACGTGCAAAGCCACATCAACCCCAATCCCTTGATGTGAAAGGCCAGACAAGCTGACCAACAAAAGGTGTCCAGACGAGCTAATTGGTAAAAATTCCGTCAGGCTTTGAATAAGCGCTAAAAAAAGTAGAGACAACATAAAAAAACTCCTTGCCTTATACATTACTTTTTTTTGTATATGGTGTCAAGTTCTCCCCTTGCCTTTTTTAAAAAAAATTTTTATACTGATAGGTATGTATCAATTCGTTTGGCCGATTGTCTTTGTTTTGTTGCCTCTGCCTTTAATTTTACGGCAGATTTTGGGCGTGTCCAATTTAGCATCAAAAAATTTTTCTGGTGCGTTAAAAGTTCCTTTTTTCTCACGCC
Source organism: Alphaproteobacteria bacterium (assembly GCA_045660045.1). Lineage (GTDB taxonomy): Bacteria > Pseudomonadota > Alphaproteobacteria > CAAHEQ01 > UBA3637 > UBA3637. Next base: position 7,973 of record JAZRDB010000005.1, on the reverse strand, counting down.
TTCAGAAATTATCACATTCTGAAATTTCCACGCAACGCACAATGTCGCCGTTGTTATGGCTGCTTGTTTGGATCTTATTTGTTGTGGCGGCCGCTCGTCCCGTGTGGGTTGGCAACCCCATTATCTTAGAAAAAGAAGCCCGAAATATTGTGCTGACATTAGATGTTTCTGGTTCCATGGAAGAACAGGATTATGATATTAAAGGACATCCATTAACCAGATTAGATATGGTTAAACAATTAGCAAATGATTTTATTGAACAACGCAAAGGCGATAATTTGGGCTTGGTCATTTTTGGATCCGAAGCTTATACATACGCGCCTCTTTCACCCGATACACAAACATTAAAAGGCTTGATGGATGAAATTGGCATTGGAATTGCGGGAACTCAAACTGCCATGGGCGACGCTTTGGCTTTGGCCGTTCAAACCGCAACAACAGTTCCGGAAAAAGCTCGCATTGTGATTTTAATGTCCGATGGATATGCCAATATGGGGGCCATTCAAGTGGATGAAGCCATCAAAATCGCACAAAAAGCTGGTGTAAAAGTTTATACTATCGGCATTGGATCGGATCATGCAGCCATCCAGGATCTGTTGGGCTTTGTGCAAATCAATACCCCGATGGCCTTGGATGAAGAAACAATGACACGCATAGCAAAAGAAACGGGGGGGCAATACTTCCGCGCCAGAACCAGTTCCGATTTGGCAAAAATTTATCAGTTAATTGATGATTTGGAAACTGCAAAAGCGGAAGAAACAACCATTCGTCCTCGCAAAGAAATGGCCTATTATTTTCTATTGATGGGACTTACTCTTTGGTTGATCGCTTTTGCTGTCAGGAGGCGCACATGATTTTCATTCGTCCCTTGGTGTTACTTTTACTTCTTATTCCATTCGTATGGCACGTTGCTCGCCGATATACACCCGTTGATACGCCGTGGAAAAAATGGGTTGATGCCAACCTATTGCCACACCTCCTTGTCGGTGGACAAAAAGGCGATACAACCTCCCTATGGCGATGGAGCCTAGTTGCACTCTGGTCTTTGTTCGTCATAGCTGCAGCAGGACCGGCCATCACAAAACTCCCCGTTCCTGTCAGCCATAGTTTGCCGAACACGGTTATTATTTTTGATTTGGGCCCCGCCATGCAGGGTTCAACACTTGCCAGCGCAAAGATAAAAATGCATGATTTATTAACCGCCTTAAAGGGAAATCGTGTCGGATTGGTTTTATATGCGGATAAAGGTTATACTGCTGTTCCATTAACTGAAGATCGCGCTTTAATTCGCAATCTGATTCCAACCTTAGATCCTTCTGTTCTGCCCAATTCGGAACAACGGCCAGCGGCTGCTTTTGATCTTGCAAATAAATTAATTCAACAAACCGGTGGCAAAGGCCGTATTATTTATCTCACAGCTGGCGGTGTCAGCACAAACAACATCAAAACGCCCCATCCAGTTGGCATCTTAGGATTGGATGACCAAGCAGTTTCTGCAAATTTAAAAAAGATTGGCACCTATCGTGCAAAGGCACCCGATACTTCGGATATCTTGGCCCTTTTATCTGCGACTGAATCAGAGACAACTTTACGTTTTGAAGGCGAGGAACAAACGGATGAATGGGCTGATTTAGGCGGTCTATTGGTGTTAATTTTATTACCGTTTTTTGCCCTCACTTTCCGTCGCGGATTTTTATTTGTCCTTTTCCTGACCGTTTTTTCACCGGCGCACGCTTCCTTCTTTTTACGACCAGATCAAGAAGCTTATCAACACCAAACCGAAGCCGTTTCCAATTATCGTGCTGGGGAGTATGATAAGGCCGTTCAAGGTTTTGAAAAACATCCTTATAACCGTGGCAACGCCTTGGCGCATGCGGGCAAAATTCAAGAAGCCATTCAATCTTATGCCGAGGCGTTAAGACTTGATCCCAATGACGAAGATGCTCGTTTTAATAAAGAGTACTTAGAAAAGCAATTACCACCGCAAGAGCAAAATCAACAAAAGAATCAGGATCAACAACAATCTGATTCTCAGAATCAGCAAAACCAACAAGAAAACGCCAATGAGGATCAACAAAATCAAGATCAAGAATCAAACGAAGAACAAGATCAACCTGAAAACAATGAACAGAGCCAAGAACAACAAGAACAAGACGCCCAACCAGATCAACAAAAGGATCAAGCAAATCAAACCCAACCACAAGAAGTGGATGATAACGACCGGGAAAAATCCCCATTTAATCAAGACGAACAACAAGTGCTAAATCGGTTACGTCCAGATCCATATCGTGTTTTGCGTTATCGGTTATTACAACAAGCGAGGAAAAAATGAAAAAAATATGGCTCTTTTCTTTATGTTTAATTTTACCATCCACCGTTTTTGCTAAAATCACGGCAAACTTCACTCCCAACCCCGTCAAACAAGGGGATGCCGTTGAACTTGTTTTATCATCAGACAAATCCTTTGCTGGTGTTCCGAACGTTGATATATTACAAAAAGATTTTGTCGTTGGCGGACAACAAAGTCGGCACTCTGCCCAATGGATCAACGGAAAGGGGCAAGACCTTCATCAATTAATTTACACTCTTTTTCCCAACAAATCAGGCGACATTACGGTGCATGGTTTAAAGGTAGGGAATGAACTTATTCCAGATCTTATTTTAAATGTTCGTGCCGATGCAAAATACGCAACAAAAGGATCTATTGACCTTTCTGTTGAATGTCAAAAAACACCCGTTTATCCTTCTCAAAAAATGCTCTGCACTGTTTTCATGGACGATTCAATAGGGCTTGTGGATGGTGAAATTATTCCACCTCAAAGTGCACAGGGCACTTGGGAACAAATCATGCCCCCCCTACCAATTGCATCAAACAAAACTGGCACCAATCGGTATCAAAGCACCTTTGCATTCACACCAAAAGACAGTGGAACCTTTCAAATATCACCTTTTGTATTCCAAGGATCTGCTCGTTTAAAAACGGGTGAACGCCAAGGTACAAACATTATTGATTTGATGTTTATGGCTTTTCAATCAAGCAGCGCCACACAACCCGTGGGAGCCCAAAGCGCACCCTTTAGCATTACTGTTAAAGCGAAACCTGCTGATTATAAAGGCTGGTGGCTGCCCAGTCCGCGCGTCACTTTGACTGAGTCCTATCAATTTCCAGAAAACATTGCTGTTGGGGAACCAATTACGCGCACATTAACTCTAACCGCCCAACAAGTTATGGCAGACAACATGCCTGTCCCAGAGACGTCTTCAACAGACAAATTAAAGGTGTATACAAATCCCGCCGAACGTCATGACACTCCCGAGGGCGGGCAAGTCATTACCACAATGACCTTTGTCCCCACACAAAGCGGCGAAGTCACTTTACCCGCCATTCAAATTCCGTGGTTTGATTCTGTGCACGAAAAAACAGAATTTGCTTCTGTGCCTGAACATAAAATTTTTGTAACTGGTGAAACCATTTCTCAACCACAAACACCAACGCCCGTGGCACAGGTTGCACCTGTTTCTGAACAAGAAATATTAGCAACGCAAGAACAGGCTCAACAACCTGTTCCGGCACAACCATCACAACAATTACCGTGGCTTTGGATCATATTAGGTTTATCTTTGGCCTTTGTGTTTGGAATTATCGTGGCAGTATTGATTTTAAAACGCACCACCTCAACTGAGCATAAGAAAAAGAAACCTTTGCCAGATTTATATCCTTTTTAGTAAAAAGTTCTTGACTTTTGATTCAAAATCGGGTAAAACTAATAGCACGAGTTTTATCAAAGAAAGGATTTTTTAACATGACAAAGAAATGTTTGGTGACTGAAAAAGGCGTAATGGCAGGCAACAATAACTGCTATTCCAAAAAGAAATCTCGCCGTCGTTTTATGCCGAATCTTCAGTCCGTTGCTATTTACAGCGAAATTTTGGAAGCTCCTGTGACCGTTCGTATTTCTTCCACAGGTCTTCGTACCATTGAAAAAAAGGGCGGTTTGGATTTGTATTTGTTAAATACACAGCCATCCAAATTATCCAAAGAATGCAAAGAATTACGCGACCGTATCACTGCTGCAAAAGCGAAAAAGGATGCATAATTCGTTATGATTCAATTTCAGCGCCGTTTAAAATAGCGGCGCTTTTTTTATAAAAGGAGGAATACCATGTCAGAAACCTATCAACGCCCAAGTTGGGATGAATACTTTTTGGAAGTCATGCACGCTTTGGCCAAACGTGCTACCTGCGATCGCGGACGCACCGCCTGCGTAATTGTTAAGGACAAACAAATTTTGTGTTCTGGCTATGTTGGTTCTCCCACAGGGCTCCCCCATTGTGATGAGGTGGGACATTTGATGAAAAAAGTGGTGGATGATGATGGTACTATCAGTGAACACTGCATGCGCACCATTCACGCCGAACAAAATGCTATCTGTCAAGCCGCCAAACGTGGTGTTTCCATTGAAGGGGCCACCATTTATTGCAAACTCGCTCCTTGCCGCACATGCGCCATGTTATTGATTGCTTGTGGCATTAAACGTGTTGTTGCAGAATATAAATATCATGCGGGATCTGAGGCCGAAGAAATGATGAAACAAGCCGGCATCCAAATTGATTACATCAACGACAAAACATTGCAATACAAATAATTATCTGATAATTAAATTGGGATACAAGGCTTTAATTTTGGCCAACACATCTTCTTTAAAAAATTGATTGATAGCGGATGGTTCTGGTGGATGTTTATCCCCTTTGAATGTACGGTAATGTTGCATTACATATGTTTTAACTCCGTCTGCTTTTAATTCCTTTGCAATTGTTAAAATATCATCAGGGGTCAAACAATCGGGGTCACAGGTGGTGCGCGCTTCAAATGAAATTCCCTGATCCAATAAAAAGCTCAAACTTTCCTTGACCTTTTCACCCATTTGGGAACGTCCACACACATTATCATATTTATCCCACGGGGCTTTAATGTCCAAACCCACCCAATCAACATATGGGGCCATTTGGCGCAGTTTATTCGGATAAACACCCGATGTATGAATGCCCACTTTAAAGCCCAATTCTTTTACTTGACGAGCTAAATTTACAACATCGGGTTGCATCAAGGGTTCGCCTCCTGATAAAACAACAGCGTCTAATTTCCCCTTGCGTGAAGATAAAAAAGAAAGGATATCCGCCCATTCCATTTCCCCTTTTCCGCCATTGTCCTGAAGATCAGGATTGTGACAAAATGGACATTTCAGCGGACACCCTTTAAAAAAAACGACAGCCGCCAAGCACCCCGGATAATCAATTGTTGTAAAAGGCACTAACCCAGCGACTGTCACCATAACTTAAACCTCTTAAGCGATCTTAGCCATACCGCAAGAGCAGCAAGCTTTTTCTTCTTCAAACCACTTACGTTCATCAAATTCGGATTTTTTACCTTTGTTGAAGTGGCTGTATGGGCGGAAGTATCCCATCACGCGAGTCCAAACTTCCACAGGTTGCCGTGCGGATTCATTTTGTTCTAAGATTTCTTGATCTGTCATTTTTTTATTCTCCCCCTTTTTTTTGTTGTTCTTGTTCTTTATATTTTCTGTCCAACAATTCTTGATCACAAATTGGACAATATTTGTGCTCGCCCGGAATATAACCATGTTTCGGACAAATGGAATAAACAGGAGTAATGGAAATATAAGGCAAACGATAATTTTCCAAGACCCGTCTCACCAAATTCTTACAGGCTTCTGATGAAGAAATCCGCTCACTCATGTACAGGTGCAACACTGTGCCTCCTGTGTATTGTGTTTGCAGGTCATCTTGATAATCCAAAGCCACAAATGGGTCATCCGTAAAGCCCACAGGCAATTGGGATGAATTCGTATAATATGGGGCATCTTTGGTTCCCGCCTGGATAATATCTGGATAACGTTTTTGATCTTCACGAGCAAACCGATAGGTTGTTCCCTCCGCCGGTGTTGCCTCCAAATTATACATGTTACCTGTTTCATCCTGGAAATCCAACAATTTTTCACGCATATGCGTCAACAACTTTTTGGCAAAATCACGTCCCCACTCGGTTGTAATATCATCTTTATCGTTGGTAAAATTACGAATCATTTCATTGATCCCGTTTACACCAATGGTCGAGAAATGGTTACGGAAAGAACCCAAATAACGACGCGTGTAAGGATACAAACCACGTTCCAAATGCATCGTGATTGTCTGGCGCTTCAGTTCCAATGACTTTTTGGCCAACTCCATCAATTCGTCCAAACGCTTATACATCCCCTCTTCATCACCTTTGAACAAATATCCCAAGCGTGCACAGTTGATTGTTACCACACCGATGGAACCTGTTTGTTCTGCAGAACCAAACAAACCTCCGCCACGACGCTTCAATTCCGTCAAATCAAGACGTAAACGACAGCACATACTACGTACATCAGATGGTTTCATATCAGAATTCAAATAATTCGAAAAGTATGGCAACCCGTATTTGGCCGTCATTTCAAACAACAAGTCAATATTCGCGGAATCCCATGGAAATTCGTTTGTGATATTATAAGTTGGAATTGGGAATGTAAACGGACGCCCTTTCGCATCACCCTCACCCATAACCTCCAAGAATGCTTTGTTGATCATGTCCATTTCTTCTTGTAGGTCGCCATAGGTAAAGGGTTGTTCTTCCCCACCAATAATTGGATGACGATCTTTCAAATCCACAGGGCATGTCCAATCAAACGTCAAGTTTGTAAACGGTGTCTGTGTTCCCCATCTGGATGGCACATTCAAGTTAAAGATGAACGATTGCATTGCTTGTTTAACATCTTTGTATTCCAATTTTTCAATGCGGACAAATGGTGCCAAATAAGTATCTGCGGAAGAAAATGCTTGAGCTCCTGCCCATTCATTTTGAAGCGTACCCAAGAAATTTACCATTTGTGAAAAAGCACTGACCAAGTGACGCGGCGGATTCGATTCGGTTTTGTTTGGCACACCATTAAAACCTTCTTGAATCAAAGCACGCAAGGACCAACCTGCACAATAACCAGCCAACATATCCAAATCATGAATATGATAATCGCCTTCTTTATGGGCAGCACCAATTTCTGGTGTATAAACATGCTTTAACCAATAATTCGCCACAACCTTGCCAGCCACATTCAAAATCAAACCACCCAAAGAATAACCTTGGTTGGCGTTTGCATTCACACGCCAATCGGAACGATCCAAATATTCATTAATAGAAGAAATCGCATCCACAACAGCCTGTTGATCTTTCCGTTGACGATCACGTTGTTCACGATACACAATGTAAGATTTAGCTGTTTTATAGTAATTAGAGGAAATCAACACCTGTTCCACAACATCTTGGATTTGTTCAATGGTCGGCACTACAGCATCCCCAAAACGGTGGCGCAATACTTTTATAACTTGTCCCGCCAATAATTCAGATTCATCTTGACCAAATTCACCGGTTGCTACGCCAGCTTTCGCAATAGCCGCCACAATCTTTTGGCTATCAAACGCCACATGAGCACCATCTCTTTTAATCACACCTGATAGAGGACCTGCATCTAGCATGTTATTTTCTCTTTTGTTTTGAGCAACTTCCAACATTTTGTGTTTATTTCCCTTCAAAAAATACTATATATTGTGTTTTTGTTTTTTTGTTCTGTCCCTTATTAAAGCTCAAAACAAAATCAAGTCAACAAAAAAAATCACTTTTTTTTATCTTTTTTATAAGTCATTAAAAAACAATAATTTTTATTGTTATTTTTTTGTTAATTTAAGCAACCGTTTGACTTTATTTTTAGACAAAGTTTTGGCGCAAAATTGGTTAATTTTTGGTATTTATTTTCTTAACACCTTATTTTTTATACATAAATAACTATGTTCACCGATTCGAGTCAATCGAATCGTTATTTTTGTTATCGCTTTATTTTATTAAGATTGGTTTTATCCTTATTTTACGCATCTTTGCG
>JAZRDB010000004.1:0-22678 GCA_045660045.1 Alphaproteobacteria bacterium | reverse complement strand
AGGAACAAAAAACGCTAAGTTGGTAAAATTTCAGTTGTATCTTTTAAAAAATTATGCTAGGTTGAAGAAAAAGGAGCAAAAATATGGGGAAATTATTCAATAATACTGTTTTAAAATCAATGGTCGTCATTTCGTTATTTACAACGTTGGTCGCCCATGCTGAAGATATTTTTATTGATTGCACTGGTAATGGTCCGGTTTCTGAGCAATGCAAAGCTTTGTACAACAACGATGCATTTTTGCCAAATGGCCAGCCAACGCAGATTGTTCAACCGAATAATATTGATATAAACAATCCTTATGCGCCGATCAATGCCACCCCAGGATTGAACGGGCTTCCAATTCAAGAACAAATTATCATGCGCGACACTGCCGCTCCTATTGCTGTGTCACAGCCCTTAAGCGAAATGGAAGAAGTTGGATCCGAATATAGTGTTTATAAAACACCTACTGGCAGTTTAATCGTTGAGCGAGATGTTGCAGAACAGCTTGATGACAATGGTAACACAATTCAAACACACCGCACGAAAGAAACATCCGTAACTCCTCCATATGTTGAAATGCCTTCTATTTCTGCATCCAAACTCAAAAGTCAAATCGCTTACGGAGACAGCGTGCATGATTGGGAAGCAATCAGCGGTGAAAGTTTAAGAGCCTTGTTGGTTGAATGGGGTCAAAAATCAGGATGGACAGTCGTGTGGAAAATGGACAGAGACTATATTTTGGAGGCTGGTGTCGTTTTCCGCGGCACCTTTACAGATGTCGCTAGTGCAATCATTCGTACGTTTGCACGCGCAATGCCTGCTCCAATTGGGACGTTCTATAAAGGAAATCGTGTGTTAGTAATCAATACTCAGGAGGATGACAATGCTTAAAAAATCCGTCTTTTCTTTAATGGCTTTAATGGTCGGTTGCACATTATTGGCAGCCTGCAATAAATATATTGCCGACACAGACAAAAAAATTGAAACAACCCTGGAACGCATCGAAGAATACCATTTGCAATCTCAAATACCAGATTTACCAGAACCAACGGATACTGTACGTGTTCATAATGATATTTGGTTGGGTAACGAAAGCGTCAAGATCATGCAAGGTGATGCTTTGCCAGCATGGTTGGAAAAAGAGGACAGTGTTACAATTGCCATTGCGCAAGATGCCACCTTGCCAGATATTGCGCAACAGATCTCCGATTTAACCGAAATTCCGATTCGTTTAGACGATTTACAGACAACAAAGATGGTGCCAGAAGATGCAGTTCCTGTGCGCTATTCTGGTAAATTGAGCGGATTATTAAATTATTTAGCCAGTCGTTATGGTGTTTATTGGCACTATAAAGACAAGGTGGTCAGTTTCTTTGCCAACGAAACACGTGTTTTCACAATCTATGCTTTACCAACAGAAACAACTTTACAAGCAAGTTTAACCGGTGCTACTATGGGTGAAAACTCCGGCGGTGGTAACGCAAGCTCCAACCTTTCCACGTCCGCCAATTTAGCTTTGTGGGACAGTATTGAAGAAGGTGTGAAGCAAGTTGTCGCCGATAATGGTAAATTATCCTTCAGCCGGGTAACAGGAACAATCAGTGTGACAGCTAGCCCTTATATTATTAGCAAAGTTGCCAAATACGTTGCAAGTTGGAATGAAAAATTGTCGCGTCAAGTGGCCATTACAGTGCGCATTTTAGAAGTTGATTTAACAAATACAGACAACTATGGATTGGATTTGGTTGCTGCGTTCTCCAACGGAAAATTCAGTTTATCTTCCGCGGGTCCTTACACTTTGAGTTCTCCCGGCACGGGTGTCGCGGCTGGTGCTATTTCTTCCGTGGGTAACTTGATGATGACGATTATCAACCCAAAGAGCAAGTTTAAAACATCACAATCCATTATCCAAGCGTTTTCAACGCAAGGTAAGACACGTCAATTGACAAGTGCTAGCGTGACCACAATGAACAACAAAGTAGCGCCAGTGCAAATCACCACAAGTGAAAACTATGTGAAAGAAATCAATGTGACGACATCCGGTTCTGGTGATGACAGAAGCACAGAAACAGATATGGATACTGATACTTTAACATACGGCTTCACCATGGATTTATTGCCACGCATTTTGGATCACGGACGTTTGATTTTGATGTTCTCCATGACCATGACAACGTTGGTTAATATTACGGAATATTCATCATCTTCTGGCGCTGTTATTCCGACACAAGATTCGCAGAGTGAGGGGGAAGGCGACAAAGAAGAAACCCGTGTGCAATTGCCCAAAATGAACATGCGCGGCTTTATGCAAGAAGTTGCTATGCGTTCCGGTTCAACACTGGTCTTAACCGGCTTTGAACAAATGAAAGATGAAACACTTTCTTCTGGTATTGGTAAAGCTAAGATGGGTTTGTTGGGTGGTCGTGCCTACAATGACAACGAACGGCAGGTTTTGGTCATCTTGATCACACCGGAAGTGTTGCAATCACCTTTATCTCAGGAAGCTTTAATGCGTGATTATTAAAAGCAAGGAATAATATGGCAGAAGAAGAATTGACGACACAGGCTCCAGATTTTACACAACCCACTCGCTCTATTGGTGGGGTTGTGACTGTTGATGACCAAAAATTTGCCGTCGGTTTGATGTGGCAACCAATTCAAAACATTGATGATCCGAATCCAGAAATTCGTGAAACAATGGAAAGCGAACCTGATGCGGATTTATATTGCTTACGTCAGACAACTGTTTCACAATATGGTGTTGGGCGCAGTGCATTGGGTCATCGTGATGGCATGCCCTCTTTGGCCGCTTCTGTGGCTTCTGCTTTATCACAATATGAATCTTTTTGCGCCGTCTTTCAAGTCGAAGAAGGATGGTGGTTTGTTGCCGTTCGAAATGGCTTAATTTTAGCGGAAGAAGATGTTCTTTTTGCGACTGAAGAAGAGGCTCAACGTGCTTATTCATCTATGATGGCTGTACCAGATTGGGATGCTTGCATTGTCCCTGCCAGCTGGAATATTGAAGGAACTATTCAACAATCACTGAAAGAATTGGCCGAAAAAGGCCGTAAGGTCCGTTTGCAAGAAATTAATGCAGCACATAGAACGTATTTTTTATTATTCATCGCCATCATTATTCTGTTGGCTTTGGCGGGCTTTATTTATATGCTTGTTGGATTATGGCGCAGCGTGTTTCCGCCTCAAACCATTCAATCTGTACAGGCTCCACAGGTGATTCAGCCTGTCGCCCCCGCTCCTGAAAAACCAAAGCCATGGGAAAAAATGGTTGATACACGAGCTTTTATTGAAGAGTGCTGGGATGATGTCTATCAAATTAAATCAATTTCTTTCCCTGGTTGGAAAATTGGTTTAATTACATGTACACCAGAAGGCGTGACAACTACGTGGACAAAAGAAGCAAAAGAAGGCTTGCTATCTTGGATGCGTTTTGGCATTACCGAATATCAATTCACTGATTTGTTCGTGGATATTGCTCCATCTGGAACAACTGCCACCGGGACTGTCGCATTTGCTGGACTTCCCGTTGTTGCTTCTTTACCAACATTGACTTCTCAACAATTAACTGAAGATTTAGTTGAAATTCAACAATTAACGGGATTAAATTTGCAATTTGGACAACAAACATTGTTAGATCCACCAAATAGACCGGATGGATCTCGTCCACCAAATCAAAAATCATACACTTATTTTGCATTTTCCACAAATTCGGATTATACTCCTTGGGAATGGATTAAGTTTTTTGAGAAATTTTCTGGGTTTGAGCTTACAAAAATAGAGTATAACCCATCAAATGATACAACAACAAAATGGAAATACGAGGGGAGGATTTATGCAAAATAAATTTTTATACCAGATTTTATGCGTTAGTTTTGTGGCTTTGTTGGCCACACCTGTTTTGGCACAAGAAGCTGATGACTTTTTGGCACCTGTGGAAGATACGTTGGGTCAAATTACACCGGATGAAGTTGTTCAACCTGTTATTCAGCCCGTACAGGTAACAGAGCCAGCCCAGCAACCCACCGCAGAAGCAATGCCCGATTTAACAGGAAAACAAGCTGTAGACTTCCCTGGCCGAACCTCATTAGATACATTGGAATTGGCTCCATTACCAGGGATTTATGAAACAGATATTACAGGTCCAGCCCCGCTTGCCCCATCTGTCTCGACAAAAGACATGCCTAGCGAACGTTTGTTGGGTCGTTTAACACCGGAAGTTTTCCAAGAAATGGCCGAATTGGAACGTGACAATACGTTCTTGAAATTACAAATTCAAAAAGCAACCATGAAAAATGATTTGGAAAAATTACGTGCCAACTATCGTCAAGCCCGTTTGGATGAAATTGCCAAACGAGAAGACGTTGTAAGAACGCGTATTCAATGGTGGCAAGAGCAAGAAAAAATTCGTCAAGATTTGGAAGCTCAACGTGCTGCCGCAGAAAATTTGAAGGCAGAAAACGAAGAACAAAAAGCTGCCGAAGCCGTAGCCGGCGCCGATACTGATGAAATCCCAGAAGAGATTGAAAAACAGGTGGTAAAAGAAGAGCAACCTGCAAAACCTGTCTATGCCTTGTTAGGTATTTCAGGGATTCGTGACACATTAACTGCTCGTATTAAGAATATCGAAACTGGGCGTATGGCGACCATTGAAGTTGGGGATAGTTTGACCGATGGATCTGTTGTCGACGCCATCGAACCAACACAGGTCATTTTGAAGAAAAATAATAAACGCAGTGCCTTGACATTTGAAGACATGTAGGAAATACGAGAAGGGATAAATGGCCGACAATGAAACACCATCCATCGTTCCTGATCTGACGGAACAGCAACAGACGGAGACGCCTCAAGCTGAAGCGCCTTCTGAGCAGGATGTGTCTGATTCGGTGGCGGAAAATATGCCAAATCCAGAGGAGATATTAAGTCCTCAGGCTCCTCTTTCTGAGGTATTGACAAGCTTAAAAGACTATCCTTCCGATGGAAAAAAGAAAGAGGCTGCGAAGAGCGAACCTATTGCCGAGCAACAACCGTCCGAAAACAACCTCGCCCAACAAACACAAGAACCCGTGGATCAAGAAGAACCTAACCCAGATAATCCTATTTCCGCGGATGCTCCAGATTATTCTTCAATTTCATTTTTGAAAGAACTTTATTCCAATGGGAATGAATGTATTACATTGGCATCGGGGGCTTTCCCTGTCAGCGAAGAAACTCGATCGTTGTTGGCTTTGTTTTCTAATGGTCGTTTCTTCGTTGTAGATCAATATAAATATGACGGTCGCGTATTGGGCTTTCAATATTTAGCAAAAAAACGGCGTCTGCAGTTAGGTGAACCAGAATATGTTAGTGCGACCGTTTTAAAAGACATTTACGAATATGCCGTCCAAATTCGTGTGGCACCACAAACAATTTCCGAGGAAGAGAACCAAGAACAAACTCGTATGCAACGCGACTTTGTGACGGTCATTTCACGTGCCGCCATGAATCAGGTATCTGATATTCATATTGTGGTGGCCGACCACACAACCGTTATGTTCCGCGTTAATGGTTTGATGCAAACAGAAATGGAATACAACAAAGAATGGGGTGAAAGCTTTGTGCGTGCAGCCTTTGCATCATCAGATATTTCCGATTCGAACTATGCTCAAAACGAATATCAGGCAGCTCAAAAATTAGGACGCACTCCTTTACGTGGTTCCGGTGGACGTTTGATCTTGCCAAAAAACATCTTGGGTATTCGTTTACAATTTAACCCTATCGCTTTTGGTACACGTTATGTCGTCATGCGTTTGTTGTATGCTGATGATTCTACTGCCAACCCCGAAACAGCCCTATTAGACCTAGGCTTTTCCAAGCAAGACACAGATACCTTTTATCAATTACGCGCCATTCCAACTGGCATTGTGATCGTATCTGGTCCAACGGGTTCTGGTAAATCTACCACATTACAACGAAACATGATTGCTATGCTTCAGGAACGTAATTATGAGACAAACTTGATTACCGTTGAAGATCCGCCTGAATATCCCATCCCTGGCGCACGTCAAATGCCTGTGACAAACGCAGGCATTGAAGAGGCAAAAGATCGTGAATTTACAAAAGCCCTTTCTGCTGCTTTACGTTCTGACCCAGACTCATTGATGATCGGAGAAATTCGTACACTTTCGGCTGCCGATTTGGCTTTCCGTGGTGCATTATCTGGTCACAACGTATGGACAACGTTGCACGCTAATACAGCTTCTGCCATTTTATTGCGTTTAAAAGATATGGGCGTGGAAGATTTTAAATTACAAGACCCAACGATTATGCGAGGTATGTTGGCACAACGTTTATTCAGAAAATTGTGTCCTTCTTGCCGTATTCCAGCAAAAGAACATTTGGATCATCCGGCAGTTCAACGTTTAAGAAATGCTTTTGGTGATGTCGGTCTTGAACATGCCTATCTGCGTGGACAAGGCTGTGCCGCTTGTAATTTTCGTGGTGTAAGTGGACGAACAGCCGTTGCTGAATTTATTTTACCAGACTCAACGTTTTTGAACCTTACTTTAAAAGGGGAAACTCAAAAGGCTCAGAATTATTGGATTAATGATTTGGGTGGCAGAACATTGCGTGAAAACGCTTTGTCACGCATGTTCCAAGGCCTGATTGATATTGAAGAAGTTGAACGTTGGACTGGCTTTTTGGACCAAATCAATTTAACATAAGGAAAAGGAGTTTATAATGGCAATTCAAGTAAAAGATTCTATGGCAAAGTCCCTTTCCGCAAATATTTTGAATTTGTGGTATGCGCGCTATTCAATTCGTATGCATTCAGAGGACCGCTTAGAGGTTTATCGGAAATTAATGGCGTTAATCAAAAACCGATTTTCATTGATGGATGCATTGGAACGACTTTATTCTATTGCTTCAAAAGATGGCAAAAACCCAGATGATAGCATGGCCATCGCCACTGCTTTTTGGATGCAACGCGTCCGAAATGGTAGCACCTTTTCTGAGGCATTAAAAGGTTGGGTTCCTTCCACGGAAATATTGATGTTATCCGTTGGTGACGTTGCAGCGTTAGACCTGGCTTTACAACATACCATCCGCGTGGTAGAAGGTATGAACAAAATGCGTTCGTTGGTGTGGGGGGCCGTTGCTTATCCTTTATTCTTGATGATGATGGTGGCTGTTTTGATTTGGGCTGTTGCAAAATTTATGGTGCCGCCAATGGTCGATGCTGTGCCAAACCTACAATGGCGTGGTGTCGCCAAATCATTGGTTGACTTATCCAACTTTGTGGATCAACATCCTGTTTTATTGTTCTCTGTGTTGCCTATTATTGTAATTATTTGCATGATTTCTTTCCCTTATTGGAGCGGCAAATCCCGCGCAAAGGTGGACAATTTACCACCATGGTCCATCTACCGTATTTTTATTGGCGTCAGCTGGCTCTTATCTTTATCCGCACTTGTGCGCGCTGGTATGCCAGTATCAAAGGCGATGAAATCCTTGGCTGGTAGCGATGCGACCCCTTACCTTAAATATCGTGTTGAACGGGCCTTAATGTACGTCAATAACGGTGATAACCTAGGTGAGGCCTTATATCACACAAAATTAAAGTTCCCAGACGAAGAAATCGTTGGCGATTTACGTATTTACGCCGAATTAGATACCTTCCCAGAAGCGTTGGAAAACCTAGCAAACAGTTGGTTAGAAAGCTCAATCCGTCAAATTGATACCATGGCTGGCATTTTGAACGGCGTTGCGATTTTGGCCATTTCCGGCGTCATTGCTTGGGTTGTATGGGGCACATTTGCGATGCAAGAACAAATGGTGTCCGGCATGGGCTTGGGCGGTGGCTAAAGAAAACTGAACATAAAAAATCCCCGAGCATTTGCCCGGGGATTCATTTTATCCCTTTGACAATTATCTTGCCAAGGCTTTGCGGCCTGGGAAGACAGCGCGATCGCCCAATTCTTCCTCAATACGAATCAATTGATTGTATTTGGCCAAGCGGTCGGAACGAGATAAAGACCCCGTTTTAATCTGTCCGCAATTTGTGGCCACAGCGATGTCGGCAATTGTGGCATCTTCTGTTTCACCGGAACGGTGGGATAACACAGCTGTATAGCCCGCTTTTTGAGCCATACGAACAGCTTCCAATGTTTCGGTCAAAGATCCGATTTGGTTCACCTTCACCAAAATGGAGTTAGCAATACCTTTTTCAATACCCATAGCCAAACGCTTGGAGTTTGTGACAAACAAATCGTCGCCAACCAATTGGATGCGGCTGCCCAAAGTCTTTGTCAGCATATCCCAACCTTCAAAATCATCTTCGGCCATACCATCTTCCAAAGACACGATTGGGAATTCATTTACCAATTCTTCATAGTATTTGACTAATTCAGCATTGGTAAAGACTTTGCCCTCACCCTTCATATTGTATTTGCCATCTTCATAGAATTCGCTAGAAGCGGCATCCAAAGCAATGCACACATCCTCGCCCGGTTTATAGCCAGCGGATTCAATGGATTTCACGATGAAAGCCAAAGCTTCTTTTGCGGAAGCGATATTAGGAGCAAATCCACCTTCATCACCCACGTTTGTGTTCATACCGGCGGCTTTTAAGTTTTTCTTTAAAGCTTGGAACACTTCGGCGCCCATACGAATGGCTTCACGACAGTTTTTGGCACCCACAGGCATAATCATAAATTCTTGGATGTCAATTGGGTTGTCGGCATGTTTGCCGCCGTTCAAAATGTTCATCATTGGAACGGGCAATGTAACAGCCTCTTCTCCACCAATATAACGATACAGTGGTTGTTTTGCGCTGATAGCAGCGGCTTTTGCAACAGCCAAGGAAATGCCCAAAATAGCATTAGCGCCACAACGACCTTTGTTTTCTGTGCCATCCACAGCAATCATCTTGCGATCAATGGCTTCTTGCTCTGTCGCTTCCATACCTTTGACGGCTTCGGCCAATTCTGTGTTGGCGGCATTGACAGCTTTTAAAACACCTTTACCATTAAAGCGAGCGGAATCTCCGTCACGCAATTC
The DNA here is from genome assembly GCA_045660045.1 of Alphaproteobacteria bacterium. Classification (GTDB taxonomy): domain Bacteria; phylum Pseudomonadota; class Alphaproteobacteria; order CAAHEQ01; family UBA3637; genus UBA3637. The sequence goes on along the minus strand of JAZRDB010000004.1, from coordinate 13,640 downwards.
AACAGCTTCATGCACTCCTGTGGAAGCACCACTCGGAACGGCAGCCCGTCCAAAAGATCCATCCGCCAATGTCACATCCACTTCAACCGTTGGCGTACCACGAGAATCCAAAATTTCACGTGCTTTAATGTTTGTAATTGTACTCATTTCTTATCCTTTCATTTTCGTTTTTATCTGACATATTGTTGTAACCGATAAGGAACATCAATACGTTGTTTTTTAACTTTGGGCATAACAGCCCTGTTAAATTCTTCCCTTTTTTCTGCTGGCATATTTTCATAAGCGTGAATACCCATCCCAATCAGACGGAAAAAATCCCGACTTTGCAGATCTTCATGTGTTATGGAAGAAAAGCGAGTAGATGGATCAATCGGTTCTCCATAATGACGTCCTGTAATGCCACGGAATATTTGATCTTGCAAGTGCATACGATGCCCCTCGATATAAGGCTTGCTTGTTGAATCTATTAAAATGATCAGATCATTCAAAACGGCAATACGACGCATAGGATCTTTAATATACATCATCATCTTTTGAAACACAGGAAGGATCCTGTGCGGATACACTGTCCACCGCGAATCGGATGGGTCTATGTTTCGAAACGCTTTTGGAATGCTGGGAGGCGGTAATTTTGAAAATTCAGAAACCGGATGCAACGGTTTGAAGGCACGTATCAGCCGGTTGAAGTAACTGTGTTTATTTTTTTCAATTTTATCAAATATATCTGTCATTTTCTTTCCTTTCTTAATTCTTCAATCAGTCCACTTATAGGCAAACTTTTTGCCAATTCATCCAATGCTTTTAAATTTTTCAACATTGTTTCCATTTGATCCAGAGGAATCATATTCGGGCCGTCACTTGGCGCTGAATCAGGATGCTCATGTGTTTCCAAAAAAATACCTGCAATACCCGCCGTAATCGCCGCATTTGCAAGCGTTGGTGCAAACTCTCGCTGACCACCGCTAGAACCACCCAAACCACTTGGCTGTTGTACAGAATGCGTCGCATCAAACACAACAGGATATCCCGTTTCTTTCATTTGCGGTAAACCGCGCATATCCACCACCAACGTGTTATAGCCAAAACTTGTGCCACGTTCGGTTAATAAGATGTTTTTATTACCCGTACTCGCAATCTTATTCGCCACGTTTTTCATATCCCATGGCGCCAAAAATTGACCTTTTTTCACATTAATTGTTTTACCCGTTTTCCCAGCAGCCAATAATAAATCTGTCTGCCGACACAAAAAAGCTGGAATCTGCAACACATCCACAACTTGAGCCGCAATTGGGCATTGGAATGGTTCGTGAATATCCGTCAAACACAACACATCCAATTTAGATTTAATATCCGCAAAAGCCTGCATACCAGCTTCCAACCCCATACCACGAATGCCATTGACACTTGTCCGATTTGCCTTATCAAACGAAGCCTTAAAAATAAATGGAATTCCCAATTTAGCAGTCAATTCCTTTAAGGCAGATGCCATTTCCATTCCATGGGCGGCACTTTCCATCTGACACGGCCCCGCAATCAACACAAATGGCAAACCATTATCAAAAACGACATTGCCCACCTGAACAGACATTTTATTCTCCCTGCTCAGTCGTGTTTAATAAAGATACTTGTTGAGGATTATTCGCATTACGAGCCATAATCATCAACGAAATCGTTGCGATACAGAACAATACAAAAAACCATTTTGTTAGACGAGATAAGGCATTACCAGCCTGACGTGCGGTCAAAAAGCTATTTGCACTTTGCCCCGTCAAACCACCCATACCACCTTCACTACGTTGCAGTAATACCAACACAGTGATGCCAATTGCCAATAAAATTTGAATAACCAAAACGAATAAATACATGCTTTTTCCTTTCTTATAATTGTGTTTCGGCGATAGCCCAGAAACTGTCCACTTTCAACGAAGCACCACCAATCAAGGCCCCATCTACATTGTCAACGCTCAACAATTCCTTAGCATTTTCCGGCTTCACAGACCCCCCATACAAGATGCGCATTCCATCGGCCACTTCAGCGCCTAAATTCTTGGCTACTTCCGTCCGAATTGCCGCATGCATTTCTGCCACATCATCGGTTGTGGGAACTTTGCCCGTACCAATGGCCCACACAGGCTCATAGGCCAACACACAATTTATCGCATTTGCAATGGCTGGTGTAGATTCGCGCACTTGGCGTGTCACCACATCCAAAGCCTTACCTGCTTCACGTTCCTCTAATGTTTCACCAATACAAATGACCACAGTCAAACCATTGTTGATTGCATTTTCCGCCTTTTGGCGCACAACAGCATCTGTTTCGTGATGATATGTCCGACGTTCCGAGTGTCCAACCAAAGTCCATGTGGCACCCAAATCTTTCACCATAGCCGCCGACACATCACCTGTAAAAGCGCCATTTGGCTTAACTGTTTCCGCCACATCCTGTGCCCCAACAAATACCGAATTATGTGGCACATCCACCACATATCCCAACACATTCATCGGAGGACAAACCAACACATCAAAAGGGCGGTTTGGAATAGAATCCATTTTTTCGAAAACTGCCTGAGCCAATGCCACTGCATCAGCCTTTAATCCATTCATTTTCCAGTTTCCAGCAATTAACTTTGTACGCATTTTATCTCCTTTTCTTTGAATGGAGTATTTCTAGCATATTTTTCATTTTTTTGCAAGTAAAATCATTCAGGAATTGGACATTCTCCCAGCTCATGCAAATCTTCCACGCGTCCTTGTGCATTAAAGAAAACAATTTCCGTACACGTATCTTGGCGATAAGACCACATTTCGCGTCCCCCCTCGCGCACTTTTGTAATAGGTTTGCCCTTTAAAGCCAACATTTCGTCACCATTTTTATTCTTGATAGCCTGTAATTTTGTATTGGCACAGCCAAACAAACACAAAACCATTATCACAATCAAACCGTACTTCATTTATTCCCCTTTCGTTTAAATTTAATTCCCCACGGCCTACGATCATTATCTCGTGCTTCGTTATGTATCTCAATAGAATTATTTAAAAAGATTTTATAAGGTGAATAGTCTTGGGGAACAAATACTTCTTTTGCTTGGCACCTTGCATTTTCTTTTGTTAAAATTGCAAAATCAGCATCTTCACAATATTTTACATCCAATGCAACTTGCTTATTTCCAATTTGCACCCTTTTAACTTTATGAGTATCAATTTTATCTTGTCCTTCTTGACGCATAAATCGTTGCACCAACCAATCCTCTGCGTTCCCTTTTAACACGACAAACTTATCTTCTTGTCGCACCAAAATTGTCTTTCCTTGTTTAAAAACAACCAAATCTGGTTGCTGTCTTAAACACCAACTCAACACACATCCAATCAAAATAACGGCAAATCCCCAAAAACGCCAACGCGTTTTCATGATACATAACAAAACAATACCTATGGCGATAATACTCAAGCCCCAACATGAAAAAGACGGCACAATAATTTCGGATCCCGGCCAAGCAGCCACTTTACCTGCCAAAAATGTCACTTGATCCAACATAAAGCCAACACACTTTAACACGGGTGCGTCCCAATGAAACAACATCAAAATTGCACTTACAAACAACAGAGGCATAATGAAAAATGAAAATAAAACACTAATCAACATATTCCCAAGGGCACCATACGGATTAAATTGATTAAAATGATAAGCCACAAACGGGGCCAACGCTAATGTCACTAAAATATTTGCAATTAAACCAGTCACAACAACACGGCAAAAAAGCCCTTTAGGCAAATGTTTTGTGACATCTTCAAATACACTTATCAACACCATCACAGCAATAAAAGACAGCTGAAAACTCGCAGATGTAATCCACTCGGGCCGAACCAATAACACTCCAAATGCCACCAAACACAAGGTATATAATGAAACCACTTTACGATCAGTCAACACCCCCAAGAAAACAAGAGAAATCATTAGAAAAGATCTGATGGCTGGCACTTGCATACCCGAAATAAGCAAATAAAAACCCGTCACCACAAATGCCACAACCGCTGCAATTTTCTTGGTTGCTAATCGAAGTGCCAAATAAGGAAACAACGCCAACAAACCGCGCACCAAAAAGAATACAAAGGTGGCCAACAACATCATATGGAAACCAGAAACCGAAAGCACGTGGGCAATACCCGCCTTGCGATAAAGTGCGTACAAATCTTTTGAAACAACACTTTGTTCACCAATAAGCAGGGGAATTGCAATTTGCCACTGCTCAGGGGTTAAGGTTCCCCGAATCCGTTCCATCAGTCCTTGGCGCAAATTGTCCAATCGATTCAACTCTGCATATTTATGCGATAAAAGAGACAATAATTGTCCTTGCGCACCAAGCCCCTTATAAAAAAATCGCTGAGTCTGATAAGGTTCTGGTCCATATAAATTCGCTATTCCATGAATTTCATCACCAACACGTAATTGAGGTTCTTCTTGTTTAAATATTAACCTCACACGTTTAGGGGCAAAACGAGTCTTTCGGATCTGAACGTTTCCCAGTACGATCATTTGACCATTCTGCGTGGCAAAAGATTCCACAACTTGACCAGAAATTTCCCGATTCCACTGTGGTCTTGTCATAAATTCTGTATCAAGAAAATATGTTCGTACAGTCGCAACGGATATTCCCAAAACAAAAAAGAAAGCAAGTTTAACCCAAACCGCCTTTCTTAAAACAGACGCACCAAATAAACATCCGCTTAAAACAAGACACATAATGATATTGGGTTCCCGCGGCAAACCAAAATACAACGCACATCCAAAAACAAAAGCAACAAAATACCACAAAACTCTGAACCGATATTCCGACCATAAATTGAATTTCATTTGCCTTTTTCCTTTGTGGCTGCTATCATACAAATAAAGGAAGAAATTGTCAATGCAAAAACCCTTGACCAAAAAGAGATTAGAAAACATTACACTCTATTATTTAGAGCGTTTTGACGCATCCAGCGGCAAGGTTCGGCAAATGTTAAAGCGTCGCGTCCAAAAACAAAAATTGGCGGGACTTCCTGTTGATAAAAACATCAATCAATGGATTGAAGCAATTGTTCAGAAAATGCAAAATTTGGGCTATGTAAATGATGAACGCTATGCCGAAAATGTGATTCGTCGCTTGACACAAAGCGGTAAATCCACACGCTTTATTGCACAAAAATTGTTGTCGGAAGGCATTGATGAAGCGATTTTGGAAAAGTATTTATCGCCCGAAGATGAATTGGAGCGGGCCCAAACATTTGCTCGTAAAAAACATTTGGGCAATGATTATCAAAAAGACCTTGCCAAATTGGCGCGAGCTGGTTTTTCCTATGATATTGCAACGCAAGTTTTGAAAGGAGAAGATGATGTTTGAAGAATTGGAAGTGATCCGAAAAGAATGTGAAAATTGCCAAAAATGTGCGTTAGGTAAAACCCGCACAAAATCCGTTTTTTCGGCAGGCGTTCCCAACAATAAAATTGTCTTGATCGGTGAAGCACCTGGCTATAACGAAGATCAAACGGGCGAACCATTTGTCGGCCGCGCTGGACAATTATTAGATAAAATTTTGGAATCCGTGGGGTTCAGTCGCAAAGAAAATATCTATATTTGCAACACGATCAAGTGTCGTCCTCCGAACAATCGCGATCCCCTACCCGAGGAAAAAAAGGCTTGCCGCGCCTATTTGGATAAACAATTGGAAATCTTAAAGCCCAAAATAATTTTGTTGTGTGGCAAAGTGGCTTTGACCTCGTTCATGGACACAAAGGAAGGCATTACGAAACTGCGTGGTCGGTGGTTTGATGGGCCAAATGACACCAAGATGATGCCGATTTTTCACCCATCCTATTTGCTCAGAAATCAATCCAAAGAAAAAGGATCACCTAAATGGCTTATGTGGCAGGACATCCAAGAAATCCGCCGCATGTATGATACCTTGAAATAAAAAAAATCCCCAGGCAAATGCTCGGGGATTTTATTTGATTGAACCTTATGCTTTTTGGATGGCAAAGGATACTTGTCCATCGCCCAATTCTTCGGTCTTATCGGAACCATCGCCTTCGACAAAAGAGGTCGCTAAGACCTGTTCAGCGATATAGGCAGCGTGTTCTTTAAACGCTTCTTTGACCAAAGCGGATTCGCTGGTCCAAGTCAAGGTAATCCGATCGGACACATCCAAACCTTTGTCTTTGCGTAGTTGTTGCACCATACGTACAAAGTCGCGCGCAACACCTTCGCGTTCCAATTCGGGCAACACGGTCACATCCAACTGCACTACTGCGCGGTTATCAGGCAAAGGTTGACCTTTAAATCCTTCTTTCATATTCAAGCGCAATTCAAACTCATCAGCATTCAATGTTTGTCCCCCAATGGCCAATGTGCCGTCTGAATTGACAGACCATTGATTTTGCTTACTGGCTGCCATAATTACACCCATAGCAGGCCCTAAACGTTTACCAATCAGTGGCGTTTTCAAATACAAGAACTTGTCCGCCACCGCAGTCACATCCGTATTAAACACAACATCTTTCACATTGACTTCATCCTTTAACAATTCAACAAAGTCCGTCAAGGTATTTGCTTGCTCGCCTGCAATAGTCATTTTGGAAAGTGGCAAACGGTTGCGCAAATGATTTTCCTCACGAATAGCTTTTGCTGTGGAAGAAATCGCACGCACAAAGTCCATTTGTTCAATCAACTTGACTTCGTCCGCCAACGCATCCACATTCGGCCAATCCGCCAAATGCACAGACTTTTCACCTGTCAAGCCACGATACACTGTTTCTGTCAAGAATGGCATCAATGGCGCCATAATCTTGGCCAACGTCACCAACACGGTGTAAAGCGTATCAAAAGCCGCTTGATCTGTGCCATCCCAGAAACGTTCACGAGAACGACGAATGTACCAGTTATTCAAGATATCCAAGAAATCTGCCAAATTATCAGCAGCCGCTGGCATATCATAATCCAACATTTCAGCTTTCACTTTGCCAGTTAAATCTTTGAGTTTACCCAAAATATATCGATCTAACACATCTGTTGCAGCCGTTGTCAAATTAGCTTTCACCCCTTCTGCATTTGCATACAGACAGAAGAAATAATAGGCATTCCAGAACGGCAACAATGCTTTACGCATGGCTTTTGCCACTTCTTTTCCTTCGTAGTCCACACACACATTACCACCATGCACAATGGCCGAGGAAAGCAAAAACCAACGCAACGCATCGGAACCCGAACCATTTAAAATCACATATGGATCTGGATAGTTGCCCAATTTTTTAGACATTTTTACACCACCTTCGGCCATCACCAAACCCGTCACCATACAATGTTTAAAGGCTGGTTTATGATGTAGAGCGGTTCCCAACACATGTAAAGAATAAAACCAACCACGTGTTTGATCCACACCTTCCACAATAAAATCTGCTGGGAAATGGGCATCAAACCATTCTTTTTTCTCAAATGGATAATGGATTTGGCCTTCTGGCATAGAACCAGATTCAAACCAACAATCAAATACATCTGGCACACGTCGCATCATTGTTTGACCCGACGGATCATCCGGATTTGGATAAACTACTTGATCAATGGCCGGACGATGTAAATCCGTTACATCACAACCTGTCTTTTCTTTAATTTCAGCGACAGACCCAAACACATCCGTACGTGGATATTTTGGATTATCCGATTGCCACACAGGGATTGGCGCACCCCAGAAACGCGTTCTGGAAATAGACCATTCTCTGGCCCCTTCTAACCACTTGCCGAAACGACCATCTTTAATATGCTCAGGCGTCCACGTAATCGTTTGATTCAGTTTGCATAACTCCTCACGGAATTTCGGAACATCCACAAACCAACCAGACATTGCTTTATAAATAAGAGGTGTATCTGTCCGCCAACAATATGGATAAGTATGGGTGATTTGTTCTTTTTTCACCAATAAGCGATTTTCTTTCAAATAATTCAACACATATTCATTCGCATCAAAAACTTGTTTTCCTTGCACTTCAGGCACTTCAGCAGTAAAACAACCCGCTTCATCCACAGGACACACAATCGGGAAGTGTGCATCATATTTGCGACACACATCAAAGTCATCGGCACCAAATCCTGGGGCAATATGCACCATACCCGTACCATCTTCGGTGGACACAAAATCACCAGCTAACACTTTGAAGCAACCTTTTTCTTTTAAGTTTGCAAAATGAGGGAACATGGGTTCATAGGACATCCCAACCAACTCGGAACCTTTCATGGTAGCAACCTGTGTTGCATTTTCTAATTGCTTGGCATAACGACCTTTTAACCCCTCTGCCAACACATATTTTTCTCCATTTTCTTCCATCACAGCATAATCAATGTCCGTCCCAACAGCAATCATTTGGTTGGAAAACAATGTCCATGGGGTTGTGGTCCACACCAACAAATGCATCCCGTTTTCCAATTTAAACATAACCGTAATAGCGGTATCTACTTTATCACGATAGCACCCCGGTTGATTCACTTCAAAATTGGAAAGCACCGTTTGTGCCGCCCATGAATAAGGTTGCACACGGAAATCTTGATAAATTAAACCTTTGTCATACAGTGCTTTAAAATTTTGAATCACAGATTCCATAAATGGCAAATCCATTGTGCGATATTCCAAAGATGGATCAATCCAACGTCCCATCCGGTGAAATAAGCTAACAAAATCACCCGAATATTTTAAAACGGATTCCTTACAGAAATTATTAAATTTATCCACACCGTATTCTTCAATCGCTTTGTGACCAGAAATACCCAATGCCTTTTCGGCATTCATTTCAGCGGGCAAACCATGGCAATCCCAACCATAGGGACGTTCCACTTTCTTACCAAGCATCGTCTGAAAACGTGCCACAGCATCTTTCACATATGACACAAAAATATGCCCATAGTGTGGTTGTCCATTTGCAAATGGAGGGCCATCATAGAACACAAATTCATCTCCATTTTGGCGAGCATCCTTTACCGCCTCAAAAATATGATTATCGTCCCACCCTTTTAAAACCTCTTCTTCCATTTTTGGAAAGTCACATTTACCGTTTAATTCTGGGTAATACTTTTGTTTATCAGTCATTGTTTAGATCCTTTTATCCATAAAGTTAAAAACTGGCACGTATTGTACCAAATTATTCATTAAAAATCAAGTTATTTTAAGCCAAAGAAAGTGTAATTATATCATCGCCCGCATCCAGGCGAATAATCAACCCTTCTTCTTTTGCAATTTGATTCAGCCATAGGGCTGTCACTAATTTAGGATCACAAGGCACATTTGTTCCCATGACCGCTTGCATAAAAACGGAATCGCGAAACAATTCTTTTCCTTGAATGGTCAATGTTTGATTCACCAATTCCAATGTACCTCCAACACCCATCAACTCCACACCAACAGCCACCAACGCCAATTGTATACGAGAAGACAGCTCTCCCTTAAATTCCACAGGAATTGCCAATGTATCCAAATATCGCCGCACCAATGTAGCGTCTATAGATTTTGTTTCAGCGCCAAATAAAGCTCTGAAAAAAGCCAAACGTGCAATTAATTGATGAGAACTTGTTTCCAATAATTCCACAGATTCGTCGATAAACGACGCGTCCATTTTCATCAAATCTACCGTGTTGGAAAAAGCACCAATAGCTCCCGCCAAATCATGGCTGACACGCACAACTATTGCTTCTGTTAAATTCATTTGCTTTTTCCTTTTTTGACTATTTTACCAAAAGTATCTGGGCTGTCAATCCATAAAGCACCTGCCATCGTCAAAGCTTGTTTTTTGGCATCAATCACATCCGAAAACTTTACAGTCTGCATGCCCAATAACGGCCGCTTATCCGATCGATCCAACGATCGACCAGGAATATAACACCACATCGGCTTTTTATTCTTTTGCTTTTGGTAAAATTCCGCCAATTCGTATTCAAATTGACCATGAACTTGTCCAACAATTAAGATGCTTTCCGTGTTTTCATCTTTTAACAAAGCCTTCACAACAGGAACGAAAGAGGTTCCAATTAAGTGATCAGCCCCCAAGGAAATAACACTAGAAACGCCCATGCCAAAATTAGACAATTGACGCGCTGCCTCCCACAACAACGAGGCCGAACGCCCCACCACACCAATTTTACCTTTCTTAAACAAATGAATCGGCACAGATCCAATCACTGTTTGATCCACAATTCCAATACCCATAGACGATGGACCTACAAGGCACACCCCCGTCTTTTCAGCCAAATTTTTCATTTTTAACGCATCGTGCATAGGCATGCGCTCCGTGATACACACAACCATTTCAATGCCCGCTTTGATGGCATCTTCCACATCTTTTAAGGCATGTGTCGGTGTTGCAAAAACAACACTCACCTTGGGGCTCTTCACCTTCACCGCCTCGGCAACAGTTTTATAAACGGGCACACCCAAAAATTGACGCACATTCTTATCTGGACTTGTCCCAGCTACAATGTTGCTGCCATAAGCAAGAGCAAGCTCCGTATGAACGGCCCCAGCATTACTTGTAATGCCTTGGCATAAAATTGGCGTTTCTTTTGTCGGCAAGAAAAACATTATCGTTTCTCCTTTACAGCTTTTACAATCGCTCGAACGGCATCGTCCATTTTTGTTTTAACAACAAACGGCAAGCGAGATTCAAACAACAATCGTTGTCCCGCATCTGTATTAATCCCATCCATCCTGACAACCAAAGGCAATCCCACAGCCATTTCCGGTGAAGCAGCGATTAATCCTTCCGCAATTAAATCACAACGGGTCGCCCCCCCAAAAATATTCACCAAAACACCATCCACGTTCGGTTCTGAAAGAACCAAGCGCAATGCTTTCGTCACTGTTTCCTTTGTTGGCTCTGTTCCAATATCTAACAAGGCAGCAACCTTTCCGCCCTTACGTTGAATTAAATCGACGGTCGCCCATCCCAAACCAATTCCGTTCACAACGCAGGCAATATTGCCTTTTAATCCCATATATCTGAAATGATTTTCACGCGCCAACTTTTCACGTTCTTTTCCTATGCGCGATTCAATTAAAGGGATTAACTCTGGAAATTTATGAGTTGTATTTGGATCAAAAACCAATCGACCATCAATAATCTTTAATGACCCATCTTTTAATTGAACAATGGGTGACAACTCAACCGCAACCGCACCATAAAAACGGAACAATCTGTATGCTTTTTTCAGTATATTTACCAAACTCTTTTGTGTTTTTTCATCTTTCACATTGAATGCACGCAGGGCACCGTTCAAAATATCGTCACTTAAGACATCCCCTAACTTAAAGGATGTTAACTTACCAGAACTGGAAACAACCGATAACATCTGGCATTGTTCTTCAAAATTTACCCGAAAGACCAAGCGCCCAATTTCCGTCACCTCATTAATACCTGCTTCCACATAAATTTTATGAATTTCAAAGAGTGAGTTTGCTTCACTCAACCATGCAGGATGGCCAAACAATTCACCGGCCGCAACAGGCAATTCTTCTCTATCTCCAACATAAGCACATCCATTTATTTGAGTTCCTGGTTGCAATAACGAACCATAACAACCACTGCCCCCAACGATTTGCGCCTTCAAAAAATAAGGCGGCTTTCCAATTTTTTTTGCAACTTGAACAACTTCTTCGGGGGTATATGCCACAGCACCTTTCAACACAGGCAAACCCGCCTGTCTAAAGATGTGTTTGACATGATATTCTTGTAATTCCATAGAAAATCCCCCTAGTTTGTTTTCAATTGTGCCATAAAAACAGGATAAAAGCAAGTAAAAATTAAACGTGTTTAATTTCCAAAATACCTGCAATTTGAGATAATTGGGAAATTGTATTCGGATGAAGCGCGTATCGATCTGGCAAGGCAATTTCTACTTCGTTATCACCACTTGTCAAAATAATGAATACACGACTTTTCCCTTTGGCATCAGCATCCAAGACTTTTTTGATGGCCGGCACACATTCTTTAGATTCAATTTTCAAAATCAACGTAGAAGCAGTTTTACTCATCATCTCGGGCAACAATTCAACCCCAAGAATGCGCAAACTAATCTGTTCTTCTCCATCACGCTTATCAGCTTGAACAGTAAACAATAAAGGCTGATTGGAATTTAATTTTTCTCGGCTGGCCTCTAGCACATCTGAGAAACAAATCGCATCATAACTGGCGGATTTATCACTCGCCGACACAAAAGCAAAACGATTTCCTTTCTGGCTGATACGCTCACGCACCTCAGAAACAATTCCCGCCAACTGACCACGAAAGACACCCGCCGCCTTCACCATATTTGGGATATCGGTGTAATCCACCACCCGCATCCGCTCCAAAATCGATTGGAACGAATCCAACGGGTGAGCCGACAAATAAAAGCCTAACGCTTCTTTTTCGTACTCTAATTTTTCCATCGGCGGCCATTCCGGACACTTCGTCAATTTTAACTTGTTGGTGCTCGTATCCGCGCCAAACAGCCCCATCTGCGCACTATTTTTAGCCTTTGTTTGATCTGCCGCATAAGCAATCATTTTTTCCACGTTATTAAATAAATAGGCTCGATTGGATTCCAAACATTCAAAGGCACCCGATTTAGCTAAATTTTCTACATATCTTTTATTCAGAGCTGCCACATCTACACGCCTTAAAAAATCTTCCATTGATTTAAACGGACCATTTTTATCACGCTCCGCCACAACGGCCTGCATGCCCGCTTCGCCCACATTCTTAACAGCCGATAAAGCGTATCGCACACACCCATCTTCCACTGTAAAATCAACTTCCGATTTATTGATATGAGGCGGCAAAACCTTAAATCCATTTTGTTGTAAATCGTTTTTAAAAAACGCCAATTTATCGGTATTAATTTTATCAAGCGTCATCGTGGCTGCCATAAATTCAACAGGATAATGTGCCTTCAAATAAGCCGTCTGATAAGCGATAAAAGCATACGCCGCCGCATGCGCTTTATTAAATCCATATTCCGCAAACTTAGCCATCTTATCAAAGACCTTTTCGGCCACTTCTTGGGCAACGCCCTTTACCTTTGCGCCCTTAATAAATTTCTCACGTTCCGGGGGCAATAATTCCGCTTTTTTCTTACCCATAATACGACGCAACAAATCGGCGCCACCCAAGGTAAAATCGGCCATCACACGCGAAATCTGCATCACCTGTTCCTGGTAAATCATAATGCCATAAGTCTCTTTTAAAATCGGCTCTAACATCGGATGCATGTAATCAGGCTTTTCCTCGCCTTTTTTCACTTTAATATAGGTAGGAATAGAATCCATTGGTCCCGGACGATAGAGCGATACCAAAGCGACAATATCTTCAATTTTATCGGGTTGCATATCATGCAGAATTTTTTTCATTCCCGTTGATTCCAATTGGAACACGCCCGTTGTATCAGCGGCTCGCAAAAGCTTAAATGTTTCTTCGTCATCCAAAGGAATATGATCAATATCCACCTCTATCCCGCGTTTTTGAACTAATTCCAGTGTTTTTTTAATGGTTGTGAGCGTTTTAAGCCCCAAAAAGTCAAATTTAATCAAGCTGGCTTCTTCCACATATTTCATGTCGTATTGTGTGACGGGCATATCCGAAGAAGGATCCT
>JAZRDB010000003.1:0-27782 GCA_045660045.1 Alphaproteobacteria bacterium | reverse complement strand
AATTGTTTTTGTTTGAGTTGGATTAGTATCCGCGCCAATAATGATCGAATCAGGGTCCCTATCAGATTGATAAATCTGAATTTGACGGGCGGGCAATCCTTTCTCCAACATAATTTGCATAATCAATCCTAAACGCGCTTGTTGTATGGCCCAATCTTGCGTGCTTACACGCAAATTTACCATCTTTGTCGGGTCTTTTTGTACATGTAATGCATATGCAGAAATCCATTTGACCGCTGAATCGGTCAACTGCGTAGCGCCAGGATTAAATTGCAAACGAATATCTTTTGGTAATTGAATATTTGCTTTGCTTTTGCCTGTTTCTTTTGCCAACAACCTTGTTGCATAGGGTGAAGATCGTTGAATGTGTTTTGGTGGCGGAACGGCAGCTTCTGGAACTTGAGGTAATGGGGCCAAAGGTGTTAACAACGGTTGCGCTGTGCTTTGCTTGACGGATTTAGGTGTGGGATAAAATGTTTGAACGCTTGTCCCGCTGCCTTTTGCAGGTTGAGATAATGGTTGAGAATTAACGGCTTGATCCCCAAAAATTTCATTTAAAATGTCAATGTCTGCTGGAACGGTTTGCGGTTGCTGACTGATTTGAGTCACTGCTGGTTCTGGTAAAGAAGGAGCGGGGGTATCAAAATAAGATGGCAACAGAAAATCGTTTGTCTGATTGTCGTATATTAAAATATCATCTGGTACTTGTGCATACGATACAATTGACGCAAGACAAATACTTGCTGTCATCACTGCAAATGTTGTTTTGATGTTTGAACGCATAGAGGTCCCCTTTCAATCCGTTTAGCTCATCATAATGCGATAAGTATTAATTTTTGATTAATAAACACATAAAAAACACATATTTTTATGAAAAAATTAAAAAAAAGTTTGAAATCTTGTAAAAAAGATGTATGATAACCTCAAGATTGGGTGGTTTCAATCTTGGTTTAACAAATAAAAAGGAGAAAAAAATGAATAAATCTTTAAAAGTAATGGGCCAATTGGCAATTATGGCTGGTTTGTGCGTGGCCGGTTCAGCCTTCGCTCAAGCGGATCTTTTTGATAATGCCGCCACAAAGATGGGCGATTTGTTTAAAAATGTTCGTCAAATTGTGTTTATTATGGGTGGTTTTGCATTAGTTGGTTTTGCTATTGCGGCTATCTTTGGTAAATTGGAATGGAAGAAAGTGGCGATTTTGGCCGTTGGTTTGGCTTTGTTAGCGGTGGCCAGCCAAGTGGTTAACTACGCTATTGATACAGAATCTTCTGGTGGTTCTATTGACTCCGGTCGTTTCGAAACAGAGTTGGAAGATTAATCTTACAGCTCTTGAAAATCCCCACCGTTTGCGTGGGGATTTTTTATTGGAACAGAGATTGAGCATCAGGTAAAAAACTGCAGCTCAATTCTCATGTTGCTGTTTGAGAAAGTGTCTTCGCCTGAATAAGGATAGAACTTTAAGTACAGGCAAATACATGCAGAGAGACGCAGAGTTGACTGAATAAGATTACCAAGTGTTAATCATTTTTGTTTGTGAAAGCTTTCCTTGATTTTAGCGTTGACTCCCGCCTTAGCTTTTTTACTGTTTAGTTCTTCTCTTTTTAAAACCGTATTTAATGTGTCGGACTTAGTTTTGTAGGTTGTCCGTTTTAAGGCTCTACCAGCGCGTGTGCCAGAGTTACCAGAGCTTTTTGACTGTGTCTGTTGTGGTTGCTTTTGCGGCTTTTGTTGTTGTGTCGGTTCTGTTGGTGTCGATGATGCTGGTGGGGTAGAAGTTGTAGTACCAGATCCCGATGATCCTGTTGAACCAGAGCCATGAGCCGTTGATCCGCCAGATGTGCCAGATTGTCCGCCAGATGTGCCAGATTGTCCGCCAGAACTGCCAGACTGCCCGCCAGAACTGCCCGCCGATTTCTTGCTTGATGAAGGCGATTTATTGCTGCCAGTCATGGCTTTGGAAGCTCCTTTTTCACCAGATTTGATGCTACTGGACATTGATTTCAATCCAGAAGCTACCTGTGATAAGTTCCCAGATTTAATGCCTTCTTGAATTTTGTTGGCCGATCGTGAAACGCGTTGACCGCTGCGTTGAACCTGTGCGGCACCACGCAAACGAGTGCTTAGACCATTTAAGTTGGCACGAAGTTCTTTCATCCCTTCTGTTCCTCCAGCGCCGCCGGTCCATTTGTTAAAGTTTTTGACAGTGCGCTGTACGTTGCTACCAACGGATCGAACTGCACCAGCGGTTCTGCTCAAATTGCCTTCTTGTACAGCATCAGCCAATTTGTTGGTTGAACGAATGGTTGCATTAGCTGCAGATTCTGTGTTGGCTTGGGATCTTAAGATATCTGCCCCTTCTTTTAAGGTGTTTGAAACACCAGAAACGTTGATGTCCGAATTAGTTAAAGATCCAATGCCTGCTGCGGCTCCCTCGATATTTCTAGCTGCTTTTTTCAAACTAGTTGCTGTTTTGCGTTTGTTGCCAGTATTAACGGTGTCCTTTATGTTTTCTGGACTAGCTGCAACATTCCCAATGGCGGCTTCTGTGCCAGCAATTGTTCTGGTAGTCTTTGCTGCGCTGTCTAAAACATCAGTAATTTGAGCAGAAACCGCAAAGGAAGTAAATAATATAATTGTAGATAGCACGATACGCATGGATCCTCCATTATTTATTTTTCTTGTAGTCAGTAATTTGTTTGTTTAACTTTTCTTTATCATCTTTAGACAATGTTGTTGCACGTGAAAAAGAATCGTTTCCAGTGGTGGGTTTTATCTGAGGTGTTGCAGACTGTGAAACATCCTCCGTGTCTTGTGCAGGGTCAATTTGACGTGTTTCTGCTTGAAGATCAATTTGAGCATTCGCTGTTGCAACCCATAAACCAAGAGCCGTTGCAATAATAATGTTTAATTCCTTCATGTATGTCTCCCACCAATATTAGAAACTATCTAGAAGCTTATTTTATTTTTTTTGTAATTGCAAGAACTATTTTGAAGATGTGTAAAGTGGTAAGGTGACAATAACCCGCAATCCTTTTTGTGGGCTTGTATCCAATGAGATATCTCCACCATGAGACAACAAAATATCACGAGCAATGGTCAGTCCTAATCCCACGCCACCAGTCGATGGATTACGGGATTCTTCTAATCTCACGAATGGTTTAAAAACATCCTTTCTTTTATGTTTAGGAATGCCAGGCCCATCATCGTCCACAATAATTTGGACTTGATCTTGTTGTTTTTTAACTTTAACCCATGTTTTTGTGGCATAGCGTCCAGCATTTGCAATAAGATTGCCAAGCGCCCGAGATAAATCGGAGGGCCGTGCAATAACGCGGACATCGTTTTGGATGATGAGATCGATCTGATGATTTGTTTTTTTGAATTTATCAACCAAATTTGTCATAAATGGTTTTAAAACAATTTCTTTGGATTCTTCTCGTCCATCGCCGCGCGCAAACGTTAAATAACCGTTTAACATGTTTTCCATATCGGTTACATCTTGATCCATTGCACGTGTTGTTTCGTCTTGTGGTAACATAGATAATTGCAATTTCAATCGTGTCAGTGGGGTGCGTAAATCGTGCGAAACGCCAGCCAACATAGCTGTGCGCTCGGTTAGATAACGCTGTAAGCGGTTTTTCATCATTAAAAATGCGGCGCCAGCATGACGAACTTCTGTCGCGCCCTCTGGTTTAAAATTATCCACATTTTTACCAATACCAAAAGCTTCGGCTGCATGAGCCAGACGAATGATAGCGCGTAATTGATTTTTCATAAAGATAAGTGCTACCCCAAACCATATAATGGAAGATAATAACATCCACAAGAAAAAGATCCACACGGTTGATGTAAAAAAGCGTTTGCGAGCGACAACGACTTCCAATACACCTTTATCCAATTGAATGTTGATGCGTTGTTGGCCATCAGTTGATGTTGTTACTTGATAAGGAAATTTTAAATTTTGCAATTCGCTGACTAAATCTTGGCTCATATCAACAAAACGTCGTTTTTGTTTTGTTGGGATAGCGGCGTTTGGTCGCCAAGAAATATCCAAGGAAAGATCGTGCCTTGCATGACGGATCACGTTGTTTAACTCATCTTGGGTTAAATTAGCGTTATCGATAATATTTGTAATCAATTGAACTTCACCATAGATATCTCTGGCCAAGCGATGGCTGACCGTTTCCCAATGTCGATTGTAAAAGAACAATCCTAAGGAAAATTGAACAATGATAAGTGGTAACAAAATAATCAAGAAAAACCGTCCCAATAGGCCATTGGGCAAGACTGTCTTTCTGAAGCTTCGAATCCAATGTTTGATCATGTGCTGATTAACCTATAACCCTTTCCTCTGATTGTTTGAATGTAATTAAAATTGGGATCTGTATCCAATTTTTGACGCAAGCGTTTGATTTGGACATCAATAGTGCGTGTGTTGTCCAAATGTAATGAGTTTGCTAACATGTCCCGAGATACATCTTGATTAATGTTTTTGATTAAAATATCTAGGAGCATTTGCTCTGCTGTTGTTAATGAAATAATGTTCTCACCTTGTTTTAAGATATTGGTTTGAGTATTGTAAGAATAAGGACCAAAAGAGATCATTTCTTGTTGGGGCGTACGCCTTTTTAATAAATTGTTTAGCCGTAACAACAGCTCTTTTGGTTCGAAGGGCTTAGGAAGGTAATCATCGGCGCCAGCTTCCAAACCGACAATTCGGCTGTTTATATCGCCGCGTGCCGTCAGAATCAAAATAGGAGTTGTAATGCCTTTGTGACGTAATTCTTTTGTCAAAACATCACCATTTTTTTGAGGCATCATAACGTCCATAATTAGGACGTCTGGTTTTAAATATTTTAATAAATCTTCTGCTTCGTTGGCGTTGGCTGCTTCGGAAACTAAAAAGGCATTTCGTTGCAAATAGGTATGCAACAATTGGCGTAAACGCGTATCGTCATCTACAATTAAAACCAATGGTTCAGCCATTATTTCAATTTCTCCAATATTTGTGCGCCTTTGACGCCCCCATCTCCCTTTAATTTTTTCCAAAGGACTGTTTCCATCAGGTTTGCATCATTTTTAAGTGTTAGAATATCTGCGGCCGAAAAAGTGGTCTTGCTTGTTATCAGTTTGCACATATGGGAACCAATGTCGGTAATTAATGGGTAACCAAAGGTTGTCCCTTGGCCTTTTAAATCGTGCGCTTTTGGATAAACACGTTGACGGATGATTATTGTGCGTTCCTCGCCAAAAATTCCAGATGCCTCGGCCAAATATTGTTTAATCTTTTGAACATCTCCGCTGGCCCATGCTGGAAATTTTGCAGCCAAATCAGACATGGCTTCCATTGCTAATTTTTCCAAATCCTCTGGATTGTTACTGGACGTGGAGGGTTGGGTGGAAACAGGTTTAGTCTTTGGACTTTGGGCTCTTCCGGCAGGTTTAATGGATTTTTTCTTTAAGTTATTGGGTAATTCAAAAATAGACATCATCCACTCCTTTTTTTACCATTATATCAGAAATAAAAAAAAGATGTCCACATTTATTTTCAAAAATAAATTTAGAAAATGGTGCGGCCAAGAAGACTCGAACTTCCACGGATCTCTCCACAAGCACCTCAAGCTTGCGTGTCTACCAATTCCACCATGGCCGCTTATGGAACTTATTATACCAGACTTTTTTCAGAAAATCAAGACCTTGCTTTTGGCATAATGGGGGCTTAATTATCATAGCGTAGGAGGATAAAATGTTGGAAGTACGACAATTGAATTATGATTTTAAGACGTTGCAACCTGTTATGAGCTCTGAGACGTTGCAATTTCATCATGATAAACATTATGCGGGATATGTTGCTAAAGCTAATGAATTGATGCCGGCAACATGGGCCAATAAAACGATAGAGCAGATAATTCAGTTGGCCCGTAATAAAGACGAAATTTCTTTGTTTAATCAGGTGGCTCAGGTATGGAATCATGAATTTTTCTTTGAGGGCCTTAGTTTAAATCCAAAAGATCATCAAATCCCAGAAGATTTATTATTTTATATCCATCAAGATTACAGCAATATTGATCGTTTAAAAGATGAACTTATCAAAGCTGCGATGGCGCGATTTGGATCGGGCTGGGTATGGCTTGTTTTGGAACGAGGACATTTAAAGGTGCAAAGCACGCTAAATGCCGAAACGCCGTGTGGATTGAAAGGTTTTAAACCGCTTTGGACGTTGGATGTGTGGGAGCATGCGTATTATCTTGATTACCAAAATAGACGCCTTGATTACGCTGCAAAAGTGGTAAATAAAGCAATCAATTGGTGCGTTGTTGCAAAACGGTTAGGTCCCTAATTTACCGCAACAATGTTTGTATTTTTTACCAGAACCACAGGGGCACGGATCGTTGCGACCAATTTCCTTTTTGTCATCCACTGGCGGAAGCGGGGCTTGGTCGGCTGGTATTTCTGGTGTGCCTTCTGTTGTTTGTTCTGGTGTTGGAGCGCTTAGTTGTAGTTCCAAACGGCCCATTGTTTCTGTTAAGCGTTCACGTACGCGTCCAAGTAAGTTTTGGAACAAATGAAAGGCCTCTTGTTTGAAGGCATTCAAAGGATTTTGCTGTCCATAAGCACGAAGACCGATGGACGTTTTCATAAAGTCCAAACTTTGCAAGTGTTCTTTCCATAATGTATCAATTGTTTGGATTAAAATTGTTTTTTCGAAATCTTTTTTGAATTCTGGTGGTAAAATCTTGGTCTTTTCTTGCCATGTTTCATCCGCCATTTTTAATAAGCGATCCACCATGACAGCAGGTTCAATGCCCGTTTCATTTTTCCAACTGGTAAATGGAGCATCTACACCCAACAGTTTGATCGTTTCTTGACGCAATTCTTCGGCATTCCAATCCTCTGGTGCAGAGCGTTCAGGGGCAATAGAATAAACCAATGCACTGATGGCATCTTGACGCATGTCTTGCATAATAGGATACACATCATCCATTTCCATCATCTCTTTGCGTTGTTCGTAAATGATTTTACGTTGATCATTTGTGACATCATCAAATTTAAGCAGATTTTTACGTACGTCAAAGTGATATTCTTCGACCTTTTGTTGAGCCTTTGCAATAGCCTTGCTGATCCATGGATGCTCAATAGATTCGCCTTCTTTTAAGCCCATTGTTTTTAAAATGCGACCGATACGGTCAGAGCCAAAAATGCGCATCAAATCGTCTTGTAAACTTACATAGAACTTTGATTGTCCCGGATCGCCTTGACGGCCGGAACGACCACGCAATTGGTTGTCAATACGACGGCTTTCATGGCGTTCGGATCCCAACACATATAATCCACCAGCAGCCAAAGCTTTTTGCTTGCCCTCGGCAATTTCTGCCTTAATCTTTTCGGCAAGTAATGTTTCGTCCATCTCGGGATGTGCTTCTTTTTGTTCATTAAAGCGCATTTCAAAGTTACCGCCCAATTGAATATCTGTTCCACGCCCAGCCATGTTGGTCGCGATTGTCACAGCACCAGGAACACCAGCCTGAGCAATAATATGGGCTTCTTGCTCGTGATGACGCGCATTCAAAACATTAAATGGAATATCTGTTTTTTCTTTTAATAAATTGGCTAAAATTTCAGATTTTTCAATACTGGTCGTTCCTACCAAAATAGGTTGTCCGCGGTCATGTACTTTTTGAATTTCCTTGATAATGGCGGCATATTTTTCGTCTGCAGTACGGTAAATAGCGTCTTGTTCGTCCTTACGGGCCACGGGTTTGTTTGTGGGAATATCCACAACTTGTAATTTATAAATGTCATCAAATTCGGCAGCTTCCGTCATTGCAGTGCCGGTCATACCGGCTAAATGAGGATACATTCGGAAATAGTTTTGATACGTGATGGACGCAAGTGTTTGATTTTCAGGTTGAATTTCCACGCCTTCTTTTGCTTCTAATGCTTGGTGAAGTCCGTTGGAATAGCGACGGCCATCCATAATTCTTCCCGTAAATTCATCAATAATCATCACTTTGCCATCTTTGACAATATAATCGACGTCTTTTTGGAACAATGTGTGTGCACGCAAGGCTTGCTCAACATGGTGCACAAAGGCAATGTTGTCCGCTTCGTATAAACCACCGATCATTAAGCCCGCATTATGTAAAGCATCTTCCACAAATTGCATGCCGGCATCGGTTAGGGTGACATTTCTGTGCTTTTCATCTTTTTCGTAATGTTCGGGTTGTACACCGGACATAATTTTATCAACGGCAATATAACGTTCAGAAGAATCTTCCGCCTGTCCAGAAATGATTAATGGCGTTCGTGCTTCGTCAATTAAAATGGAATCCACTTCATCTACAATAGCATAGTTAAAAGGGCGTTGCACCATTTCATCTTTGCTGACGCACATATTATCACGCAAATAATCAAATCCTAATTCATTATTTGTCGCATATGTTACATCACAAGCATAAGCAGCTTTTCGATCTTCTTTGTCCATATTTGCAACAATGCAACCGACAGTTAACCCCAAGAAACGATAAACCTTGCCCATCCATTCGCTGTCGCGTTGAGCCAAATAATCATTAACTGTCACAACATGGACACCTTTGCCTGTTAAAGCATTTAAGTAAACGGGAAGGGTGGCGACCAAAGTTTTGCCTTCGCCCGTTTCCATTTCAGCGATTTTATTGTCAAACAAGACCATGCCACCTAACAATTGCACATCAAATGGGCGCAATCCTAATGTGCGTTTGGCGGCCTCGCGAACAGCGGCAAAAGCTTCGGGTAAAATATCCCATAATGTTTCGCCTTTTTCTAAACGTGTCCTGAATGCAGGCGTTTTCGCCTTTAATTCATCGTCTGAAAGTTTTTGATATTCTTCTTCAAGAGCATTGATTTTGGTGATGTATTTTGAAAATTTCTTCAAATAGCGTTCGTTGGCAGAACCAAACAGTTTCTTAAATTTCATGCGGTATCCTTATGTCTTAAAATCATACTATGATAAACATAAGATTTTTTTGTAAAAAAGTCAAGGTTTTTAAAGTGTTTTTACTTAAAAAAACTCAATAATTTGACATTGAGGTAGCAAGTGCTTGATGAAAAGATGCGCCTTATTGCGCTCTGTGTCATTCTTTATGCCTGTTAAAACAATTTGGGGAATCTTTTCTTGGCTTGCTTGGTGTAAAGTTCTTAAAAGAGTATCGATGTCTGTTGTGGTAACCCATAATGTGTTTTCAATATCTGTAAACAGCGGGTGAACAATTGTTGCAGGGCAATCAATAATAACCGCTTGATAATTTTGTGCCAAGTTCATAAGATCAAATTTAATTTTTTGCTGTGCTATTGGGGATACAGCATTTAAATTGTGATTGGCTGATCCGGCGATAATGTCTATGCCTTTGTCAGTTGAAATAATATCTGTTAAAGGAGTTAAACCTTGTAAAACGGCATTAATTTTATCGGATTTTGCATGTTTAATGGGATAGTTTTTTAACCCTAGTAAAGCATCAAAGATGAGCACTTTTTTGTTACGCTTCGCCAATGTGTCCGCCAAGCAAGCGACAGTACGGCTAACGCCTACATGCTGAACAGCACCTTTAACCATAAAGAACGATGTTTCTGGGGTATCTAAATGCAAAGGTTGGATGAAGGGCACGGTAAAAACTCCTATAGTTGAATTTTTCCTTGTGTCATTAACGTTCTGATGTTATCCAAAATTTCTTGACGAGCCTTCTGAATTTCATGTTCTTGTACATGCTTTTGTTTTGTCGTGATGTCATTTTCCAACTGTGGCCACAGAGATCTTGGAATATTGCGTTGAATAGCATTTTTTACCCCGTTTGTTGCGTTGACAAGAGCGGTTATGGCCGTGGCGCGTAAAGTATGACGCAACAACGTTTGAATATTTGTATCGGACCAATGAGCCAAATCATCAAATTGAATAAGTCTCGATGCCAATTTTCTGGCTAAAAAAGGTTCTTTTTCGTTCAAATCTTTGATGACGGCTTGTCCATTTTGTGTTTTAGACAGGTGTGAAATAATTTCGGATGTTTTTTCTGTGCCTGTTGGTGTGTGAATTGTGTTCAAAATATCACGAGCAACATTCAAGGCTTCTTGTTCCATCTTAGCACTTGTGCTTGGATTGATATGGCCGATATGGCTCAGGTGGATTAATACTTGTGTTGCCTTATTGTCTGGGAAATTTTGCAACAACTCGCTGGCTTTTTCTGTTGGGAAACGATACAAAATATAAGCGGTGATTTCGGGTCTGAGTGCAATCAATCGATCGGTCAACAATGTAGGCGAAAGGTGGGATAATTCTTGCCATAATGAAGAATGCGGTGTTTGTAATGTTTCTTTAAATTTAAGGGTGGCTTCGCTGGTGCTTTCGGATAAAATCTGTTGAACACGGGTGGCGTTTCCAACAACAGCAGATCCGTTTGTGATGGCTTCGTATAATTCGGCCAAAATACGAGCCGATTCTTGGGGCGGAATGACGCCAAGAGAAGTCATTGTTTTTGCCACCTGACGCACTTCGTTATCATCCAAGGCAATTAAAATTTGACGTACAATATTTTCGTCCAAAGCTAATAAAACAATGCCGACTTTTTGAAGGGGTGCCCAATCTGTTGTTTTTTTATCGGGGGGCATATAAATCCAGTTTTTGATAACGGCGATAGCTCTGGCTGGATTTTGTGTAATCTTATCCAACATGTCTGGTGAGAACGTTGCGGATTTATTTTGTGGTCTTTCAGTTGTAGGACATAAAACCAAAGCCAATCCAATTAACACAAAAGCTAAAAGAATTAATGCGCTGGCAATCAAAATTAAAGGAAGATACCGCCTTTTCGCTTTATGTGATTCGAAGGGCATGTTTTGAACTTCTAAGGTATCTCCTCGTGCAGAATTATATCCTGTTACACCTTGAATTAAACGTCTGTATGTGGCCATTTCTTGTGCGGTTCTTGGTTGATAAATGCCTTTATCGCCTTTACGAATATTTCCATCCACAATAACGCTGATATATTGCTTTTTGATTTGATTTTGAATCTCTTTTTCAAAGGTCTGTTTGCTGAGTGGCGGTTGGGCCTGTGGATCATAAGATTGGATGTTATGCCTTGCATTTTTGAGATCCAATTCTATTTGAACAGAAGCCTCGACCTTTCCTGGGCCAACTAATGGCTCTAATAATTTCAAAATGGCGTGTTCCAAATGATGTTCATATTTTTGTTGAATGGATAAGAAAATCTCATTATCTGTTGCCGGACGTAGCGGCTTTATGTTTGGATATTTAGGGGTACAACAACACACCGCCATCCATATGCCACAGATGGCTATTAAGATGCCCAAAAGTGTTTTTACAATGTTATTCTTTTCGGACAAAATACTCCTTTTCTGTTAAAACACCTTACTGTACAAGATATTATCTTGTTATGAAGACAGTGTCAACAAAAAGTTTGCTAAAAAGATGAGTTTTTGATATACTGTTTGTCATGGTGGAAGAAACAGAGATCGAAGAATTTGAGCATTTTTTAACAACGCCCCCCGTGTCAGAAGGGGCGGCCAGAAAGCGTTTGGATAAATTTTTGGCTGATGCATTTCCAGATATATCGCGTAATACTTTCATTCGTTTGATTGAAGGAAATAAGGTTAAAATTCAATCCAATGGTTTATTTGCCAATCGTCCAGACATGAAAGTGGAAACGGGGCAAGTATTTGAAGTTACTTTACCAGCCCCAGAACCTGCGGATGTTAAGCCAGAGGAAATGCCTTTGGATATTGTCTATGAAGATGATGATGTGGTAGTGGTAAATAAGCCCGCAGGTTTGGTTGTTCATCCTGGTGCAGGCAATTGGGAACATACACTGGTAAATGGGCTTTTGTTTCATTGCAAGGGAAGTTTATCGGGAATTGGTGGAGTGGAGCGTCCCGGCATTGTGCACCGAATTGATAAAGATACATCTGGTTTGTTGGTGGTGGCGAAAAATGATAAAGCTCATGTGGCGTTGGCTAAACAATTTGAAATCCATTCTATTCAGCGGGAATATCAAGCTTTTGTGTGGGGTAAATTAGAACAAGAGGAAGGTCGTATTGAAGGAAATATTGGTCGATCTTCAACAAATCGTCAAAAGATGGCATTGACTCGTGTTGGTGGTAAACCGGCGGTCACACATTATACGCGATTGGATGTTTATGGTGGTGGACTTGTGAGTTATGTCAAATGTATTTTGGAAACAGGACGTACGCATCAAATCCGTGTACATATGAGCTCTATTCGTCATCCTCTTGTGGGAGATTATACCTATGGTAAGCCCCTAAAAAATGCACCAGATTTTGTGCGTGATTTTCCGCGTCAAGCGTTGCATGCTGGAGTGCTTGGTTTTGTGCATCCGACAACAGGAAAACAACTTGTTTTTGAAGTGTTTATGCCATCTGATATGCAAGAATTAAAAGAAAAATTAGAAGCGCTTTAATATTCCACAGATTCAAAATAAAGCCCTTCTGGTGGAGCGGTTGGACCACCCTTGGTGCGATCACATGCCTCAAATGATTTTTTAAATTTTTCAATTGACCATTTGCCTTCACCCACCAATTCCAATGTGCCAACCATATTGCGTACTTGGTGGTGCAAGAAAGATTTCGCAGAAACATGGCATTCAAGGATTTCACCCTTTTGAATAATGTCAAAAGTATCCAAGGTTTTGACGGGGCTTTTGGCTTGGCACTCGCTGGCGCGAAAAGTGGAAAAGTCATGTTTGCCAAGCATTAAATTGGCGGCTTGTTGCATTTTTTTGATATCTAATTTGGGGCGCACCCACCACACATGACCTTTGTTGATGGATGGGGGATAAGGTGTATTTTGAATTTTATAAACATAGTGGCGTTTTTTTGCTGAAAAACGGGCATGAAAATCATTAGGGGCTTCTTCAATACTTTTTATACTAATGGGATAAGGACGAACAAGTGCATTTAAAGATTCAAATAAACGATAGGTGTTTAATTTTCCCTCGATTTCAATATGGGCAACTTGGGCTATCGCATGAACACCAGTATCTGTGCGACCAGAACCCCAAATAGTGACGGGATGTCGTAAGGCCGTTTTTAAGGCATCTTCTAATACCCCTTGAACCGACAACTGTCCTGCTTGGCGTTGCCAGCCGATAAAAGGAGTGCCATCATATTCAATGGTGAATTTATACCGCATTATCTATTTCTATCTCTCATTGGGCGAGGTTGTGAGTCAGCGACAGTTTTAAACTTATTTTTCCGCGCCGCAACATTCGTGGCGTGTTTTCCCGATCGATCATGTCTGCGTAGGATTAATGACAAAAGTCTCCAAAGATTAGATTCTTGCTTAATTATTTTTTTTTTACCACTTAATTCGTTTAAAATAAGAGAGGCATTTAATAATTGATCACCAGGAGCAAGTGTATTGCCACAACTGAATTCGGTACCCGTCATGCGCTTTTTGCCTTCCATTTGTAATTCGAGCAGTTGAAGCGCGCCATCTTTACAGCTAACGACAATTTTTTCATCACAAGACAAAACAGTTCCGGGCTTCTCGGTGGTTGCTTTTTTGCGAGCAAAACCGACTTTAAAAATTTTAAGGCGGGAATAGCGGCCGTTTTTATCTTTAATAAAAGTAAATGCTCCAGGAACCGAAGAAAAGGCACGAACTTGTCGATCAATTGTTTGAGCATCTTGGCCCCAGTCAATTTGGGCCTCTTCTTTGCTGATTTTTTTGGCATAAGAAGCTTTGCTGTTGTCTTGTTTCTGAGGTGTTGGATTTGTGTGTAATACATGCATGAATAAACCGACAGACATTTGGGATAAAATCATGCACAATTGATCAGCAGTGATATGAGCCATATCGTTAAAAACTGCTTGTCCAAGGGTATCCCCTGTATCGCATCCTTCATCCATCTTCATGATGGTGACGCCCGTTTCTTTCTCGCCGTCCAAAATTGCACGTTGGATTGGTGAGGCTCCACGATATTTTGGTAGTAAAGAGGCGTGCAAATTTAAACATCCCATAGGAGGTGTCTCTAAAACGTCTTTTGGTAGAATCAGACCGTAAGCGCCGACCAACACTAAATCAGGCTTAAAGCTTTTGAACTTTTTAACCGCTTCCGGATCTTTAAATGTCTCTGGTGTGACAATTTCAAAAGGCAAACGATAAGTTTTTTGCAATTCCAATGCGGCTTTATGAACGGGAGAATGAAATAAATTCATTCCGCGTCCTTTTGGCTTTGGTGCGCGTGTGTAAACGGCGATTAAATCAAATTGGGGTTCGCCGTTTTCCGCTTTTACATTCAGTACATGATATAATGTTGGCAAAATAAATCCTGGCGTTCCCATTACAACTAGGCGTGTGTGTGGTTTTAAAGTCATGCTTCCTCGCTTTCACGCTTGCGGCGCTTTTCTAAATGTGTGACTAATTTATCACGTTTTAATTTAGAAAGATAGTCTATAAATAAAATTCCGTCAAGATGATCAATTTCATGTTGCATGGCGATGGCCAAAAGTCCATCGGCTTCACGTGTTTGTTCGGATCCATTTTCGTCGATATAATGGACTTTTACGGTCTCCCAACGTTCCACGTCGGCATACTCACGAGGTAATGATAAACATCCTTCATTGTGTAAAATTTTGTTGTCAGAATGAGCGATGATTTCGGGATTGACCATTTTAATGGGGGCTGGATCTTCTCCCTCACCAGCGCAATCTATGACGACCAGGCGTTTTAATAGCCCTACCTGGTTGGCGGCCAAACCGACGCCATTTCCCGCATACATAGTCTCTAACATGTCCGCCAATACTTGACGAACAGCGTCATCTACCGTATCTACTTTTTGGGCTTTTTGACGCAAGACTGGTGCAGGAATCTCATAAATTTTCATTTTTGACATTTTTTTGTTTCCTTTTATAAAAATATATTATACACTAATTTTGGGATTTTGAAAAGGAGAAAATTTCATGATGCGTTTATTCATCGGTTTGGCGCTGCCTGAAAAGGTCAAAGAGCAACTGATGGTATTAGATAAAGATTTGCCTGGCGCTTTGTGGAAAAGTGCTGATAAATTGCATTTAACTCTCTCCTTTGTTGGGAATGTGGAAGAACCTATGGCGGAAGAATTATTGCGTGAACTACGGTTTGTCAGGTTTCCAGCGTTTCATTTATCTTTAAAAGAAATTGGTTATTTTGCAACGGGGGATATGCCTCATCACCTGTGGGCTGGAGTTGACGAAGACAAAGCATTAAAAGAGTTGCAGGAAAAAATTGCTGCGGTCGTGCATAAGGTAGGCTTGGGCGAGCAGGACAAGTTTAAATTTCACCCGCACGTGACGTTGGCAAGATTACAAGGGGTTAGTTTAACGGATGTAATGAATTATATTGGGAAAAACAACCTGTTTCATTCGGATTTGTTCCTGGTAGATTCTTTCAATCTGTTTTCTAGCCATGCCAAAGAAGCGGGCGAGGGAAAATACTATAAGGTAGAGGAGCAATATCCATTGAATTTGGTTTAGGGAGATGATCATGCGGCGTATTACATTGATTTGTATCGGAATTTTAATGGTTTCCTATCCAGTGATGGCCATGACGCCTCAGATGTATATGCGCGTTATGGATGCGGTTAATTCCAGAAATTTGAAATCGTTACAACAATTAAAGGCGGCAGGTGTTGATATGAATAGCCCAACACCAAATGGAATGACTCCTTTGTGTGAAACCGTTATGCAGCGTGATTATGAAGGATATGAGATGTTGTTGACCCAAGGAGCCAGCCCTTATGTATATTGTATTCGCCAATTGCCCGAACAGCAAGTGGCTAACTTTTATGCTCATCAACCTGCACCTCATACGTATTATACTGGGCACTTGGGTACAGCCCGCGCTGTTTCTGAGTGGGGATCGACAGGAACGAAAGGTTTCGAATTTCCATTTTTAGGTGTTGGGGAAGTTTTATTAGGTGGTGTTGCTGCGGCTGGTATTTTGACGCTGGGCCATGGCGGTAGTTCATCTGGTGGTGGGGATAATAAATATATATGGACGGCTCCCTTATCTTTGAATGCGGAAGAGTTTGAAACTGATGAATATAAAGCGAATATTTTTGGGACAGATAGTATTAACTTTTTGGGAACGGTAAAAGCTTCCTCTGCCTATGCGCGTGGTTACACAGGGTACATGATAAAACGTTTGGCAGATGGTACTTTGGAAGGTAAAGGCGAGGATGCGATTGATAAAAACCAAAAGGTTAAAGTAGCGGTTGTCGATTCTGGCGTTTGGACAAAACATCCAGATTTAAAGAATAATATTGGCTCACAATATAACTTTGTATATGGTGTATGTTCTGAAAGCAACACTAAAAAATGTTGGAAAATAACGTCAAATTCCGCGGGTACAGATATGTCTGGAACGCCACTGTACCAAATGCATCTTTATGAAAACTGGGGTACACCTAGCGAAAAAGATTTGGGCCATGTTGCAATTAGTGCGCGGAACTATTGGATCTATGCGACAAAGTATAGTGATTATAGTTATTCGGAAAATAATGCGGCTCCGTGGGCGAATACGGTCTGGAAGTCAGCAAATGGAGCGACGTATTCGGGATATGTTAAACCAAACAGTCAAGGGGTTGATACGTTGTATATTTACGACCCAAATCATGAAAATCCTGCGGATGATTTGGGCGGTTGGGAATTGAGTTGTGACACCAGTGGTGAGTGCACATATGATACAACTTATGTGGTCACCCAAGTGACGGATTTTGATAACCATGGAACCCATGTCGCCGGCATCGTTGGAGCTGCCCAAAACGACGAAGGGATGATGGGTGTTGCTTATAATGCGTCGCTTGTTCCTGTAAAAATTGATTTGGATATTGGTGGCTTGGAAGGATTGGCAGCAGCGGCAAATTCAGCCGATATTGTGAATGCTAGTGTAATGGTGGGATCACAACTTACCGGGGGACGAAATTATGCAAATGCGGCTGCTGCAGCTACAGCGTTCGAAAGTATGCTGAATGAGCAACCAACAAGTGGTGCATTGGATGGTTACAAAGCCGCTGCATTGGGAAATAAGATTTTGGTTTTTGCTGCGGGCAATTATGCCGGATCAAGTAGTGGGGCAACACCACCTTATGATCCTCAGCCATTGTCGTTGGCATTGCTGTCTGATATGTTTAATGGGAAAAAAGTCCACCCCGATGGTAAGACATATAATTTGACGAATTTAATGGTCAATGTGGTGGCGGTAAATCCAGATAATACTTTGGCGGCCTATTCGGCTAAATGTGGTGTGACGAAGAATTATTGTATTGCGGCACCAGGTGGCGTCAGTTATTCCGGTGATATGATTTATTCAACTGTTAAAATGGCAGAAGACACTAACAGTGATTATGGGTATGAGGGTATGGTTGGCACAAGTCAGGCGGCACCAATTGTATCGGGTGCATTGGCTGTTATTAAGGGAGCCTTTCCGCATTTGACAAACCAACAGGTTGTCCAAATTTTGTTTGAAACGGCCACGGATTTAGGAGATGAGGGTGTTGATGAAATTTATGGACATGGCTTGGTGAATTTGAATGCGGCGACAGATCCTATTGGCCTTACAAAAATTCCTTTATCTGGAAAGGCAAGTGGAGCCTCTGTTACGGCGGCAAACTCGTCGACAACAGTACCGGCATCTTTAGCGGGTGTTGCAAAAGTGTTGCCAGCCAAAATGGTTGTGTTGGACAAGTATAACCGTGCCTTCCCGATGGCAACATCGTCTTTTGTACATGTGGCAAAACGCGAAAATAAATTGGATGGGCGTTTCAAATCATTTATGCGGGGAGATGAAAAAGTTGTGGCGGCTGACGATAAGTTTACAATGGCTTATTCTGAACGGCGTTCCGATTTGAATGGAAAGGGTATGCAGCATGGTTCTGTGCGCTTTGAAATTAAACCATCGCCCAAGTGGAGTTTTAAATCGTATTATACGGAAAACACAGAAACAAGTGGTGGTACTTATTTTGAACGTTTGATGCAGGCGCCATATGCAAAAATGAAAGAGGCTTGGGGTGGTGCTGTTAGTTATGAGCTTAGTAAGAACTGGAAGGCTACTGTTTTGGGACAGGTTGGGCAAAATGGTTTTGTGAATGAAGATGATTTAAACGATATGGATCACAATAAAGTTTCATTATTACAAAGCACTTTACAGTATAACGGCTTGAAAAAAGTGGGGTTGAAGTTGACGGCTGGTGTCACCAACGAACAAGGATCAACCTTAGGGATGTGGGGACGTGGCGCCTTTAAGTCTGGTAACAGCAAGACATCCTTTGTTGGTGCAGGCGTTATATTGAATTTGACGGATGCTTTGACCATTGAAGGTATGTATTATTCGGGTAAAACTCAGGTTAATAATGGTCGTTCTTTGGTTCAAATGTCGAACTTGAGAAGCGACAGTTTTGCTGTGACGGCGGCTTGGAAAGCCAATGAAAACAGGACCTTTGGCGTGCAATTTGTATCACCGTTGCGCGTACGTCATGGAACAGCGACGGTTGATTTGCCCGTTGCCAGAGATGCGTATCAAGACGTGATGTATCGTGAATCTGTGAAGGCAGATTTGAAGCCGTCTGCCCGCGAGTATGATATCGGTCTTTACTATTCTGATGCGTTGCAAGACGATGTGCATTTGCAAAGCGAATTTGGTGTGCGTTTGAACCCAGATCATGTGGCTGGTGCCGCCCCCGATTGGCGGGCCTTGGTTGGATTGCATTTTGGCCTTTAAAAAAAATATAAAATACTGCTTTTTTCGCTTGTTTTCGTGTAAAATGTGTGCTACCATAGTACTCATGAAGTATAGTCAAAAAGGGGTAACCATTTGAAACTGTTGAAAAAATTGCAATGGGGACTTTTAGCGCTTATGGTGTTTGTGGGAGTGAACGCCGAGGCGCAGTATGCCGATACTTCTGTGCGTGATCGGATATATGCAGCGGCCAGTGTCGGAAATACAGCAGAGCTCAGACGTTTGGCCTCTTTGGGATATTCTCTGGATTTAGCAGATGCCAATGGTAATACGGCGTATTGTCAAGCCGTGTGGACACAAAATCGAACAGCTATCGCTTCGTTAATCGCGGCCGGGGTAGATGTCCGTCCTTCGTGCTTGAAACGTATTCCTTATGTCACGGAATCACGCATTTATGCGGCGGCACATGCAGAAGATTTAGATCAATTAGTCGCGTGGAAGAAGGAGGGTTTAAATGTTGACGTGATCAATCCAAGGACGGGTGATTCTGCATTGTGTGAGGCGGTGTATAATTACGATTGCCCGGCCATTCAGACATTGTTGCGTGTTGGCTCACAACAGGCACAACCTTGTATGCGACGCGTTCCACAGGAAGTGCGTGAAAGATTGCAATGTCGGCCACTTAGAATTGATTGGAAAACAATTGGTTATACTGTATTGGGTGCAGGTATGGCGGGTGCTTTGGTGGCTATTTTAGGCAGTGGTGGTGGAAATGGTGATCCATCATGTCCCGCAACACAGCGCTGGAATGGAAATAAATGTATTTCATGTGACACTTGCTGGGTTGGAACACGTTGTGTTTCGAGAACAGAGATGCATGATAAGCCATATTATCGGGATGAAACAAATGCAGAATGTTGGATGGTTTCTCCTCCACCTGTTAAGATGTCAGATGAAGAATTAATAAAGGTCGTAGAAGAAATTGAAAACGATCCCAAATATCAAAACGGACATTATTTGAAAGATATTCATGCAGCCGAGGCTTATGCACGGGGCTATACTGGTTATTTGGTAGAACGGACCAGTCCGTATGGTCGTTTGGTGAATGGTCAGGTGTCACCAGGTGTTAAGCCATATTTGACGGATAAAAAAATTACGGTTGCTATCTTTTCGGATGGTATGGCTATTGGTAAAGGGGGAAAGGTTTCAGAAACCATAACAAGCGGCACGTCATCTAGCAAAACAATTGATGTGTGGAATTATGATGGCGTGAATAAAGCTTTCTATGATTCTTTGGCTTCTGCGGCTCAACAATATGCTGGCGCGTCATATACTCCATACAACGCTAGTAATAATGCAACAACTGCGTCAGGAACGTATGTGTCCGCATTGGGGGCGGTGGCGACCAACTTGGCTTTGGATAATGAAGATCCAAAAGTGGGTAAACCTTACGGATTTAACTTTGATTATGGCGAATGTGCCCAAAGTGGTGGTGAGTATGTTAATAAGAAAAACTGTTATTATGGCATATCAAAGGCCCTTAAAAACGGGGATGGTACAACACCGGAGATATTGCCATATGGATTGGCGATGTTTGCAGACGGCAATGGCAAGGCATATTATATTTTGGAAAATACTGATACGGGACAAATTGTTGGATTAACAACGGTTGTTCCTATTCATTGTCAAAGTGGTAATACAGCTTCAAATTGTGTTCAGAACTATGCTCGTTGGCAAGTCCCCGGTACATCTGATGAACACGGTGGGGCCGCAACTGTGGATGGTGGTATTTTAGCAAACTATACTTATGTGAATGATTATACATATGATGCAAATGATCCTAAACCACATTATACGAATGGCTCTGGAAGTGGCACCTATACAGTGGGTAGCGTGGGAACGTTTATGGCGGGTATCGTTGGTGCCATGAAGTTGGATGATCCGAATGTGGTAACATATGGTGTTGCTCCGAATGTGTCTATTTTGCCCGTTAACCGAGATTTGGTACGTGGTTTAAGTTTGGAGGCCATGCAAAAAATGACAGGCAATGCGGATGTGATTGTGTCCAGTGAAGCCACGGGTATTAATGAATCATTGTCTTGGGAAACAACAACGGTGTTGGGTGGTTTTACCAAGGAAGGAACCAAATATACCGCAAAAGATATTACAGAAGTTTTGGGTTCAGATGCGTTAAATATCTATAAGATGTTAGCTCAAAGTAGCAAAGGGAAAGTGATGGTTGTGCCAACTGGTTCAGGGCAGGCCAGTGATAAGTGGACAGTCAAGCAACCGACCATGGAAGCGGGTGTTCCGTTGTATATCGGATTGAATTCTGGCACGGTATGGAATAGCACAAGTAAGATTTTGCCAACGGTAGATCGTACAAATCCATTATATCATCTTTATATTGCAGTGGGATCAATTCAAGACTATGA
Source organism: Alphaproteobacteria bacterium (assembly GCA_045660045.1). GTDB lineage: Bacteria > Pseudomonadota > Alphaproteobacteria > CAAHEQ01 > UBA3637 > UBA3637. Next base: position 6,628 of record JAZRDB010000003.1, on the reverse strand, counting down.
ACGTGTTGGACAAACCAATGAATACACAGGAACGATAGCGGCATATTCACAACCTTGTGGTATTGCGGGTAGTTATTGCGTGATGGCGCCTGGTGGCCGAGATGGTGATATGGCGGCTGGTATTTATTCAACGACTGATCCAACATTGACTGGTCATACAGATGGTTACAGCTATACGTATAGCTATGGAACGGCATCTGCTGCGGCCGTGGTGGCGGGCGCTGTATCATTGTTGATGGGGGCTTATCCACATTTGACAAGTCAACAAATCGTTGAAATTTTGTTTAAGACAGCAACATACATTACACCAACAGATACTCAAATTACATCTTATGGAAATACATATGCGACGGGATCTGATGAATATGGCGGATATAACTCAATCTTTGGGCGGGGCGTTATCAATTTAGCTGCAGCAACAGAACCCGTTGGTGGAAAAGATGGTTTGTGGGTGTATCGATCAGGCACAGCAATTGGTCAAGGTCGAGATGTTATCAGGGCATCTGCTACACGATTGGTATCTCCCGCCTCATTGACCGGAGCCAGTGCGTTGTCTTCTGCATTGCCATCTCAGTTTGTGGCGTTTGATGCCTATAATCGTCCATTTGCATTGCCAACGGCAGGTTTGTTTAATTTGAAGAGCCGCCGTAGAACAAAATCTTGGGATGATTTCAAAATGTTTATGCGAGGGCGTGATCCTGTGGAAATCCAACCGACGGAGAATTTCTCGATGTTATATCGTAACCAGACAAGGCGTGTTTCTTCGTCCTCTTCTCAAATTCCAATGGGGTTAGTGCAGATGAACTTGAAGCAGGATAAAATGCGTTATAGCTTATTCTATTCACAAGATACAACGCTGGGTAAAGAGGCCTATTGGAAGCGGCGTCTTTCCAATCCATTTATTCAAATGAGGGATGCTTACGGTGTTGAAACGGGATATGATTTCAATTCAAAATGGTCCGTTGAAGTTGGTTGGACAATGGGTCGGAACGGCTTCTTTGATGATGACGATCGGCGTTTCGATGCCCCAGATAATAAGATGCAAGCATTTACAAGTGCTGTTGTATTTAAGCCAATTGATAAGTTGTCATTTAAGGTTGCAACAGGTGTGATGAAAGAAACAGGATCATCCTTGGGTATGGTGTCTGAAGGTGCGTTTAATATTAAGGGTGCTAATACACACTTTGTTGGCGCAGGTGTTGTGATTACCCCGATGGATAAAATTCGTTTGGAGGCTATGTACTATTATGGTCAAACAAAGACCAGTTCCAATGGCGGTTTGATGAATCTATCCCGCATGACAAGCGACAGTTTTGCCGTGACGGCCAGTTATCAACCAACAGAGGACCATTTATTGGGATTGCAAGTGTCTTCGCCGTTGCGTGTACGTAAAGGAACGATGAATGTGACGTTACCTGTGGGTCGTCACCCGACAAAGGATATTTATTATTATGACACCTATAAAGCGGATATGAAGCCAAAAGCAAGAGAATTGGATTTGTCCATGTATTATCAAGGTAACGTGACGGAAGAGGTCAGTGTGCAAAGCGAAATGGGTGTTCGTTTGAATCCAGATCATCAAGCTGATGCATCCCCAGATTATCGTGGTATGGTTGGGGTGAAGTGGAAATATTAAAAAAGTTCTTGCAATTTTGAAAAAAAGCGTGTATAATGGCATCACTTTCTTGGAAGGTGCGGGTGTAGCTCAGGGGTAGAGCGCGACCTTGCCAAGGTCGATGTCGAGGGTTCAAATCCCTTCGCCCGCTCCAATTTTTAAAGGCCGACGTTTCGGCTTTTTTTTATTGCCCCTTATAAATTATTTGTTGGAAATTACTCTTGTAAACAAAGGAATAAAGCCAAAAAGGTAAAATTTGGATATCCGTTTAGAGCGATATCTTCGCGTTATTCTCTTATAAAAGACGCTTGTTTTAAGAACAGCATCGAAATCTTGCTGATTAGCGCTATACGCGTTCCACGGCTTAATTGCAATATAGCGTATAATAGTAGGTTCTATTAAAGTGAACTGTGGATTTTCCTTTTTATATTCGGGCAAATAATCCGGGAAAAAATCAAATTTTAAATTTAACTTTTTATAATTATTTTCAAACAAAATATTTAAAATATCCTGATCTGCACACCGTAGCTTATCTGAAAGCTCTTTCGTTAATTTTAAAGCTTTTTCTGTAAAATTAAATTGAATCAATTTCGGAATATCAAGAAGTAGAACCCCAGCATTAAAATAATTACTTTCTATATTATATTCCGGATATACTTCATTTTTCAATAGATTTTTTGAATAATTTAAAAAATCCTCAGGCATCGCAGCAATAGAGTAATTTTCTAGATCTTGATTATAAAGTTCTATTATATCTTTCTTAACCACAATATCCACATCTAAATAAATAACTTTTTTTAAATTTGGCGCAATCCACGGGATAAAATATCGTGAAAATGTATTTAAAGAGTAATATGATAAATTGGGAAAACGACTTAAATTATATTTAGTCATATCAACAAAATGTAGTTTTTTGTTCGGATATTTTTTTATATCCTTTTCAATTAATTTTTTTGTTTTCTTTGTGATACCTCCATCCATGATATAAAAATCAATAAAAGAATCCGTATGCATTAAAACAGATTTCATCATAATAGATGCAAAGGGGGCATAGTTTTCATCTGTGGCGCAAAAAACAGGAATGTGATTAGACACGAGCCATCTCCTTTATTTTCAAAAAGGGAATTCCACAAAACTTGATCCAAATGATGGAATGTATTATGTCTTCTTTTTGATTTTTTTCTGTGGAAGGCATCATTTTTGTTGTGGAGTATAAAATAGGCAGGTTCAAAATAGATATCTTAAATGGAGATCTTTGCCATTGGAATAAATTAAGATGATATTCGTCTCTAACACATTTTGCCTTCAAGGTCGATATAGCAAACTTTAATCTTTCTTTATAGCTTTTAGGAAGGTTTTTTAAATAGCGCAGACACCAAGCGTAAACGTCAGGTGGTAAAACAATGCGGTATTTCTTTTGTAATATCTGGCAAAAATCATATAAATATTTTGCCATATTTAATTTGTCGTTTTGTTCGAACCTAGCAAAATTGATCCAAACTTTTTGTAAAAAGACATGACAATAAAGTTTCAACAGATCTTGATCTGCCAATTTTTTAACAAGTTTAAGTGTATATTTTAATATTTCTACATATTCGTTGAAATTAGACGTCATCTGTTGCGTTGTGGCGGCCGAATGAACGCGTCTGTGGTAAAATGGTGTTTTAAGTGCTCCCACTCGTTTAGCTTTTAAAATGCTTTCAACAAAAAATGGTGTGTCTTCATAGGCAATTTTTTTGTTGATCCATTTTATATTATGACGGATTAAAAAATTCCGTCGATAAAAAGTAAGCCAGGCTGTCACCGCCATGTGCGGTAAAATATTTGGAATGGTATAATGATTAAAAACGGCTTGAAAATCGTCCGGGAGCCATGTTAAACAATGGTAAGGATCTTCAAATTCTTTTTTGTTGTGATTATAAAATTCAACAGCAGTACATTGACACATATCTAATCCGAAGATTGTACTATATAAATACAAACATTCACAAGTGTCTGGTTCCATATAATCATCTGCATCCAAAAATTGAATAAATTCTCCAGTCGCCACTTCCATGGCTTTGTTGCGTGCGATGGCTTGCCGCTGATTTTTTTGTTGTAAAACAATAATACGATTGTCCCGTTTCGCATAGTCATTTAAAATTTCCAAACTATTATCTGTGGAACCATCATCTACACAAATAATTTCTATTTCTTTGAGGGTTTGATTGAGGCAACTATCCAAACACTCGGGTAAAAATTCAGCTGCATTATAAACTGGAATAATAATGGATACAGCGGCCCCACTCAGGTTTTGAGAAAAAAGCCTTTGTACAATTTCACTTGGTAATTCGGGGCGGATAGACAAAAGTTTTTCTCTTTTTTCTTGAGATGGACAAGCATTTAATATGTAAGCAATTATACGCCGAAGTCTTGGTATAAATGGTGCTAAAAATTTATCACCATGGAGTTGTTTTAATTTATCATACAAATGTACCATCGTTCTTAATGTATCAGGGAAACGATCTTTTCTAAAACTGGTTTGTTGAGTAGCAAGATGTGTTCTATAATATAAATAGCTATCTTTCATTATGCTTATCTGCTTTGAACATGTTAAGGAACAACAAGCAAAGAAAACGTCATCTACATAAGATGCACTTTCGTCAAAAGATAAATTGTTTTCTTTAATAATATGAGATCTAATAAGTTTATTCCATGCAGCAGGATCGCAAAATGTGAATAAATCTTTTCCAAAATCTTCAGGTTTTGCCGGGGATTTTTTGACGAATTTTTCTTCTATTTTTACTTCTTCTGTTTTTTGTTTAATGTTGTTATCAAACAAATAGTGCCCAGCACAGACAATGTCTGATCCGTCTTCTTCGGCTTTTGCCACCATTTCTTCTAACATATTGCCTTCAAAGAAATCATCGGCATCTAAAAATATCATGAATTCGCCAGTTGCCTGTTTTAACCCTTGATTTCTAGCCGCTGCGGCTCCTTTATTATCTTGATGAATCACCTTTAAGCGATCGTCAAACATGGCATATGTATTTAAAATGCTTAAGCTGTCGTCTGTTGAACCGTCATCCACACAAATAACCTCTATATCCTGCAAAGTTTGCAACAAAATTGTGTCCAAGCATTGACCTAAATATTCTGCCACATTATATACTGGGATAATTACGGAAACTTTGGGCGACATTATCTATCCTTTCAAGCATTCATATCAGTATATCAAATACAGGGTACAAAGTCAAGGCGTTTCTGCGCACAAAAGGGGGTTTTGTAGCTGATTTAATGCTTGACATTTTTGTGGCATATTATATTATGTATATATTAAAATATAATTATACAAGAATGGAGAAAAATGCCTAAAATTTCTGTCATTATTCCGGTTTACAAGGTTGAAAAATATTTGCCGGCGTGCCTGGATTCAGTTTTAGCCCAAAAATTTACAGATTGGGAGGCTATTTGTGTGAATGATGGAAGTCCAGATAATTGTGCAAAAATTTTGCAAGAGTATGCTGAAAAAGATAAGCGTATTAAGGTGATAACTCAGAAAAATCAGGGGGTTTCTTCTGCGCGGAACAGCGGATTGGATCAAATTACCGGAGACTTTATCTGTTTTTTAGATTCGGATGATGAGTTGTCGCCGAATTTTTTAGAAAAGATGTATGATGCGTTGCAAAAAACAAATGCAGACGTGGCATGGTGTAATCTTCAACAAGGATCGAAAAAAAAAGATTGGCAGATAAAAAAAATACCAGTTCAAGTTTATGCCAATGTTTTTGAGAGATTTTTACAAGAAAATCCGAAGATGGTAATGTTTCTTGGAAATAAGGTTTTTAGAAAGGATCTGATCGCAAGCAAAAGATTTTGTCGTGATTTAAGCATTGCAGAAGATTTATTATTTTTATACGAAGTCATGTATGAAAGCAAAAAAGTTTGTCATGTGCCGGAAATTTTATGCTGGTATAGAGCACGGGAAAGTTCTGTTATGCATGAAGATTTTTCAAAAAAAGTAATTGATGGTAATTGTGGAGCGGCTGTGGCAATGTTTTATTATTTTAAAGATAAAGTAATGCCACCTAAAACCCGCAAAATATTGCATCAAAAAATTATGAAGCGAATTTTTAAATTTTGTGTTTTAGAGCCTAAGCGTAAGGACAATAAAAATGTCGATAACTGGTATAGTGTGACTCGGCCATTGTTAGGTGAATTAAAGGCAAAAGGTATCTATCAACCGCAACATCTAACATTGAAAAACCAATTGAAGTCTTGGTGGTTTTTGAAAGAAGGAAGAGATGACTAAAATTTCTGTCATTATTCCTTGTTACAATGTGCAAGATTATCTGAGCCAATGTTTAGAAAGTGTTTTGAATCAAACATTTAAAGATTTTGAAGTTATTTGTATCAATGATGGGTCAACCGATAATTCCTTACAGATTTTGAAAGAATATTCGGAAAAGGATAATAGAATACAGCTTATTTCCAGAAAGAACAAGGGGTTAGGTGCCACGAGAAATGAAGGGGTTCGTCGTGCTAAGGGTGATTATTTGTTTTTTTTGGATTCAGATGATTGGATTGATCCACAATGTTTGGAAAAATTATATCTTAAAATCGAACAAGATGCGGCAGATTTATGTCTGTATGGTTGTGTTTTGTATAAAGAAAATGAAAAGGTGTATGAAACAAGGGATTTTTATAACATGTCGTTATATCAGAATCGCATCAAAACACCTTGTTCTTATGTGGATATTAAGGATTTTATTTTTAAGAGATTAGAGGCTTCTTTAAAGTTATGGAGGAGAAAGTTTTTTATGGATAATTCCCTTTATTTTGCAGAAGGTGTCTGGTATGAAGACGTGATCAGTCATGTAAAAGGAATTATTCTGGCAAAACGCATAACATTTGTTTATGAAAATTTGTATTTTTACAGACAACGCATTTGCTCGATTACAAAACTAACAAATAATCCTAGAATTTTAGATATTTTTGCTGTTTATAACGGACTTTTTGATTTTTTGAAAGAGC
>JAZRDB010000002.1:0-38726 GCA_045660045.1 Alphaproteobacteria bacterium | reverse complement strand
ATAAAAAAAGGCTTGCAAAAAACAAAAAGTGTGGTATAATGGCCACATTAGTACTGATTTTATAACCAACAGGAGGTTACAATGAGAAAGCCAAATATTGAATCTGGACGTAGTATGCTTGAGATGATCGCGGTGTTGATTATCATCGGTTTATTAACGTTGGGTGGATTGACGGGATATAACTATTTGGTTCAACGTTATCGTCGTCAAGAATCTGTGAAGGAAGTGGCTCAATTGGTCATGGGAGTCAAGACGGCAGCGTTAACGCGTAAACATAGCGAGGGTGTAACGATTGCGGCTCGAGAAATTGTCCAAGGTCCTCAGATGGATGGCAAGGGTGAAGTCATCAAATTACCGGAAGGTGAAAATAGCTTTGTGGTTGTAACGAACTTGACGGGTGGTGCTTTTGCGGTGAATTTGCAAGTTAATCCAGGTACATGTCAAGCTATCTTGGAGACGTTAAAGAACGAAGACATCACAATGTTTTTGCCAAGTGATAAAACATTAACAGACAGGACGATGGCACAAAATGCTAAAGCGTGGGCCGAAGGATCTAGAACACAAGAAATCATGGGTGTTAAATATAATGTAGAAGAAACGGAAGAAGACAAGAAGCTTGTGGATTCAGGAAAAGGTGCAGAATTGCGTTCTCAAATTATGGCAGCATGTGCTGGCGATAATGGTTTGGGACGTGCAGCTTGGGTATTTGATTGCTCAAAAGGGTCCAGCTCGTATGGTTATTTATATGATTTGTTTTGTTCGGGTTGTCCTGTAGGCTCAATGAAAGACGTGAATGGTAAATGTTGTAGTTATGCTAGTGATGATCGTTGCGGTAATTTGTGTTCATGTCCACAGGGTACCGTTTGTGATAAGGGGGAACAGAAATGTGTTGTGTGTACAACAGATCCAAAAGGAGTTTATAAAGGCAAGACTGGTCAAGCAGCCGGAGATCAAATGTGTGTAGATGTCTATAATGCATTTGAAAAGCATGTTTGTAAACAACGTGGTCACAGTTGCGTAGAATGTTTGGATGATCATGATTGTACAAGTTCTGTTGGACCTCAAAATCCACATCCAGAACGTAGATTCTGTACAGCTGACAACCACTGTGTGGAATGTAACACAAACTATGGGCCAGCCAGAAGTGCGACGGTCATTCCTTGTCCGTCCAGCAAGCCAGTGTGTAATAATGGTGTTTGCGAGACATGTCCTGAGCCACAAGTGTGGGAGAATGGTGAATGCAAATGTCCAGGGGCCTTAGTCAAGAATGAAGCGGGCGAATGCGTGGTGTGTATTGATGATGCATATGATTATGGCACAGATACAGGTTGTAATCGAGGAGCATATGTTGGTAAACCAATTTGTTCCAACGAGGAAGGTTCTAATAGTTTTGGTCCAGGAGGAACAAGGAACAGTGGTACGACGTGTTATGAATGTGTGACAGATGATAACTGTGCGCATAATGACACAAAGAAATATTGTGATAAAAACCATGTATGTGTTGCTTGCGATGGCGCATGGGATTCTGTGAATAAGGTATGTCGTTTCTGCCAAGATGATAAGTCTGGTGATTTCTATGATAAAGGGAAATGTGCTCAAACAGGCGACTTGGGTCAAGTGAAGCGTTTGTGCAAACCCGATAATAGTAATGAGAACGGCACAGGATTGTTTGGTGAGGCATGTTATGTGTGTCGTAACAATAATTATGCAGAAAACAATGACATGAAAGATGATGGTTGTCCAACCAATAATAAATTGTGTAATGCTGCTGCAGGTTCCTATGGTAATGAATGTGAGTATTGTCAAAATGACCGCAATGGTGAGACAAAAGATAGTGGTTGTGACACGGATGGATTGCCATTGTGTGTAGCCGCAGCGAATGCATTCGGTACAAGCTGTGCGAAGTGTGTGAACGACCAAGATGGTAATACACGTGATACAGGATGTCCGGCATCCGAACCAATGTGTGGTGCCGCCAAAGGTGAATATGGTACAACCTGTTCGAATTGCCCAGCCGGTAAGGTTTGGAGCGATGTGGCTCAAGATTGTGTCGTTTGCTATGACAGCGCTGAAGGTAAAGCTTCTGATGCTAACTGTGGAAGTGGTACATGGGCTGGAAAGCCAATTTGCGATGTGGGTGAAAACACTGGAAATGGAAAACCAGGTAATGCTTGCGCTGTGTGTATTGATGACCAAACAGGCAAAACAATAGACTCTGGTTGCGGTGAAGGTACGTGGGCAAGTAAGCCAATTTGTGCCGTGGGAGAAAACACCGGTAACGGTAAAACAGCCAACACATGCGCTGTGTGTATTGATGACAAGACTGGAGATCAACAAGATTCTGGTTGTTCTGCCGCAACACCTGTGTGCGATTCCGGAACGAATGATGGAAAAGGCAAAGGTGGAAATAGCTGTCTAGCGGGATGTACGGGTAAAGACAAATGTCTTGATGCTAATAATAAGTGTATTGCTGTAAGCAGCTATGATGATATTGAGCGTGGTGAGGACGGTAAATGTAAATGCTTGGCTGCAGTTAGAACTCAGGTGATGAATGATGTTCAAGGTCTGGACTATGAGAAAATTGGTAAAGACCGTGATATTAATTACAACTGTGATCGTTTGCAAACACATCGTAAACGTTTGTACACGATTCCGGTAAAATTCTATTGCCCACGCTATATGCATGTGAGTGATGGTATGCAAGCAGATGACTTTGTGTCCAGTTCAACGCCGGCTGGTATTGGTGTTAACAGCCCCGCTGTGAAGGATTCAAGTTGGGCGACGTCAGATGTGAATACTATTACACCAAAAGTGTCTAGTGCTACAATTCAAAAAGGTACCGCTAAGTTGGTCATATCAGATCGTTGGGCCGGTAAGGTTGGTATGAATTCTGGCAGTAATGCGGCTGCAGGTGGCTTCTTCTACTTCACGACGCGAAAGGGTGACAAATCTACGGGTCCACAAAAATTGACCGTGAAGGCTCAATGGAATCCTGGTTCTTCTGCAACATCTCCTATTGGTGGCTATGTGTGCAAGAAAGGGGCAGGATCTAGCGCAAAGGAGAAAGCAACTGGTGATGCTCACTGTTGTAAATAACGGTCAATAGAAGAACAGATCCCCATCCGAAAGGGTGGGGATTTTTCTTTACTTTTAAACAATATTTGATTATATTAGTATGGTATTAACAAAAGGAGAAAATATGCCTACATTACATGGAACAGAAACGGAAAAAAATTTATTGAAATCTTTTGCAGGCGAATCGCAAGCGCGCAACCGTTATACGTATTTTGCGAGTAAAGCCAAAAAAGAAGGGTATGAACAAATTGCCGCAATTTTTGAAGAGACAGCTAATCAAGAAAAAGAACATGCAAAGCGGTTCTTTAAATTTTTAGAAGGTGGTGATTTAACCATTGAGGCAACGTTCCCAGCGGGAAAAATTGGTTCCACGGTGGAAAATTTGGTTGCTGCAGCCGCTGGTGAAAAAGAAGAATGGTCCGAGGCATATCCTGCGATGGCTGACACAGCTGAAAAAGAAGGTTTCCCAGAAATTGCAGCTGTATGGCGTGCCATCAGCGTAGCGGAAAAATTTCATGGGGATCGTTATGCTGCTTTAAAAGAAAATATTGAAAAAGGTGAAGTGTTTGATCGTGTAGGTGAAAATGAATGGCGTTGCCGTAATTGTGGTTTTGTGATTAAAAGCAAAACGGCCCCTGTGGAATGCCCAGCCTGCGCGCATCCGCAAGCGTATTTTGAATTGGTTGCACGTAATTGGTAATCGGTTAAGTAGAAAAAAGAAAAGCCCCGCGTTTTGCAGGGCTTTTTTGTGTGTCAAAATTAAAAGAAATCCCAGATTTTTTTCTCTTTTTCATCTTTTTCTTCTTTTGTTTTAAAGGATTCTGCTTGTTTTTTACCGCGTTCCAATTCATCTGGTGTTGCATTTGCTCGTACGGTTAAAAGAGCTTGCTGAATAACACCGTTCAGAACGGGATCTGGTGTTTCCGCATTCAGTAGTAACCACCCATAACAGCGACCTGCATCCGGTGCATCTGCCCATCCCTCACAATAAGCTTTGGCCAATTGATATTGGGCGTATGCCTCACCAGACTCTGCACCTGTTTGATACCATTTGACGGCTTCTTCAGCGTCATGAAAGCGCCTTAATAGCAAATCACCATAATAAGCTGCAGCCTTTGTTTTGCCACGTTTTATAGCTTTTTGAATGGCATTTGTAATAGCCAAACGATCTCCAGTCGCTTCGGCAATATCAATCATCTCATTTGTTAAACCAAATTCGGTGGCATCTTGAGGCAACGTGCCTTCTTGCAATAAAATTTGTTGCAAAGTTTTGGGATCATTGAAATTTGGAATAGTTGGGGTAGGCGTTGTCTTCCGCTCTTCGTCTGGAACAGATGTTTGAGGTGTTTTAGGCGTCCAGGATCGAACAGCCGCTTGGCGTTCAGAAAGTTCTTTTGCCTTTAATTTCAAAGCCAATTGATCACGTTTTTTGGCGGCATTCATGCCAAGTTCATCGGAATTGTAAGCAGCCAAAATGGAATTCCAAGCATAAGCAGCGCCCAAATTCTTTAACTTGGGATTGTTCTCCAGTTGATGTGCCAATTCCAGTTGAGCCCGCACATACCCTTGGTTTGCCGAACGTGTGAACCATACAAGTGCTTGTTGATAGTTTTGAGGAACGCCAAAACCAGTTAAATAGAGCTTTCCTAATTGATATTGGGCTTTTTTATCTCCTTTTAAGGCGGCCATTAAATAAAAACCAGAGGCGTTGTTATAATTTACATCATCGCCCAATCCAGATACGGCCGCGTTTCCTAATTCAAAAATGGCTTCTGTATCGCCAGATAACCCCGCCTTCTTTAATAAATCGATAGCTCGTCTTGGATTGGTTGGAACACCATCCTTGTTACCTAATAAAATTTTTCCTAATTGTGTTGCTGCGGGCAAATAAAAAGACTCATCAGCCGCCTTAAAATAATTCACTGCCAGCGGAATGTTGCGTGCCACACCCCAGCCATTTTGATGCATGCGTCCGAGATAATATAGTGAAGCCACATTTCCTTGTTCGGCTAAATTTTGAAATTCCGCCAAGGCAACGGAATATTGCTTGTAATTTAAACTCATTAGAGCCTCTGAAATGCCAGCAAATGAAGGCGCAGTCAAAGTTAATGCTGTTGCAAGTAATAAGATCTTTTTATTCATTGTCCACCTCTTTAAAATCATATATAGCATAAAAAAAAGAGCAAGTCCAATTTTTATTTGTTGGAATATAAAAACTCCCTAATTTTATAAATTAAGGAGTTTTTGATGCCCTGTTCTGAACTTAGTCTGGCCAGCCAACACTTTGTGTCTTTTTGTAGTATGTATCATCCACAGGTTGTTTGCTGTGGAAAGAACACGCGGTCGTGGTGAGTAAAGTCAAAACAGAAATAATTAAAAGTAATTTTTTCATGAAAATTCTCCTTAATATTTGGCACGAATGCGTGTTGTTCCATTAATCTCAACCAACACAACATTGTCGCCGGGTCTTAACCCCAACTCATTTGTTTGAACAACAGAAACGACGGTATTTGTGCCGCTTTTTTGAACCATGAATTCATAAGCGGTATCTTTTGTTGCCGCTTGTTCTGCTGCACTTCCCATAGCTGCACCAGCTAAAGCCCCTAATGCGGCGCCACCAATGGCAAACAATGTGCTTCCTTTGCCGCCACCCAAAGCGCTTCCGCCGACACCACCTAAAGCACCGCCAACACCGGCTCCGACTAATCCACCAGTTTCATTTGTGCCGGCAATATCAATCTGTGTCATGGAAATGATACGTCCAGTGGATGTTCGACCTTGACGGCCCACTTCGTAACGATCATACGTTGTATTTGTATCGCCAATACCACAGGCGGTTACGCCCAATAACGCAACTGTCATACATAAAACATATAAAATCTTTTTCATTGCAATTCCTTTCAAGATAAAATACAATACGTTCTATATTAGAGAATAAAATTTTAATTTTGTCAAATAGGAAATAAAAATGTGGGCTAAATGGATGAAAGCGTTATATGATTGGACAATGCGTATTATGTCTGGAAAGGGGGCTATTGCGGCGTTGTGTGGTTTGTCATTTGCGGAAAGCTCGTTTTTCCCAATTCCACCGGATGTGTTGATGATTCCACTTATTTTAAAGCAACGAGAGAAGGCCTTCAGAATCGCCTTTTTATGTACACTTTTTAGTGTTATTGGTGGAGCGTTCGGATATGTTATTGGATGTGGATTATATGATGTTTTTGCGGTGCCCTTTTTAAACTATTTTGGGTGGATGGAAGAATTTGAAAAAGTAAAACAGGCCTATGTTGAATATGGTGCTTGGATTGTGTTGGGAGCAGGGATTACGCCATTTCCCTATAAATTAGTGACAATCGCCAGCGGTGTGATGCAAATGAATTTTGGTTTATTCATGTGTATATCATTAATTGGACGTGGCATCAGATTCTTTTTGGTGGCGGGGTTGTTATATAAATGGGGCAAACCGATGCGTGAATTTATAGAAAAGAATTTAGCGTGGCTCAGCATAGTCTTTTTTGTATTATTAGTGGGTGCATTTTTCTTAGTTAAATTGTTCTAAACCCCTTGACTTTTTGCCATAAAATACTATATACTTTATGCTATTAAAAAGGAGCATAAAATGAAATTAAAACCATTGTTGGATCGTGTTGTCATTAAACGCGTTGAAGAAGAAAATAAAACCGCTGGCGGTATCATTATTCCGGATACTGCAAAGGAAAAACCATCACAAGGTATTGTTGTTTCTGTTGGTCCAGGTGGACGTGATGAAGCGGGCCATGAAATCCCAATGACATTGAAAGCTGGGGATCGTGTTTTATTTGGCAAATGGTCTGGTACAGAAGTGAAAATTGACGGTGAAGATTTGGTGATTATGAAAGAATCTGAAGTTTTCGGTGTGTTGGAATAAGGAGAAATTAAATGACTGCAAAGGAAATTAAATTTGGAACAGACGCCCGTGAGAAGATGCTGAAGGGTGTTGATTTATTGGCTAATACAGTAAAAGTAACATTGGGACCAAAGGGGCGCAATGTTGTTTTAGGTAAGGCTTATGGTGCGCCACGTATTACAAAAGATGGTGTGTCTGTTGCCAAAGAAATTGAATTGGCTGACAAGTTTGAAAATATGGGCGCGCAAATGGTGCGAGAAGTGGCCAGCCGTTCCAACGAAATTGCTGGTGATGGCACGACAACAGCCACATTATTGGCGCAAACCATTATTCATGAAGGATCTAAATTGGTAGCCGCTGGCATGAATCCAATGGATTTAAAACGTGGTATAGATATGGCGACAGAAGCTGTAATCGAAGATTTAAAAAAGCGTTCTAAAAATATTTCTACTAATGAAGAAATTGCTCAAGTTGGGACGATTTCTGCCAATGGCGATTCGTCCATTGGTGACTATATTGCCGAAGCCATCGAAAAAGTGGGTAAGGATGGTGTGATTACTGTGGAAGACGCCAAAGGTATGGAAACAGAACTGGAAGTTGTGGAAGGTATGCAATTTGATCGTGGTTATTTGTCCCCTTATTTTGTGACAAATCCTGAAAAGATGATTGCTGAATTGGATAATCCATATATCTTGATCAATGAATCCAAACTCAATAATTTGCAGGCATTGTTGCCCGTGTTGGAAGCAGTTGTGCAATCTGGGCGTCCATTGTTGATTATTGCAGAAGATATTGAAGGCGAGGCGTTGGCTACATTGGTAGTGAACAAATTGCGTGGTGGCTTGAAAGTGGCTGCTGTGAAGGCGCCGGGCTTTGGCGATCGCCGCAAAGCGATGTTGGAAGATATTGCAATCTTGACACATGGACAAGTCGTTTCTGCCGATTTGGGTATGAAATTGGAAGATGTTCGTTTGGAAATGTTGGGTACAGCCAAAACCGTTACCATTACCAAAGATGACACAACCATCGTGGATGGTGCTGGTGATAAAAAGGATATTGAAGCTCGTTGTATTCAGATTCGTTCTCAAATTGAAGCAGCGTCCAGCGATTATGATCGCGAAAAATTGGAAGAACGCTTGGGCAAATTGTCTGGCGGTGTTGCCGTGATCAAGGTAGGCGGCGCTTCTGAAGTCGAAGTAAAAGAGAAAAAAGACCGCGTGGATGATGCTTTGCATGCCACTCGTGCCGCTGTAAAAGAAGGTATTGTTCCGGGTGGAGGTGTCGCGCTTTTGTATGCCACAAAGGTATTGGATGGATTGAAACCAGCCAATGATGATCAACGGGCGGGCATTGATATTATTCGTAAAACATTGCAAGCGCCCGTGCGTCAAATTGCGGCCAATGCGGCTGTTGATGGTGCCGTAATTGTTGGCAAGTTGTTGGAAAAATATGACTTGAAACAAGGCTATGATGCCCGCAAAGGCGAATATACCGACATGTTGAAGGCCGGTATTATTGACCCGACAAAGGTCGTGCGTATTGCTTTGGAAGGCGCCAGTTCCGTTGGCGGTTTGTTGCTGACAACCGAAGCGATGGTGGCTGATAAACCCGAAGAAAAATGTGGATGCAACCATGGTGCCGATATGGGTGGAATGCCCGGCGGTATGGGAGGCATGTATTAAACCAAGAAGTACTTCAACAAAGCGGTGCCATTTGGTGCCGCTTTTTTTATTTGTTTAAATACAACTGTGGATCCACGACTTTGGTCTTGTAACGAACTTCAAAGTGCAGTTGTGGCGTTTTGACATTGCCGGTTTTACCCATTGTGGCAATCTTTTGGCCTCGTGCGACTTGAGCTCCCTTCTTGACTAATAGTTTGTCATTGTGTGCATAGGCGGTAATCCATCCATCCTTGTGCTTAATCAACATCAAATTTCCATAGCCTTTTAATTCGTTGCCAGCATACACCACTTGTCCCGAATCGGCGGCTTTAATCGGATCACCGACCTTTCCAGCGATATTGATGCCTTCATTATGAGCGTTTTCGGTAGAGCTGAATCCTTGAATAATCTTACCGCTAGCAGGCCTATCAAAGCGTTTAGATTGTGCCGATTTTGGAATCGTAATGTTCTTGGTCGTTGTGGCAGTTTTTGTTGGCTGTGTGGTTGTTTTTTTGTTGGGGGTCGCTTTTGTGGTTGTGGTGGTCGTAGTGTTATCCCATTCGGTCAATTTTAAACGTTGGCCAACTGACAAAGTATAAGGTGCATGTATATTGTTGATCCGGGCCAACTGTGCAACGGTCATGTTGTTCTTTTTTGCAATGCTGTACAGGGTATCGCCTTTACGCACGGTGTAATAGCGTTGACGTGGAATAGATAATTTTTGACCGGGATAAATGCGATATGGTGCTTTTAGGTTGTTTCTTTCAATTAAAGAGCGTACAGATACACCATTTTTTCGAGCAATGCTGTAAAGCGTATCGCCTTTATGAACGCGTACAGTGCTGCTGCAAGCAGTCAAAAAACAACAAAGCAGAGTAGCAATAAGAATGCGATATCGAATTGTATTCATGCACTTTAAAATGCCATTTTTTGAGGTAAAAATCAAGCACAAAAAAACAGAGGCCCAAACGGACCTCTGTTCAAAATCATATAAGATTTTACTTGGCGGATTCAGCCACAACTTCGTTCAATTCGTCACCGAACAAAGCACCTGGATGAATGTTGCCGTTCACAATCAACATTGGAACGCCACCAATGTTCAAAGAACGTGTAAATTCACGATTGGCAACCAATTTATCCTTGATTTCTTTGCTGTCAGCGTCTTTTTTCATCTTGTCTGCATTGACGCCGGCTTTTTGGCCAATTTCCATCAAAGCGGCTTCGTCAATCTTGCCCTTGTAATCACCAACGGCATCATGCATAGCGGCATATTTGCCTTGTTTGCCGGCGGCCAAAACATAGCGAGCAATCATTTCGGAATTTTCACCAAAGATTGGTGTATCAATTGGAATCCAACGAATGTTTTTGGCTTCTGGTTTTGCCAAAGCTTCTTTCAAAGCGGCGTTGGTCCGTTTGCACCATCCGCAGTTATAATCGAAGAATTCGATGATGACAAATTTACCTTTTGGATTGCCCAAAGAGTAGTTGGATTTGTCATTCAAAATTTTTGCAACCATATCTGCAGGAGCCACTTTTGGCTGAGCTTTTTCAGCTGCCCGTTGTTTAGCATCCAATTCTCTGTAATATTTTTCCACAGAGTCGGCAATGACTTTTGGATTGTTGTTAACCCATTCTGTCAAAGCTTTGTCACATGGTTTTTTCACTAAAGCGCAAATTGATAAAACTAAAGCTAAAGCTGAAACGCCCAACAAAGCAACTTTGGCTGGACCGCATTTGCAGCAAGAACATTCGCCGCCGCAACCACATTTGCATGCATCGGCTGTTTCTTTTTTAGCAACTGTTGTTTTTTTTGTTTTTTTTGTCATGTTTGGTTCTCCTTATAAAAACATTTCTGTTATAAAACAGTTTTTTAAAAAAAGCAAGAGGAAATTTTTTTTATTTTTCCTCTTGCTGTGTATTAGACCCAATAATTAGAATTTATATTGGAACTGGACACCCAAGATATTGGATTGGGTGTGATAAATGGCGTCGGATCTGACGGCGCTTCTTGGATCAGAACCTGTTGTGGCTCTGGCGGCAGCGCGACGCACAAATAAATGAGCATAACCTACATCAACTTGCCAATTATCTTTTTGGTATGTTGCGCCAACGGAAGCCCAAATACGGCGTTCATCTGGAATACGCACAGTTCTGTCTGTGGAATTTTTAATGGCCGTTTCATCATAGGCCGTTCCAAAACGGAAAGTCAGATTTTTACAGTATTTGTAGTCTGCACCAATGGCATAAAACCATGTGTTTTTCCAGTTTTCATGAGTGTGACTTAATGGAGCACCAGTCAATGCTGTCACATTGTCTTGATAAATATCTAAATCACGAAAACGGCTCCATTTTGTCCAACGTGCTGTTCCAGAAATGGTCCATTTTTGTCCCAAATCTTGTGCCGCCGAAAAAATGATCGTCTCTGGTGTTGTAATATCGGCATTCACCTTGTGTTTGCCATCTATTAAAGCAGTTAAAGGGCTGGCGCCTTTGCGGCCATGGTCTTTGCCATGCAATTTGTGGTGTACTTTGCTGCGATAAGATACGCCGAATCTTGTGGTTTTCCATGGTTGGAATGTTAAGCCCACAATATAACCAACATTTGTATCATCTGCATTCTTCATATTGGTATAGCCACCATCCACTGTGCCGCCGGTCAAGTGTGCTTGTGTATATTGCAAGTTTGCACCAACGCCTAAGGTAAACATATCAGTCAATTTATAAGAAATAGCAGGTGTCAAATTGACCACAGTAATGCCCGAATATTGCCCTTGCGCTGTGGCAAACCAATTATTGCGATAATCCGTGGCCAAACCAAATGGCGTATAAAGACCAATACCCATTGTTGCTTTGTCATTTAATTTATATTGTCCGAACAAGTGTGGTAATAAGCGGAAAATATGGGTATAGTCGCGTCCTTTGCGTTCACCCCATCGTCCTGAAACTTTTCCTTTTATATGGCTGCGTAAATCAACCCCAATAAAGCCAACTTGAGCGCCAGATCTTTCTGTAAAGCCCATTCCTGCGGGGTTAAATGCTGGTGCAGAGTAGTCGTCGCCCATAATGCCGGCGCCAGCCATTGCGCGACCTAAACCAGCAACGGAATATTCTTGTAGTTGATAACCCGCCGCAAAAGCAACGGAAGATGACATCAATATTGTCGATAATAAAATAATTTTTTTCATAGTTATAGAACTCCTTTCGTTCCAATAACCCATTATATATAAGGCAAAACGAATGGCAATTAAATCAAGCGCTTGAATTAAAAATGTCATATAAGTGTATTTTTTTTGTCACAAAAGTGTCACAGAAAAAGAGTCTTGATATTCAAAAAAAAAGACAGTATAATGAACTCCAACAAAGGAGAAAACATGCTGTATATATTAATCTTGTTGGGATTTTTGTTATTAATCTATGGTGGCAATATTTTGGTGGATGGCGCTGTTGATGTTGCCAAGCGGATGAAAGTGTCGCCATTGCTGATTGGATTAACATTGGTTGGTTTTGGAACCTCAACACCAGAATTAATGACCAGTTTGTTTGCCGCTTCAATGGATGCAGAAGGTATTGCGGTTGGTAATGTTGTTGGTTCAAATATTGCTAATATTTTGTTGGTATTAGGGGTGGCGGCCAGTATGTGTGCCATTCCTGTGAATAAGACCTCTTTTAAACGCGATAGTAGGTTCTTATTGTTGGCTACGGGTGTATTGGTGCTGGCGCTATTGTGGGGTAAAATTGGCTTCATTTTGGGGGCCTTAATGTGTGGTACATTGGGATACTATGTGTACTATTCCTATCAAACAGAAAAGAAGGGAGTGAGGGCCGTTGAAGAAAAAGAGGTGGCTCATCCTCATCACAAAAAAAATGACCATCGGGATTTGGCTTTGTCTGTTGCAAAAACAATTATAGGTATTATTTTAACGGTTGCTGGGGCACGTGTTTTGGTAACGAATTCCGTGGTATTGGCTGAACGTTGGGGCGTTTCTGAAACCATTATTGGTTTGACAGTTGTTGCTTTGGGCACGAGTTTGCCCGAATTGGCGACAGCAATTATTGCTTCATTAAAGAAACATAGTGATTTGGCTTGGGGCAATGTCATTGGCTCTAACATTTATAACGCCCTTTTTATTTTGGGTATGACGGCGTTATTTGTGCCAGTAAAGGTGCCAAGAAATGTGACGCCAGATGTGGCTATTATGTTGGCTGCCACGGCATTGGTGTTGTACTTTGGACATAAAGGTAAAGTCACGCGGTTTGCCGGCTACTTATTCTGTGGGCTGTATGTTTTATATGTCGGATATTTGGCAATTGGTACATAACAGGAGGAAATATGGCATATATTGGATTATTGTTGGGATTGTTGCTTTTAATTGGTGGTGGTAATCTTTTGGTGGACGGATCTGTAACCGTTGCAAGAAGGTTTAAGGTATCCCCTTTGTTGATTGGCTTGTTGCTTGTTGGATTTGGGACTTCGATGCCAGAGTTGGCAACCAGTTTGTTGGCTGTGGCACGTAAGGTGGATGGTATTGCCATTGGTAACGTAGTCGGGTCAAATATTGCAAATATTTTGCTTGTGCTGGGAATGGCAGCGGTTTTGCGACCGATTAAAATTCACACAAATTCTTTTGGTCGTGACGCGATCTTTTTAGGAATTTCAACGATTGTTTTGTTGGTCTCTTTGTTGCGAGGTCATATTGGTTGGGAATTGGGTGCTTTAATGTGTATGACATTAGCATTTTACGTATATCATGCCTATCGTACAGATAAAGCACATATGAAGGGGCAAGTGGTGGAACCTCAACCTATCGCATTATCCAGGCGTTTTCATGTTGCTACGCCGTTGGCTGTCGTGTTGACAATCAGCAGTTTAATTTTGTTATTGATTGGTGCGCACATGGTTGTGAATAATGTTGTGATTTTGGCCAGCCATTGGGGTATTTCGGAGACAATTATCGGTTTGACTGTGGTGGCTTTTGGAACTAGTTTGCCCGAATTGGTAACTTCCATTGTGGCATCTGTGAAAAATCAAAGCGATGTTGCTATTGGTAATGTATTGGGATCGAACATCTATAATGCCTTGTTTATTTTAGGTTTTACTGCGTTGTTTTTGCCGGTTGTAGTGCCGCCCACAGTAAAGCCAGATGTTTTGGTGATGGCTGCCACAACCATGTTGTTGTTGGCAATTGGTTGGGGACGTGGTAAGATTGATCGTTGGATTGGTGGGTGTTTTATTGCGATGTACTTTATGTATATCATTTATTTGGGAATGCATTGATGAAAGTTGCTGTTGGTTTATCAGGGGGCGTAGATTCCACATTAAGTGCTTTGTTATTGAAAGAACAAGGTCATGAGGTGATCGGTTTGACAATGGCTCTGTATAACAACGAAATTCCCAATATGAAAGTTGCGGGAGATGCTTGTTATGGTCCTAGCGAAAAAGAAGATATAAAAGAGGTGCAAGCATGGTGTAAAAAACAAGGCATTAAACATCATGTCATCAATTTATCCGAAGCGTATAAAAAGACGGTTTTAAAATACTTTCGGGATACTTATTTATCGGGAGAAACACCCAATCCATGCATTATGTGTAATGCGGGAATGAAGTTTGGTCTTTTGATTGATGAGGCCTTAAAAGAAACAGATTTTGATGCTTTTGCAACGGGGCATTATGCACAAATTAAAAAGATGAAACAAGGCTTTGTGTTGGCACAGGGTGCGGATCCCAAAAAAGATCAAAGCTATTTTTTGTATCGCCTTACCCAAGAACAATTGGCGCGGACAATTTTTCCCTTGGGCGAATATACGAAACAGCATGTGCGTGAAATGGCCAAAGAACGTGGCTTAAAAGTGGCGGATAAACCTGATAGCCAAGACTTTTATGCGGGAGATTATGCAGATTTATTGCAAGTGGAAAATAAAGAAGGCAAAATTGTTTTAACCGATGGACGCGTTCTTGGCAAACATAATGGTTTTTGGCATTATACGATTGGTCAACGTAAAGGTTTAGGGATTGCCTATCCAGAGCCATTATATGTGGTGGATCTTGATCCACATCACAATCGCGTGATTGTTGGAACAGAGGCCGAAACAAAGCGGACAAGCTGCGAGATTGTGCGTCCTGTTTGGGGCGTGTTGGCCAAAGATAAAAAAAGTTTTGATTGCATGGTGAAATATCGCTCGGCAGGACAGTTGGTGCCGGCGAAAGTGCATCAAATAGAATCTGACATTTGGCGGGTGGATTTTGATGAGCCACAAAAATCACTCACCCCCGGACAATCGGCCGTCTTTTATCAAGACAAAATTGTGCTCGGGGGCGGTTTTATTAAATAAAAAACTACTTATTTAGCAGCTTTTTTGTTGCAACCACATTTTGGACAACCACATGTTGGTTGTGGTTCGTAAATGATTTCTTGTTCCACAACGGGTTGTGGGGCAGGTGGTACCATCACAACGATTGTTTTTGGTTGTTGGTGCAACACTGGTTGAATAGGTTGCATGCATGTGTTGCAAGTTGTTGTGGTTACTCCACAAGTATTACAACCACATGTGTTATATGCTGGAACATATTGATATCCCATTACATAATCATCATGGCGTTTTTGTTCGACGCAACCAACGACACAAGCAGCCATAGCACAAATTAATAAAGTTTTCTTCATTTTGGTTCCCTCTTGGTTTATTTTTGGTTTAACACCGTTGCTTTGAAGTTGTCTAACACAGGACGGGCCAGGGCTCGTGCCTTTTGGGCACCTTCGCGCAACATTTCCTCTACCTTGTCGTAGTGGACCATATAGTCCACATACTTATCATGAATAGGCGTTAATTCGGTTGCGATGGCTTCGGCTAACATCTTTTTGATGGTGCCATATCCCATTCCACCTTTCTTAAGGCCTTCTTCAATTTCTTTGACCAAATCTGGCGCGCAAAAACCACGTGCAATTTGGAATAATAAAATTTCTTCAGGATTCTTTGGAGCATTGATGTCTTGAGAATCTGTTTTAATTGACATCACTGCCTTTTTGATGATATCTGCATTCTCAAACAAAGGAATCACATTATTATAGCTTTTGCTCATTTTACGACCATCTATTCCTGGTAAGAGTGCTGCATTTTCTTGTGTAATTGCTTGTGGAATTTTTAAAACCTGTTTTCGATAGCAAGCATTGACAGCACCGGCAATATCAGCGGTGATTTCCACATGTTGTACTTGATCTTTACCAACGGGTACATAGTCGGATCCATATGTCAAAATATCAGCAGCCATCAAAATTGGGTAATTATATAATCCCATATTGATGCCAGCATCGGCGGGGTCTCCTTTGGCTACATTCTTATCCACTGCTGCTTTATAAGCGTGCGCTTTATTCATAAAGCCTTTTGGTGTGAAGTTTGTTAAAAGTGTGGTCATTTCAAACACTTCTGGTACATCCGATTGACGATAAAAAATGGTTTTATTCGGATCCATACCGCAAGCCAAATAAGCACATGCAAGCTGACGTGTGTAGGATTGTAATTCTTCTGGGTTTTTTAAATAATTAACAGCATGATAGTCGGCAATAAACATAACATATTTACCACCATTAGCCACAACTTCATGTCCTAACTGAATGGCAGGCTTTATAGCCCCTACATAATTTCCAATGTGCAAGGTTCCTGTTGGCTTTACGCCAGTCAAAACGATTTTGTTTTGAACTTCCATTTTGTTCTCCTTAAAAAAAGATTGGAATAATTATATCACAGTTTGTAAAAAAAGTCAAGTAAATGAGAGGATTGTATGGACTTAGGGATAGTCCCGCCAGATCCGTTCGATGCCGGCACCGAGAGCTTTTAATTTTTCTTCCATCTTATAATAGCCTCGATCCACATGGTAAACACGTTGAACAGTGGTTTCTCCTTTGGCAACCAATCCCGCCAAAATCAAGGCGGCGCCGCCACGTAAATCAGAAGCAGTTACTGTGGCGCCTGTTAAATGATCTACGCCATGTACCAAGATGGATTGATTGTTGATGACCTCTATGTGGGCGCCCATGCGTTGTAGCTCGGGTACATGCATAAAACGGTTGTCAAAAATGGCGTCTGTAATTAAAGTATCACCATTGGCCAAACAGGACATAGCAGTCAAACAGGGTTGATCATCCGTGGCAAGCCCTGGATATTCGGCGGTTTGAATTGTTTGCCCCGATAAAACAGCCTTTGTCGCATCCACGTGCAGCCCCTCTTCTTGTTGCGTGAAAACGACACCGTTGTGGCGTAAAACGTTGGCAGTGTTTCCCATTAAATCTAATCTGGCACCCTTTAAGAAAATATCCCCTTGGGTAAGAGCGGTCGCCGTTGCAAATGTGGCGGTTTCAATACGGTCGGGAACGGGATACCATTCTGTGCCTTTTAATTCTTCAACCCCTTCAATAGTGAGGGTGTTCGTTCCAATTCCTTTGATTTTAGCGCCCATTTTAACCAACATATTTTCCACATCCACGACTTCTGGTTCCATGGCAGCATTGTGAATAATCGTTGTGCCGTTGGCCAAAACAGCAGCCATTAATGTTGTAATTGTCCCTCCAACAGTGATGCGGTGTGGAAAAATCTCAGCTCCATGCAATTCGCCGCTGGCTGATACATAACCGCCATCAACATCAAGTTTGGCACCCATTGCTTCTAAAGCAGTGAAATAAATATCCAATTTTCTGGCCCCAATAGCGCATCCACCGGGCAAAGAAACGTGAGCCTTGTGCATCCGTCCCAATAATGGCCCAATCACCCAAAAGGCCGCGCGCATTTTGCTGAGCAATTCATAGGGGGCATCTGTGCTTGTGATTTCTGCGGTTGTTAAATGAATCGTATCTCCGTCCACAACAATCTCGGACCCCATGCCTCGCAACAATTCGATTAAAATTTTAATGTCGCTTAACTGGGAAACATTATGAATTGTCAATGTTTCTTTTGTTAAAAGAGTGCAGATTAAAAGAGGAAGGGTGGCATTTTTAGCGCCTTTAATTTCCGTTGTTCCATGTAAAGTTTTTCCGCCCTTTATTTTGAATGCATACATTTTTTGCTTCTCTCTTTCTTTTGTTTTTGCCGCAAAGCTAAATTAGAACGTAACGCTTCGGCCTCACGGACAAAACGAGCTTTTTTAGCCCCCGTCAAATGTAAATCTCTTTCGGCAATTTGTTCCAAATTTTCTTTCATGAACTCAGCATATACTTTTTTGTTAGTGGCGTCAATAAAAAATATGTAAACTCCCCGAAAAATCGGGGAGTTTTTTTCTTACAGGAGTTAAGAAAACTTGTAAGGTAATTAACCTTGGCGAGCCTTCATCTTTGGCTTTTTCTTGTTAATTACGTAAACGCGTGTCTTACCTTTGCTGTTTTTGCGTTTCACGACCTTGCAGTCTTTATCGCGTGCTCTGGCAGATTTTAATGAACAACGAACTTTCATGGTTTTTCCTTTCTTTAAATCAAACTTGCCGGCATTATAATCTTTTTTTGGTTCTATGTCAAGCACTTTTTTTGCGACGAAAGGACAATAAAAGGCATAATCCAGCCAATATCATCGGGATGACATTTCCATATTCAGAAAATGGTGTTGGTGCAATTGCGCGAGGCAATGGGGAATCTACAACACCAGTGTCTTCTAAGCCTAAACTGCCCCAAATTCGACCATAAGGATCAATGACGCCGCTGATACCGGTATTGGCCGAACGAATAAGGGGTAATCCTTCTTCAACCGCTCGTGTTTGTGCCATGGCAAAGTGATGATGTGGCCCAGCAGACAACCCATACCACCCATCGTTTGTGACATTGATCATCCATTGAGGGCGATGCTTTTTATCAACAACTTCACCAGAAAAAATGGCTTCATAGCAAACCAAAGGGCCTGCGACGGGCGCTTTTTCAACACGGATCGTTTTGGGACCAGGGCCGGCAACAATATCCGAGTCAAATGGCACAAATTTTTCAAGCGGCAAAATACCACGCAAAGGTGTATATTCGCCAAACGGAACTAAATGAGCTTTGTCATAAACGGCTTTAATCTCGGATAAATCGTCCAAAACAACTAAACTGTTAGCAACGGATTTATCCGCTTCATTGACACCGCGCATTGCTCCCGTAATTAAAACCGCCCCTTGACGGATGGCAGCCATCAACTGCAAACGTGCGCGTTCATTCAGATTGATTAAAAAAGAAACAGCAGATTCAGGCCAAATCACGTGCGTGATATCGGCGTTGTTTTCTTTGGAAATATGAATCATCTTATTAATGTTATTTTGAGCTTCACGCGGATCCCATTTGAGTGTGCAGGGTACATTGGGTTGAACCACGCGCAGCTTTACACCCCAAACGGTGTCCTTTGGCGCATCATATAAACGCCATGATCCCAAGGCATAAACACCAGCAAGCGCCAATAAAGCAAAAAGAGATGGCTTTAATTTGCGACCAAAATTGGGAGTTGTAAATAATAAAACTGTAAACAAACCCAAGCCATAAACGCCAACAATGTTGACAACCTGTAAAATTGGTAAATAGCCATTCCAGATGTTTCCGACGACATTCCATGGAAAGCCAGAAAAAGCCCATCCACGCACCCATTCAATGACACAAAACCATCCCGCAAAAGCAAACCAACGGGGAACGCCGGGTTTTGCAAAACTGGCTAACCACCCCGTTATGCCATAATAAAGTCCAAAGAAAAGGCCAAATCCAATCCAAATGAATGGAACCAACCAAGCGTAATATCCGTCACCCAGCAACATGGCATGGGCCAACCAATTCATGCCAGTTACACCTAAACCAGCGCCGAAACAAAATGTGTTTAAAAAAGACGCTTTACGATTTGCGTTGTTGTTTTTATCGGCTAACAAGGCAAAAGAAAACCATAAAATCGGAAAGATAAAATAAGGAGCAAAGGCCAAACAACTGGCCAAGCCATAAACAAATAACGCCCATCGCGAAGTTAAAATCGACTTTAATTTTTTCATGTGGTGTAGTTTAGCAAAAAAAATGATATAAGGCAAGAAATTGCTTTTTATTTCAAAATATGCTATAATCCGACCCCATGAAAATAGTGACTTTTGGTTGTCGGATGAATACATTTGAATCGGCTGTAATGGCGCGATTGGGTAAAGATATTCCAGACAATGTGATTGTGGTGAATACCTGTGCCGTGACGGGCGAAGCGGAACGTCAATGTCGTCAAACGATTCGCAAATTGAAACGCGAAAATCCAAAAGCCACAATTATTGTAGTGGGATGCGCTGCACAATTAAATCCGGAAAAATATGCTGAAATGCCTGAGGTGGATCGGGTGTTGGGTAATCATGAAAAATTGAATGCCAAAATTTTACATAATACACAAAAGCAAGTTGTGGGAGATATAGAACAGGATTTTGAATTACCGATTGTTCATGATTTTGAAGGCCGTAATCGAGCGTTTTTGCAAATTCAGCAAGGATGTGATCATAAATGTACTTTTTGTGTGGTCCGTTTTGCGCGTGGTCATAACAAGGGATTGCCCCCCGATCAAGTTGTTGAGCAAGCCAAAGCCTTTGCAAAATCTGGCTTTGAAGAAATTGTTTTAACGGGTGCAGATGTGGCTTCCTATCCCGATGGATTAGTTAAAATTACCAAACGAATTTTGGATGAAGTGCCCCAAATCAAGCGTTTGCGTTATGGATCGTTGGATCCCGCTGCGCTGAAAGATGATTTTGTGGAATTAGTGAAAGGTTATCCACAAGTGATGCCTCATTTTCATTTGTCTATTCAAGCAGGTGATAACTTGGTTTTAAAACGGATGGGCCGTCGTCATTTGCGCGAAGATGTGATCGCATTGTGTCAAAAAATTCGTGCGGTGCGACCTGATGCTGTATTTGGGGCGGATTTTATTACAGGGTTTCCAACGGAGACAAAAGAGCAATTTGAAAACACGTTGAAACTTGTAAAGGAAGCTTGTTTAACACATTTGCATGTTTTTCCATATTCCGAAAGGCCGGGGACACCTGCGGCTAAGATGAGTCAAGTTCCGGTTTCAGAACGCAAAGCGCGAGCGGCTGAATTGCGTGCTTTGGGTGACAAAATGCATGACGAATTATTGCAAAAAATGATTGGCCAAAAGGTTAAAGTTTTAGTGGAATCGGATGGTATGGGCTGGACAGAAAATTATTTACATGTTATACTGAACAACAAATATCCCGCAGGTAAGATTGTCTCTATCAAAATTAAAGGAGTGAAAGATAATGCGTTGGTTGGATAAATTAAAACAGGGCCTTAAAAAAACAGCCACGGTTTTGTCTTTCAAATCCATGGATACAGATGAGCTGGAAGAAATGTTGATCTTGTCGGACATGGGGATAGAGGTGGCCGACGAATTGGTGACATTGATCAAAAATGAAAAGCCAAAGACACCTGAGGAAATGCAAGCAATTTTGAAACGTGAGCTTGTTAAAAAAATTCAACCCATTGCGAAGACGCTTGCTTTGCCAAAGACTAAGCCAGTAGTGATTTTGATGATTGGTGTGAATGGTGCGGGCAAGACAACAACAATTGGGAAATTGGCGGCAAAATATAAGGATGAAGGAAAATCTGTGGCTTGTGTGGCGGGTGATACTTTCCGTGCAGGGGCCGTGGAACAGCTGAAAAAATGGGCCGACAAAGTGGGGGCTGACTTTTATTCTGGGGATCCGGGGTGTGATGCGGCTGGTCTTATTTATGACGCAATCCAAGCGGCAAAAACAAAAGGAACAGATATCGTTTTTGTGGATACAGCGGGTCGTTTGCAAAACAGATCAGATTTGATGGAAGAGCTGAAAAAAATTGTGCGTGTAATCCATAAAGTGGATGAAAATATGCCACAAGAAACAATCTTAGTTTTGGATGCAACTGTTGGTCAAAATGCTTTGTCGCAAGTGAAAGCTTTTAAAGAAATGTGTGGCGTGACGGGGCTAGTCATGACAAAGTTGGATGGAACAGCAAAAGGTGGTATTTTGGTGGCTTTAACACAAGAAAAATTACCCGTGTATGCCATTGGTGTGGGCGAGGGTGTTGAGGATTTAAACGCTTTTTCGGCTGAAGATTATGTGGCCTCGTTATTGGGGGAAAAATGAAAAGGCTATTGCATTTATGGGCAAGATTGAAACGACTCCAATGGCGCGATATTCGGCGTCTTATTGTGCTGTGTATAACGGCATTTGTGATGTCTGCCAGCACGACAGGATTGGATATCGGAACAACAACGATTTTGTTAAGTAATCAAGAAATTGCATCCATTGGATTCAATTACTTGTTGACGTCCTTTATTTTGGCCATAGCAGGATCTGTTGCCTTGCGATTGGAACGTCGACGCGGCTATGGGGCATCTAGAACGGCGTGTATTGTGGTGCTTTTGTGGTGGGGATTATTTGGATGGTTTTGTGCAACAAACAGTGTATATGCAGTAGATTTAATGTTTGTGACAAAATATGGCACGATTTTTTTGATGAATATTGTTTTTTGGGCGCTTGTTGAACGCTATGTCAAATTGACAATGTCATCTTTAAAGTTTTTGGGTATCTTTTGTTTTGAGACAATTGGTATTGGTGTGGGGGCATTGCTGACAAGCAATATTGCACCCGTTGAAATTGTCAATTTTGCAATTGTGGGATTATCTGGATGTGTCGTATTATTCAAGATTTTAGGATGGTTAAATCCTATTCCTAAGGAAACTTTTATTCAAAAAATTGGCGGGGTTCAAGACCAGGCCGAAAAAGTGATTGTTGATACCATTTTGGCAATCAGTTTTTGTTGGACATTTTTGCATGCATTAACAGAATTCCAAGTGTATGCAAGCATTGTGGAAACAGTGGGAAATCCCGTTGAAGTTCTCAGTCGTATTTATATGATTTTTGCATTGTGTACACTGTCAGTTTTGATCTTTTTAGCTCATGCCAGATTTTTGTACACGATGCAAGCAGGTTTGGCTTTGTGTGCTGTTTCTGCTGGCATCTGTGGACTTGGAGCGATTTTGCATATAAGTGAGCTCGTGTATCTTGGGGCAATTATCTTTTTTGTTACAAGTCATTTTTATATATCAAGATATTTATCGTTATTGCCGCGTCCATTAGCGGTTGGTAAAGGTGTGCGCCTTAAAAAAATGCGGTGGCTTATGATGCGCCCATGTGCTTATATTTTATTGGGTGCACTGTTGTTGACAGCCCCATGGTCGGTAATGGGGTGGATTTTGATTTGTGGCATGGTTGTTTTGGCTGTGTTGTTTGCTTTGTCTGCTCATTTATATGGTCGTCAATTGGTCAAAATGTGTGCGTTAAGAGTATGGCGTGGTGGTCCTATGTTGTTGGCATATCCTCCATTAAAACAAATGATTCGTCAAGGTTTAAGCAAAACAAATGCTGCGGAAGTGATTTATTTTTTAAATGTTTTGGAAGAAGGATATACGGGGGAATATAGAAAATTATTAGTTCAAATGTTGACTCATCCCGCCGTTTCAGTCCGGTTGTTTGTGCTGAATAAAATGAAAAAGTTGGGACTCACTTTAAAAGAAAAACGGCAAGTTTCTGAATTAATGAAAACAGATTCTTGTGAAGAAGTTCGAAACATGGCTTTGGCCTTATTGATTACTGATTCTTTGGAAAGTCAGGGAAATGTAACTTGGACGAAGTATAAAGAGTATGTCGATGATCCCAAATGGCGTTTAGGGGTTGGTATGGGCTTTTTGTCGGGTCGAGGAATATGGATTGAAAAAATAGTCAATGATGTCATAAAAATGGCGAATTCTCCAAAGGAAAAAGACAATTTGATAGCGTTATCCATTATGCAGACTCATCCAAGACAAGATTGGACCGAATCGATAGGCAGATTATTGAATAAAACAGATATCGCTGTGGTTAAAGCAGCTTTGATTGCAGCTGGAAAAGTACAATCTTTGGCTTTGTTAAATCGGTTATTACCGATGTTAGATGAGATGCGGTGGCGGGATCCTGTTTTAGAGACATTAAGCCAGTATGGTAAGCGAGCATTTCCATCAATTGAAAAAATGATCCTAAGCGAATCGGCTCCATTGAATCGACAAAAAGAATTGATCTTGTTCCTTGGGCGTTTGCCAAGTGGAGAAGGGAAACAGATTTTACTGCGTTCTTTGTTTGGCGCAAATCGTTTGTTGCGGCGTGCTATCGTTGAAAGTTTGGGCGATTCGGAAATTGTGTGGGTGCATGAAGATCGTAAAAAAGTGTTGCGTAAGGCAATACAAAAAACAGTGTCAGAATGGTATGAAATAAATGAAATGCTGATTCAGACAGAAAATCTTGAAAATGAAAAGTTGATCAAGGTAAAAGCATTGTTTCAAGAGGCGATTCAGGAAGAATTGTTGCGCACAAGATTATTAATATTGGATCAGGTCGCACTTTATATCAATACATCTCTGGCAACAACGGCTGTGGATACATTAAAAGGAAATGATTTGAATGCATATGCTGGTGCCGTCAGTTGTTTGCAGGATGTGTTGCATAAAAGGTTATATGAAAAAATGCGTGCTATTTTGTTATATCCAACCATTAAAGAACCACCAGAAGGAATTGTCGAAATGCCTGTTGGTGTGTTCTTAAATCGCTTTATTTTAAATCCTTTCAGTTGGACAAATGCATGGTTACAAGCATTAGCCTTATGTGGTTGGCGTGATTTGAATGACCCGGCTGGTTTGGTTGCTGTGCAGGAAGGCTTGAAGGCAAAAGATTGGATTGTATTGGAGGCAGCTTTAGCAGCTTTGGGAAAATTGGAAAAAAACAAAAAAAGAGCTGAAGAAATGGTGCTTGGGGTACCAACCCAATATTTATTAAAACAAAATTTTGAAATGTTACTGGAGGACAAACATGTTGATCACCATTGAGAAAGTATTATCTTTAAAACAAATGCCTTTGTTTAAAACGGTATCTAATATGGCATTATCGGATTTAATGGCGGTATCTGAAGAACAAACCATCAAAAAAGGGACTGAATTGATTCTCGAAAATGAACAAAATCGGGATGTATATTTTTTGTTATCAGGATCATTGGAAGAAAAACAAAAGGATGGTAAAAAAACTATATCAGCTCATGCATGCGTGGGATTGGAAAGTGTGTTTTGGATTGCTCCAGCAGGAAAATCAGTGATTGCCAAACAGGAATCCGTTGTTTTGAAAACAGAGAGAGAGAAGTTGTATCGGATGATGGCGTTGCATCCGTCATTAGCCATGACAATTTTGAACGAATTAAGTGCGATGATTCACGAACAAAAAAAAGATTGATTTTTGTAAAAAAATAATTAAAATACAAAATTGGTTGAGAAAAAAAGGGGGGAAATATGTCTGATAAGATTGCAAAGAAAACATCCAAATCTATAAAAGAGCAGGAAAAAACAAATACAGCTACCCACAGAGGTGTTGTTTCCTGGACGTTGAGAATTGTGTTGATTTTGATTTTGATAACGGTGAACGCTGGAATTTGGGCATATTTTTGCTATCGTGTGCGTATTGTTTGTGATGAATGGGATTACTCAGAACGTGCGCAGCAACAACGTTTATTGGAAAAATTACGTCGCCCGAGAAAAGAAGTTGTCTTGGACGCAGTGGCCGTTGTGGATGGTGAAGCTATTGAAATGGCTGAGATCAGAGAGATGGTTAATGATATGCCGCAACTGGCGGAGTTACCATTTGAACAAATTTATCCAAACTTGCTTGAAATGTTGATCAACAACAAGGTTGTGATGCAGGGAGCCAAGAAGGCCGGTGTTTTGGATCGCCCAGAAATTAAAAAGCAATTGCGTATGGCTCGCGAACAAATTGTGGGACAAACCTATCTGGATGAATTGTTAAAATCTCATACAACGGAAGAAGAATTGCTTGAAGTTTATAATCGAGAAGTAAAGAATTTCCGTCGAGAAGAAGAAATTCATGCACGTCATATCTTGGTCAAAACAGAAAAAGAGGCGCGGGATTTGCTTGTGCAATTGAAGGCGGGTGCTGACTTTGCAGAATTGGCTGATAAAAAATCGTTGGATGAAAATACAGAAGGCGGAGATTTGGGTTACTTCACAAAAGCAATGATGATTCCCGAATTTGGAGATGCTGTTTTTGATATGAAAAAAGGTCAATTGTCTGCTCCAATCAAAACACCATTTGGATGGCATGTTGTGTTGGTGGAAGATAAACGTTTAGCAAATCCTCCAGCCTTTGAGGAAGTGCGGGATGACATTGAAAGAGCTGTGATGGAAACTAAGTTGCAGCAAGTACTGGCTGAAGAACGAGCTAAGTTAAATGTTCAAATTTTAAGACCAACAATGTAAAATCGAAAGCCCCAAGTTCTTTGGGGCTTTGAAAAATGAACGGAAAGACTTGAATTTTTTGCGAAAAACGAGTAAAATAATATCCACTTTTTGAAAGGAAAATGAATGCGATTTTTATCAACGCTTGTAAGCCTGTTTTTCTTTGGTTCGTTGGCCATTGCTGTGCTGGCGTTTTTAGTCG
This sequence comes from Alphaproteobacteria bacterium, assembly GCA_045660045.1. Lineage (GTDB taxonomy): Bacteria > Pseudomonadota > Alphaproteobacteria > CAAHEQ01 > UBA3637 > UBA3637. The sequence continues at coordinate 12,619 of JAZRDB010000002.1, read as the reverse complement.
TATTGCATTATTCCATTGGATTGCCAGATTATCGTCAATTAGAAAATTATGAACCACCCATCACAACGCGTTTATATGCAAACGATGGATCGTTGTTGATGGAATATGCCACAGAAAAACGAACTTTTGTGCCGGTGGATAAGATACCTGCGCGTTTGAAACAAGCATTTTTATCGGCGGAAGATAAAACCTTTTATGAACACGGAGGTATTGATTTAACCGGTTTGTTGCGTGCAGTTTTTGTAAACGTGCAAAACCTTGGTAAAAATCGTCGTCCTGTGGGTGCTTCCACCATTACACAGCAAGTAGCCAAGAACTTTTTGTTGACATCAGACAGGACGTTGGCCCGTAAGATTAAAGAGGCTTTGTTGGCGCGTAAAATTGAAAAAACATTTTCCAAAGATCATATTTTGGAACTGTATATGAATGAAATTTATTTGGGCTTGGGATCTTATGGGGTGGCCAGTGCCGCGTTGAATTATTTTGATAAATCAATGAATGAATTGACACTGGGTGAGATGGCTTATTTGGCAGCACTTCCAAAGGCACCTAATAATTACCATCCAGAACGTCATCCAGAAGCAGCAAAAGAAAGACGGGATTATGTTTTGGATCAAATGTTAGCCAATGGATGTATCACAGAAGAAGAGGCAAAAGCTGCTTCCGAGGAGCCTATTAAATTAAATCGTCGTACCAAGAAATTAACAAAAGATGGGCAATATTATGCAGAAGAAGTGCGGCGCTTTGTTGTCAACAAAATGGGTGAAAATTCCATTTATTTGGGAGGGCTTTCAATTCGCACGGGTTTGGATCCAAATTTACAAAATTATGCGGTTCAAGCATTGCAAGATGGTTTAATTGCTCATGACCGCAAACATGGTTGGCGTGGTCCAGTGGCACATGTGGATGCAAATGGCCGAGAAGAATTGAAAAAATATGAAAAAGAATATGCTCCGAAAGATTGGGAATATGCTCTTGTAGAAAGTGTAACAGATACAAAAGCTGGTATTTATTTATTGGATGGATCAGAAGTGTTTATTCCGCTTTCCGAAATGACATGGGCAAAGAAAGCGCTTGAAAATGGGCGTATTTCTGTGACAGAAGTGAAAAAGGCATCTGACGTTTTAAATGTGGGCGACATTATTTTAACACGTCGAAATAAGGATGGTGTTTATACGTTGCAACAAATTCCGATGGCCGAAGGGGCGTTGGTGGCCATTGATCCTCATACAGGACGTGTGTTGGCCATGCAGGGTGGTTTTGCTTTTGAACGCAACCAATTCAATCGTGCGGTGCAGGCATATCGTCAGCCAGGTTCCTCCTTTAAACCATTTGTTTATACAGCGGCGCTCGATTCTGGTTATACACCATCCAGCATTATTTTGGATGCACCAATTGTGATGCAAAATGTAGATGGTTCAAAATGGAAACCAGAGAACTATTCTAAACAATTTTATGGTCCAACGACGTTGCGTGTGGGTATTGAAAAATCAAGAAACTTGATGACGATTCGTTTGGCGCAAGCCATCGGCATGAAAAAGGTATTGGAATATGGCAAAAAATTTAACATTTCCGACAAGATGGAGCGCAATTTGGCAACCGCTTTGGGAGCCAGCGAAACAACACTTTTGCGTTTGACAACGGCTTATGGCATGTTGGTAAATGGTGGTAAAAAGATTACCCCGATTTTCATTGATCGTATCCAAGATAGAAATGGCAAAACAATTTATAAAGCGGATGAACGTGAATGTGATAATTGCATTGGTGAAAATGCTTCGGCGGATGATCAACCTATTATTCCAGACAACCGTGAACAGATTCAAGATCCAGCAAGTGCTTATCAAATGGTCAACATCTTGACGGGTGTGATTTTGCGTGGTACGGGTTCGGTTGTGCGTCCATTAAAACGTAATTTAGGTGGTAAATCTGGGACAAGTAATGATAATATTGATGCTTGGTTTATTGGGTTTTCACCAGACTTGGTTGTTGGTGTTTGGGTTGGTAAAGACAATCCTGAACCATTGGGACCACATGATACGGGTGGTGGTGTGGCTGCTCCGATTTTCCGTGACTTTATGAAGATGGCGTTGGCAAATAAACCAGATGTGCCGTTCCGTGTGCCTGACAGCGTGAAGTTAGTTCGTGTGAATGCTACGACTGGTAAGCCGGCCAAAGCGGGCGATACAAATGTGATTATGGAAGCTTTCCGTTTGGATACAGATTTAACGAAGCCAGAAAAAGTGCTTGGTAAAGATATTACATTACATTCGGAAGATGATTCTGTGCCAGATTTAGGCGGTATTTTCTAAGGAGTAGATTATGAAAGCGGAAATGATTGCGTTAAAAGAAAAATTCGACAATGTGTTATCACTTGTCAAGGAGCGTCTTTGACTGGGATAAAGCCCATGCTAGATTAAAAGAACTTGATTCTTTAACTTCTGATCCGAATTTATGGGATGATGCGGAACGGGCACAAAAGTTGATGAGTGAGCGTACAGGACTTGCCAACCAAATACAAAAAATTTCAGATTTAGAATCCTCTGTTTCGGATGGTTATGATATGATTGAATTGGCCGAAGCCGAAGGTGATGAAAACTTGCTTGCCGATGCTGAAAAAGGTTTTGCCGCTTTGGAAACCGAAATGGATAAGTTTGAATTGGAATCTTTGTTGTGTCAAGAGGGAGATAGCAATGATGCCTTCTTGGAAATTCACTCGGGTGCGGGTGGTACAGAGGCGCAAGATTGGGCCAGTATGATTTTGCGCATGTATGAACATTGGGCGGAAAAAGATGGCTATAAAACCGAAATCATGGAATTATCGGATGGTGAGGAAGCCGGTATTAAATCTGCCACTTTAAAGGTGAGTGGACCGAATGCTTATGGATGGTTGAAATTCGAATCGGGAGTGCATCGGTTGGTGCGTATTTCCCCGTTTGATGCGAATGCCAGACGGCATACAAGTTTTTGCTCGGTATGGGTATATCCTGTTGTGGATGAAAGTGTTAAAATTGATATCAACCCAGCCGATTGCCGAATTGATGTCTATCGGTCCAGTGGCGCGGGTGGTCAACATGTGAATAAAACGGAAAGCGCTGTCAGAATTACCCATATTCCAACGGGTATTGTGGCCGCTTGTCAAACGCAGCGTAGTCAATTTGCAAATCGCGATGAAGCGTGGCGGATGTTGCGTGCGCGTTTGTATGAATTAGAGTTACAAAAGCGTCGTGTGGCACAAGGGGCTATTGAAGCGCAAAAGGGAGATAACGGCTGGGGAAATCAAATCAGATCTTATGTGTTGCAGCCTTATCAGATGGTCAAGGACTTGCGTACGGGTTATGAAACATCCGATACGTCTGGTGTTTTGGATGGTGATTTAGATGATTTTATGCGCGCGAGTCTGGCGGGACTTGCCAAGAAAAAGGAGGGGTAAATGAGGGAAAAAATATCATTTTTTAAACGGGCACAGGTGCTGGATGTGAAGTTCAAAACATTTTTGATGAATATCACAGAGGCGGCTGTGGTATTTTGTCAGGCCACGGAAGTATTCTTGAAAAAACAAGCAAATCCTGATTTTATAAAGCTTAAAAAGAAAATTCAATCACTTGAATCTGAAAATGATCAATTGCGTCGGGAAATTGAATATGCCTTGTATCGTCAAATGATCTTGCCTGGCATGCGGTCGGATATATTAGATTTAATGGAAGCGTGCGATCATGTGATTAATCAATATGAACACGTCGTGTTAATGTGGTCTGTTGAAAAAGTCAAAGTGCCAGGAGATTTATTTAAAGATGTTTTAAAATTGGCTCAGGTTACTCAAAACTGTGTGGGTATTTTGGTGACAGGAGTGAAAGCATTTTTTGATGGTCAAGTTAATGTGGAAGAAGAAGTGCAAGGATGTTATTTTGCAGAACATTCTGTGGATGAGTTGGCCATGGATGTGAAGGAAAATATCTTTAGAAAGAAAATGCCACTGGCTCGTCAATTACAACTCAGAGAATTTGTGGCTACATTGGAAAAAATTTCAGATTTGGCAGAAGATGCTGCTGATAAATTAAAAATCGTCTCGGTGAAACACGCGCTATGATGTATTTATTTTTACTTGGTGGTTTGTTTTTGGGATGGAGCTTTGGACGCAATAATTTAAGCAACGTCTTTGGTGCCGCCATCGGTACTCGCATGGTTGTTTTTCGAACAGCAGCCATTTTGGCGGGTATATTTATTTTGTTGGGAGCGCTCTTGTCCAGTGCTGAAACAACGAACGCCGTTTTGAAATTGGCGGACATTCCTTCGGCATTTGGTGCGTTTTTAATCAGTGTCGCCATTGCTTTGACTATTTTATTTGCGGGACGTTTTGGAATTCCTGTATCCATCGTTCAAAGTTCTGTTGGTGCATTTGTTGGTTGGAATATCTTTTTTGAAAAAAGCAACAATTGGCATGTTATTAAAGAAATGGTTGTCGCTTGGTTTTATTGTCCTGTGGTAGCGGCATTGTTGGCTATATTGGGATTTTACGGAATGCGTGCTTTGTTGCAAAGGGTGAAAATTCCATTGTTATATAGAGACAGTGTGGTTCGCATGCTGCTTGTTGTAAGTGGTGTTTGTTCGGCATATTTTTTGGGTGCGAACAATATGCCAGCGATTGCGGGCCCCTATTTAAGTGTGGCAAATTTGAATCCATTTGTAGTCATTATTGGGGTTGGTTTGGCAATTGCTTTGGGCGCTTTAATGGCCGATAAACGTGTGATTGAAACGGTCAGCTCTGGTCTATATCCATTGTCGCCGATGGAGGCTTTGGTGGTGGTGTTAACGTGTGGGTTAACGTTATATTGTTTTTCTGGCGCGGGTTTGGAAGCGTTCTTAACGTCTTGTCATTTGCCAACATTTCCGTTGGTTCCCATTCCAATCTCAAGCGTTTTGGTCGGCAATATTGTGGGGATTGGTCTTGCAAAGGGTCATGCGGGAATCCATTGGTCATCTTTGATAAAAGTGATAGCCTCTTGGGTGTTCATTCCTGTCGTTTCGGGCTTGATTTGTTGGATGATACTAGCTATTCTTATTGAAGGGGGCGCTATATTGTGAAAAAGGGCATATGGCATTTTTCTAAAAAAACAACTGTATGGCTTTATCGTTTTTTTGAAGCCTTCATTGCTTTTTTCTTGGTTGTTTTTTCGATTGCCTTTTGGAAATTATATACCGAGCCAATGGACGCAAAGTTTATGCTGCCTACATTGGAAAGACATCTGTTGCCAAAAAATTCAGAATATCGTTTAAGTGTGGATAATGCTGAATTGAGCGCAGGTTTCAAGGAAGATGGATTATTCCATTTAGATATGCGAGGATTGCAATTGATTCGTCCTGACAAAACTGTTGCAATTGATTTGCCTGTCGTGAATTTATCCTATGGTTTTTGGCATATTATCACGTTGAATTATATGCCCAACAAGTTAACAGTGGAAAAACCTGATATTCATTTGGTTATTGATACGGAGGGACGTTGGCGTTTACAAGCTGACCCTAATGAAAAACCAGCTGAAAATAGTCAAGAACATACAATTAATCAAAGACTGATTAAAAAGATGTTGAGACATGCTCTTTCTTTTTATGATGTTGCGGTTACAGACGGCGTGCTGATTGTGGAGGATTTGGCGTTAAAACAAAAGATCAGCGTGCCGCAATTCGAGTTGCAGGTACACAGGCGTTATGGTGGTTTGCGCCATGTGGCGAATTTTAAAGCCGTCGCACAATTGGCGGATCATTTGACGGATGTCAAAATGCATGCGACGTATGGTCGGATTACAAAAACTCTTAAATTAGAAGCGGGTATTACGCCGCTTTACGTGTCGTGGTTTGGTCGTTTTTGGTCGTTGCTTGGGGGGGTGGATTTTCCTGTTTCCATTTCTGTTGCCTCTGATTTTAATTTGCGCAAAAAATATAAACATATATCGGAATGTTTAGAAAAGTTAAAATTCCAAGTCAAAATGTTATCCGAAGGTGTCTTAACGTTACCGAGCCCGATTGCGGGAACATATGATATAAAGTCTGCCGAAATTAATGGGGCAGTTTCAGCAGGATTTAAAACACTTAAAATTGCAGAATCTAACGCTGCACTAAAAGGTGGAACAACGGCTGATTTAGAAGTTGTTGTGAAGGGCCTTTCTGAATTTATTCGAAATTATAATGTAAATGATTTACAAACAATTTTGACGGCCAAGGTGAAAGATGTACCAATGGCAGACGTACCTAAAGTATGGCCGAAAGAGCAGGGGACAAATGCGCACGAATGGGTTGAAAGTCATTTAAGCAAAGGTCAGGTCAGTGAGGCAGATTTTAAATTGACCTTTACGGGTTCAGAGATGACAGATGTGTTTGGTGATGTGCGTGTGGAAGGTGCATTGGTGGATTATTTGCCCAAAATGCCTGCCATTGAAAATGCGTCTGCGCAGGTCTTGCTCTACCCCAATAAAGTTGAAATTATTGCGGACAAAGGGCATGCGGGAAACGTGAATGTCATGAATGCTAAGTTATTGTTTGCACCATTAGATGCGGATCCAACATATTTAGATATCATTTTGGATCTGGATGGCCCCATTTCTGAAATGCTTTTGGCAATTGATAAAAAACCTTTGAAATTATTGAGTGGAGTCAAGTTTGATTGGAATAAAATTCAAGGAAATGCCGAAACGCGTGTTCATTTGAATTTTCCGCTTGTTGAGAATCGCTTGGTCAATGAATTAAAAGTGGATGTGACGGCAAAAGGTAAAGATATCAGCGTTGTTTTGGATGATCCAAAGATTGAATTAAAAAATGGGAAAGCGGATTTCTTTGTAGATAATAAGGGATTGAAATTGTCGGGGGCTGTGGGCTTTAAGGAGCAGCCGTTGTCTTTTGTTTGGACCGAGGATTTTACTCCGCGTAAAGGTACAACGGCAACATATACTGTGGAAGGCATTATCAATGCCGCAACATTAAATGATTTGATTCCTGATGTGGAAGGGTATGTGTCGGGTGTTGTGCCCGTTAAAGTGGCTTTAAAACGTGAGGCTCCGGATCGCATGTGGCAAGGAACAGCGGAACTTGATTTAAAGGATGCTAAAACAATTTTGCACGCCTTTTCCGTGACAAAGGAAAAGGGTGATTCGGCATTGTTAAAATTAGATTTAAAGAAGGCAAAGGGTGATTTTACAGCGGGTGCAGGTGCCTTTGATTTGAATGGTAAAGTAAAAACAGATGATATGATTTTAAAAGGGAATGTGGCTTGGGGTAAAGAGTGGTCTTTGGCGTTGGATGAAGTTATGATGCCTAAAAATTCCTTCGTGGGGAAAATAGAACAAAAAGAAGATACCTTGTCCTTATTTATTAAGGGTGAAAGTTGGAATTTATCTGAATTAAAAAATATGCCTATTTTACAAAAAGAAACGGATGAAGAAAAACAACATACTGTTTTGCCGCCGAATATTAAGTTTGAAAGCACTTTAAATAAGCTTATTTTAAATACAGAAAAACCAATGGAAAAAGTGATTTTAAATGGTGAACGTAAAAATAATATTTGGAAATATTTCCAAGCAGAAGCCATTGCCAAGGATCCATTTGTAATTGTTTATAATCCAGAGAAAAAAGTATTTTCTGGAGAATTTGAAGATTTGGGTGCTCTGTTGTCTTATTTGGGCGCGTCAGATCGTTTTTCTGGTGGGCGCTTGCGGATGATTTCAAAGCAAGATGCAAATGGTTTAATCAAAGGAAAAATCAAAGTTTTTGAAACAGAATTAAATGAAACAGGCTTTTTGTTGCAAGCGGTGTCTATTTTAGGCATTGTAGATGCTATTCGCGGTAAAAATATTGTTTTTGATGAGATTCAAATTCCATTTGAATTTGTTCCCGAGGGTGAATTCCGTTTATCAGATGCATATGCGGCAAGTTCAAACATTGGTGTGACATTTAAAGGAATAATTAACTTGGATGCTCTTGACTTAGAGGGGGATGTGATCCCAGCTTATGCAGTGAACAGTTTGCCGGGAAAAATTCCTTTGATTGGGGCGTTGTTCCGTGAAGGTGAAGGTGGTGGCTTGATTGGTGTGAAATATACCGTGAAAGGACGCCCCACAAAACCAGAAGTGGAATTTCATCCGTTGTCTAGTATGGCTCCTGGCGCACTAGGGTACATTTTTTAACAAGGAGTTATTATTATGAACACTAAACAAGTGTGTAAAGATATTGTGTGGGTTGGGGCCGACGATCGTCGTTTGGCATTGTTTGAGAATATTTATTCATTGCCCAATGGTGTATCGTATAACAGCTATTTGATTTTGGATACCAAGACAGTTTTAATGGATGCGGCAGATGCATCCGTAGAGGATGTTTTTTTTGACAACATAGAAGGCGTGTTAAATGGTCGTAAATTGGATTATGTTGTTGTGCAACATATGGAGCCAGATCATTCTGCCACATTAGCCACACTGTTGAAAAAACATCCAGAAGCAACGGTTGTGTGTAATGCGAAAACGGAAATGATGGTTCATCAGTTCTTTGGTGCAGATATTACTATTTCTCCGCAGATTGTAAAAGAAGGCGATGTGTTGCAAACGGGAAATCATGCTTTGCAATTTATAATGGCGCCAATGGTGCATTGGCCAGAAGTGATGATGACATATGACCAGACAAGTAAGATTTTGTTTTCGGCAGATGCCTTTGGCTCTTTTGGAACATTGGATGGAGCCATTTTCGCAGATGAAGTGAATTTTGAAGAGCGATATTTGGACGAGGCGCGGCGTTATTACGCGAATATTGTTGGCAAATACGGCATGCCGGTTCAGGCTGTATTGAAAAAAGCCGCAGGATTAGATATTCAAATGATTTGCCCGTTACATGGGCTTGTCTGGCGCAAAGATTTAGGCTTTTTGTTAGATAAATACCAGCATTGGTCCACTTATCAGCCAGAAGAAAAAGCCGTTGTAGTGGCTTATGCATCCATGTATGGACATACAGCTCGAGTGGCAGAAAAGATCGCAGAAAAATTGGATGAAAAGGGATGGCCCGTGCGGGTATATGATTTATCCAAAACAGGACGAGATTTTGTGTTGGGCGAAGTGTTTCGCGCCTCGTATTTGGTGCTGGCGGCCACAACACACGATGGTAATTTGTTTGAGCCCATGGAATATTTGTTGCGTGAGATGATTGCTCATGGTGTGCAAAATCGTAAGGTTGCTTTGGTGGAAAACGGATCGTGGGCTCCTATGGCCGCAAAGCAAATGCAAACTTTGTTGGAATCCATGAAGAATATACAGGCAGTTCAACCCGTTATCAGTGTGAAATCAGCTCTCACTTCTGCGCAAGAAGCGGAGGTCGATAGTTTGGTGGAAAATCTGATTGGTGAATAATTGGAGCGGATGAAGGGAATCGAACCCTCGTATTCAGCTTGGGAAGCTGCTGTACTACCATTGTACTACATCCGCAAAGTGTCATCATTTTAGTTTTTTTATGTCCAAAAGTCAAGGATTTTATGTAATTGGACATAAACGTGTATGATTTTCATTGACATTAATAAGAAAAATTTTTAAAATTGCTGATATCCACTTTAAAAGATAAGTTATTTTGAGAGATAATGAAATGAAATTATTAAGTAATTTAAGTGTATCGAGTACAAAGTTTATATTCTTTTTATCTCTTTATTTAGGTGTTGTCTTAAATATGACCTTTTTTCGGACATTATTTGAGAATTTTGAGTTGTCCGATATCAGTTATTTTTTATGCCTATTTTTCTTATGCTTTATGGTACCTTTGCCAATATATATAATATTAAACGTCATATTGGTGAAGCACACTATAAAAATATTAAGTTGTTTGATGTTACTTGTTTCCAGTGGCACCAATTACATTATGTTCACAATGGGTGTCCATTTGAATTACCATATGATGAAAAATGTTTTTGAAACAAATATGAGGGAAGGAATGGAATTGATTTCATTCCCCCTTATATTGTGTGTATTTGTTTTTGGCGTCATTCCATCAATTTTGGTCTGCAAAACCAAGATCAAGTTTGCTCCGTTAAAAGTGGAATTTATTAAACGATTTTGTCTGATTGGTATTGCTATTATTCTAATGGGGGTATACGTGTTGTTTTTTGGTAAGTTTGTTATTCCCTTTGCACGTAATCATCGTGAAATAAAGTCACAATATAATACATTGAATTATATGATTAATACAATAAAATATATTGGTAAATCAATAAAATCTCCTAAAAAATTTGTTATTTTGGATGAAAATCCTGTGTCCAATGCATCAAATAAAAGTATTCACGTATTTGTTTTAGTGATAGGGGAAACAGCTCGTGCTAAGAATTTTTCTCTATATGGGTATGAAAAGGAAACAAATCCTTTGCTGAAAAAAGAGAATCATTTGCTTGTGATACCAGATGCCATGTCATGTGGAACAGCCACAGCTTTGTCTGTGCCATGTATGTTTTCGACAAAGAATCGATCGAATTTTGATATAGATGATGCTCAATATGAGGAAAACTTATTAGATATCGTCAAAAAAGCAGGTTGGGATATTGTTTGGTTTGAAAATGATGATGGATGTAAAGGTGTCTGTGATAGAGTTGAATACCATAACATTGTCAAATTAAATAAATCTAAAGATTGTTTTGGTGATTATTGTCACGATAAGGCGTTATTACCATATTTGGATGAAACATTGAAAAAGATAACTAAAAACACGGTAATTGTCTTGCATACGATGGGATCTCATGGCCCGGCTTATTACAAAAGGTATCCACAAGAGTTTGAACATTTCAAACCTGCATGTAAGACGAAAAACCTTCAAAATTGTACGAATGAAGAATTGGTAAATGCCTATGATAACACCATATTATATACTGATTACATAATTTCAAAGATCATTCATTCTTTAAAAGCATATAAACATTATGAGACAAGTATGATGTATGTTTCTGATCATGGTGAAAGTTTGGGGGAAAATGGATTGTTCTTACATGGAATGCCTTATAAAATAGCGCCTGAAGGACAGAAAAAGGTTCCATTTATTATGTGGTTTTCTGATAGAACATTAAAGAGTACGCAAATAAATTTTGAGTGTCTCAAACATAAATCATTTGAAAAAGCTTCACATGATAATTTATTCCACACAGTATTGGGTGTGACGGAAACAAAAAGCAAGCTTTACAATCAGACACTCGATTTAATCTCTTATTGTAAACAATAGTTGTGTTTGATGCTTACATCAAAAGGAGTGACAATGAAACATGAATATACAGGTATAAAAAGAATTTTATCGGCATTTAAAAATACTTGGGATGGATTTCTTTTTGTTCTTCGTGAAGAGGAAGCATTTCGTCAAGATCTAATGATTTGTGTTTTGCTGTTGAGTATTTCATTTTTTATGCCAGTTTCTGGCTCAGAATATCTGTGGCTTGTATTTTCATTGATTTTTGTCTTGTTTGCCGAATTGACAAATTCTGCAATAGAAACGTGCATTGATCGGATTTCTCCAGATCGACATGAATTATCCAAAGCAGCAAAGGATATAGGAAGTCTGCTTGTGTTTTTGTCATTTGTTAACCTAATTACGTGTTGGGCAATAGTGTGTTGGAAATTTCTATAAAGAAAGGCTATCATTAAACGAAAAGACAATATTGCAATATATCCACACGTTGATGTGTTGTAAGGATGAATTTGTTAGAATGATGGTAATCAATCCCTTGTATCTGGTTCGAGAAGCTATTGTACTACATTCGCAAAGTATTGTTTTCTAGTTTTTCCTGTTCATAAGTCAGGGATTTTGTATAATTTGGACATAAACATGTATGTTTTTCGTTGACATTATGCGAAAAAAATGGCACACTGACCCGGCTAGGAGGTAGTGATGTTACAACTAACACAGGCAGAAAAAACAACAATATGCATTGCTGTGCGCATGTGTGTGTATTTTGCTATGCTTATTTTGACAACAGTTGGCGTTTGGAAATTGGCCCGTGTTTTAGGTGTAGATACCTTTGATGAGAACGGTCTTGTTGAAAATGTTCAATGTGTTCTTTTAGTTGCAACAGCTGTTTTGTTCATGGTTATATGGTATTGTAATAAATCGGTGCGGATGGCAGTAATGGGGCTTGTAGTACTGTGTATATTGGGATTGTGCCGTGAACAAGATGCGTGGTTTGATACACATTTACCTGTGTTCAGTTGGCGTATTGGCTATTTGTTTCCCACTTTGAGTGTTGTGCACGGTCTGTGGCACTTTAAGTCTTTCAAAAAACAAGTTATAGAATTATTGCGGACACCGGCGGTATCCTTGATGTTTTGTGCTATGGCCATGATAATTCCTTGCGCCCAGTGTATTGGACATAGGCCTTTAATCGCCGCTGTTATGATTGACGATAATCCTAGAGCGGTATTTGCAGTTCGTCGTATGATTGAAGAAACGGGTGAGCTGTTGGGCTATCTGCTGATTTTTTTGGCAGCCGTGGAATTAATTTTTAATTTGAAAAAATTATCCAGGTCTTCGGTATAAATATTCTATTTTTAGTATCACTAACCATATTGCACGATTCGTTGATGACGAATCGGTTTACATTATCCGTTATGTATGAAAAATAAGGGAAAAA
>JAZRDB010000001.1:0-45269 GCA_045660045.1 Alphaproteobacteria bacterium | reverse complement strand
AGGACAATGCAATCACATTGACATCAGCGGTTTATCAAGATGTTTATGGAATTCGCGATACCAGTAAGAAACAAATACACAATGCTTATGTATCGGATGCTGTGACATTAGCAAATGGACGAAAAGTCAAAATTACTCATGAAGGGAGAGGAAACGATTACGGCATTTATTCAACCTCTGTGGGAATTAATATCCGTGCACTTAATGGTATTAAAGGAACAACAGGAACCATTAATATTACCAAAAAAGAACGAAATACAACCGTGTCTGGGCAACAAACAACGATGCCTGCAAACGGCAATGTGATAGGTGTTTATGCTGCGGAAGTTGGCATGAACATTTATCTGTATAGCAAGAATAAGTCGACGGAAAGTTCACGTGGTCAGATAACATTAAGCAAAACGGGCTCTACAGATAATTCTGTGTTACGAGGAGTACAGGGAGGATGTTATGCGACGAATGTCTTAAGAGGTGGTGAAGGAGATAACAGCCAATTTGCAACGGGTATCATTAATTTGACACACACAGGAACAGGATCTGGTGCAGTTACAGGTGTTGTTTCAAATGGATCAGCAAATGGGTGGGGATATGCTTATAACGTATTCATTGGATTATCAGCAGTTAGGTCTCACATTGATGGGTTGCATCCATCGGCGACGGATGCAAATGACACGGGGACAATACGGGGGTCGGCAAATGGTTTGATTTCAATCACCAATAGGGGTGCGGGTAATGCAACAACGGTGATAGGGGTGGACGGCCGTATGCGTGCGGCAAATGGTTATAAAGATGCATTATCTAAAACGACATATGCTTGTACAGGAAATATAAGGAGTAATCCTAACAATGCAGATGATCCCGCTGGTGCTGTGATCAATATTGATAATGTTGGAAATGGCAGTGTGTATGGTGTGCGTTCGGTTGAAGGTGAAGGCTATAACATGTACAATGATCGGGGATCAGATTCGGTTGGAAGAATTATGATTCAGAATAAAAGCGGTAATAATCATGAAGGGTCTGTTTTCGGTGTTTGGACACAAACAAACGCTTTTAATGGTTGGTATTATGTGAACGAGCGCAACAATGCCGAAGATGGAAATATGCGGAATACAGCAATCATTGCTATTGGGACGAACTCCAGTGGACCTACGAATGATTTTTCTGGAACCAGCAATGCTAGTGGATTGTATAGTAGAACAGGTAAAGCCAGTAATGGATATTTAAAAACAACAAAAGATACAGGGGCAAAAACTGAGGTGATCGAAAATGCGACGATTGGAATTTTTCATACAACACCATCTACGGCTACAACAACTGATATAATTTATTTGCGTGGAATTGATGCAGCATTGACATCATTTAACGCAGAAGCACACATTGGATCTGTGGTTAAATCGGCAACATTGAATTCGATTATGGAAATTCGTGAGAAGAATGAATCAAGCAATGCAACTGTGATTGGGATTGGTTTGCAAACTAGAGATTCGGGGGCAAATGCTTATAACGCATATTACCACTATCTTTCCAATGCTACGACAACGGATGCTATTAAAGGTATTGTTAGTGGCAGAATAGCCATTAACATGCAACATGATGAGGGGTCAAAGAACGAGACAAGAGCATATGGGATTATTTCGGCGCATAACGGGCACAATGCATTGGCAGAAGAGAATGTTATGTCGGGTAGCGTTGAAGGTAGAATTGTGGTGCGTTCCAACAAATATACCGTTGGTGTGAGGGCGGATAATATTGCAGCCAATGCGTGGTCAAAAATTGATTCTAGCTCAAATGCAACAGTGAATGGCTATATTGAAGTTACAGGAAAGGGGGCTCTGCGTGGATTGGATGGAGGGGTAAAGCAATATAATGCCTATGGGAAGAATGCCATTGGTGAAATTAATGTGTTAAAGTGGACAGAACTTGCAAAAAGCAGCGAAGATGACACGAGACATGTATACGGTATGGTGTCATCGGCTGCAACAGCTGAATTAGTAAATGCAAGTAGTGGAGGCAAAGGCTATATCAATGTGTTTTCTCGGGGCAGTCTTGGAAATGCATATGGTATGTCAGGATACAAAGTGGATTCTGGAACTGGAACGTCAGAAATTACGGTGACAGGTATTGCACGAGCAGTTAATGGCACGGTGTCGGGGGCATATATTGGAATGCAAGCCACTGAAAATGGGTATGCAACGAACCGAAGCGGGGACAAAATTACCATCAATTTAATTGGGCCGTGGTATCAAGCTTCCGGCGGTTCACAAGCTACTGAAACACCAGAGGTAACGTCGTCGGATAAGGATACATCTATTGCCTGTGGTATATGGGGAGAAGCCGGATCTCATCTTGAAAATGCGGGTGCGATTAAAATTACACGTGAGACAGGTTCATATACCATCAATAAAGGGACAGCCAGTGCAGAGACAACAACGTGGACTCCTATTACCAAAGATGGCAACAAATATGTTTATGGAAAAGCGATTGGTATGTATTCTAAAGGTGGTGGTGGTTCTGTGACGAACAAGGGGACAATCTGGATTACTGGGGAAATTACTGATAGCTATGGTATATATGTAGCAGATGGGAAAAATACAACTGTGACGAATGCGTCTGGGGCGGAAATTCATGTTGGAGCCAATGGTAAGGGAATTTATATTGCCACAAATGGAGGGGATTCAACGTGCCATGTTTACAATTACGGTAAGATTATTATCGGATATACGACTCCAATCGAATGTACAGGCGATGCATGCTTCACACAAAATAATGCAATTACAAAGGCCTCTGTTGGGTCATCAGAATCGACACCTAGTTTTGATCAATTTATCCATCTTGGTGGGGCATCGTTGAACAATAATGGTTTAATTTCATCTTCTGTTCCAATTGATTTTGACGCGGGAAATGGTGATATGAGTATTGGTGTTGGTGGTGTTTATGAAGCCCCAGAATTAAGCGGTACCTTGGGTGTGAATGCAGATGTTGTGACCGCTGGATTTGAAGACTCTTATATATTGAATGATGCATTGAAAGCGGATGATATGAGTAAACTGCATGTAGCATCTCGGTCGGCATTGTTTAGTGCGTCAAGTAATGGTTCGGATATTACGATGACTCGTAAAGATTTCCAAAACTTTACCTCTAATAACAGTATGGCAAACTTTTTGGAAAAGAATTATTCATTGAAACAAAACGAAGTGTTATTTAATGCTTTGAAAAAGGCGGGTACGGCGGCGGAGTTGCGACATAGTTTGAATGCTTTGAGTGGACAAAAAATGTTTGGTCGTATGAACTTTGAAGATTTAAGTATGATGCGTGAATTGAATGCCAGTATGAATCATCAATTGTTTAACAATAAGATGGAAAAATTCAGCGTGGTGCAGGCGGTGCAGCCCATGAACTTTAAAGGAAGCACTGGATCAAACATCAGATACAGTTTGATGAATAAACGCGCGGATAATAAATCAATTGGTTTTGGTATGGCCTTTACAGATATTGCTTCGTCGAGCGACAAGAAAACAAACAATCGACGTCAGACAAGTTATCAAATGGTGGTGCCAATGGGCTATAAGACCAAGAAAATGCACTTTATGATGGCGCCGCGGTTGGGGTATGCTCGATCCAATTATGATAGGTCTGGTTTGAACAACACAAGCTATGATGGTGTGATAGAAAAACGCCTGTATGGTGTTGCGAATGAGGTCAGATATGAAGTGAATGTTGGTGATTGGAAATTGTTCCCAACGGCCGAATTCAATGTATTCGGATATCAACAAAAAGGTCATGAAAGGAAAAAACAATTCAGCTTGAATGTCCCGACGCAAAACACGGTGTCTGTGGAAAGCGGCGTTGGTTTCCATGCAGCGCATGAAACAGCATTAGCGCATGGTACATTAAATTTGAATGCGGGTGTGATGGCTTATCATGAATTTGCCAATCCATATGAAATGCAATTAAGGATGCAAGGTATGCGTGGATCATTCACGGTGCGCGATGAAAATCAATCGGATAACAGAGTGATGTTCAAGACGGGCTTTGCCTATGATCAAGAGGATGTCAGCGTGTATGGCGACTTTATGTCTGAATTGCGAGATGATTTTAATGCCAGCGTACGTACTGGCGTGAAGGTACAATTCTAAATCAATAAAGTGTGGCGAAAAAAACTGTTGCAATTTTTTTGAAGTTGCGGTATAATAGTGTCCGTTTCCTTGGGTGGGGCGATTAGCTCAGTTGGTAGAGCAACTGACTCTTAATCAGTGGGCCCAGGGTTCGAGTCCCTGATCGCCCACCAATTATAACAGCCACCTTGAAATCGGTGGCTTTTTTATTTGTTTCCAAGCCGTTGTGCGAGTTCGATACTAACATTTTTGAAAAAGACCATTTTTTTAACACTTAATGTATTTAGGGCTAGACAAAGTTTTAGTTTTGTGCTCTAATGGTGCAGATATCGGGAGATTATATGCTAAAGAAAATACGGCAAAATGAGATTGGACGTACTATGACGGAAGTGATAGCGGTGTTGGCTATTGCGGGATTGCTCAGCATGATAGCGGGCGCGTCGTTTCGATATTTGCATAATAAGAGGTTAGCGAACGATTTAATAAACGAAGTGAAGATGAGAGCGATGGTATATTCGCCGGATCTAATGAACAAGACACCAATAGAAGAGAAGATACTTTTGGATACGGAACAGTTTAAAACGACGTTGCCATATAGTTTTCCAGCGGCAGCTTTAAAGTATCAATTTTATATACAAAGCTTACCGGTCAGCAAAGGAGTATGTAAAATAGCTTTACAAATGGGCTTTAAATTGCCGTTCCAGATAGATACAGCGAACAAACAAGATGTGAATGGAGATCCTAGTGCTTGTGAAGATGCAAATACATTAACCTTTTACTTTAAGGCGAATTTAACTGAATGTGTTGATGAAGAAGACGAAGATTGCGAAGCGATAGAAGTCTGTACAGAGGATGAGCAGTATTGCGGGCTTAAATGCTATAATCCTGAAACGCATGAATGTTTGTATCCGAATGAGGAGATTTGTCAGATAGCCCCCTATGAAGGCTTGGATGTTCCCCCGAGCTGTCAAACAGGTGAAGATTATTACGAGTGTTGCAAACAAGGAGAAATTTGTCGTCTAGATCCTGAAAATGCTCCCTATTACCATTGTGCAAAGTGTGCCGAAGATGAGACTTTAATGAATGATGATTTGGGATCATTTTGCTGCCCGAATGATAAAATCTGCAATGGTGTATGTTGTATGAACAGTGAATTTATTTGTCAACAAGGTATTTGGTGTATTGCTCCAAATCAATGGTGTGAAAATATGGCTTGCATCAATACAGGAGAACGCTGTACATCAGTAGGGTGTTGCTTAAACCAAAAGGCATGTCGCGACGATACTATCTGTTGTGAAGATGGAGAGGTTTGTGTGATGAATAAAGGATGTTGCCCTGAGGAACGAGCGTCAGAAAGGGAGTGTTGTGCTGAAACTGAGCATCCCCATAAAACACTCTGTTGCGACACAGAAACCACGAAGGGAATGACATCGATTAATTTGGAAGTATGCTGTCCATTAGATCGTATTTGTAAAGATATAAAAGGACGAGAAGTGTGTTCTATCTATGATGATGCGGCAACAGATCCTTCAAAATGTGTTGCGATGGAATGTGATGAGGGACAACAGTTATGCAATTTAACATGTTATGATCCCAATGTCTATGAATGCATTAATAATACACTTTTGTGCCAAACCAAAGGAGATAATCCAACCCAAACCAATTGTAATGGCACATGTTGTAATGATGCGAGCGCAACATGTTTAAATGGAACCACTTGTTGTTTAAATACTCAAATTAATGGTGAAGGAGAAGACGCGATTTGTTGCCCCAGTGGCCAAGTTTTATTTGAAAATGGTTGTTGTAAGCGTGAACGCAAATGTAATATTGATGGAGAAGATGTTTGTTGTCCAGATGGGAATTGCTGTGAAATTACTTCTGGTACATTTCAATGTTGTGGGGCGGGAACAAAATGCGATGATGATCCTAATAATCCAGGGCAAAAAGCATGTATTGCGCCCACAGCGTGTGAAAGTAATGAAGATTGTTTGGAAACACAATTTTGCAAATCAGCCAATAATGTGGCATACGATGCCGAAGTAAAAAATGGTGTGTGTACAGATTTATATTCCAATACAAATACTACGACCTTGCAACTGGATGATAAGAGTAGTGTGTGGAAATGGAGCACGAGCAAAATAAATCGGTGGAGTGCGGAGAATTTTTGTGCTGCACATGGTATGTCTATGGATATAGAAAATTTGATGTGTGATGGGGATATCACAAGTGGGCAACCTACCGCAGCCAGCGGTAGTTATAATGCGCCTTGCACAGGAACAGTCATGACTGGTGTATTTAAACCATCGAATTTTGATGTGCATGTCAGAAAATCTGGAGATACAATCTATGTTATCAGGATGCCTCCTTATGGAAGTACATCAGCAAAAGTGTGGTATGGGACACCGACAGGCTATGCCTTGTGTAAGCCAAATGATTTCACTGAAGCTTGGACATGCCCCAGTACGCGAGAAAATTATTCTGCACAATTTAATACCTGTGCAGCGAGAGCCTGTTATGCAGATGAATATGGACATATCGATCAAGATAATAAGTGCTCCGATACTGAGTATTGTCATTATACTTCTAATTATACAACAGGAGAGTGTGCGGATCAGATTAGTTATGCGGGCGTTTGTCGACCCATTAATGACATCGCTGCCAATGTCAGCTTCTCGATAGCAGCTGATGGAAAGAGCTCAAACCATGTATGGAAGCGATCGACGATCAGCATGCCATGGCTCAGTGCTCAAGAGTTCTGTCAAAAATTAGGAAGACAAGTTGCAACACGTGAGCAGATTTGCGGACGAGACGTAGGAACCGGCAGCTATCCTTGTTCAGAGTCCGCAACTTATAGCGCCCTTGTTGCTTTGCAGGGATCAGGATTGCCCAACAATCCATATGTATGGCTGGAAGAAGCGGATACATGTAACGCTTATCGCGGACATCCATTGAACACAAAATTTTCTATTACTTCAAAGGTCAGCACGTCTGGTTCCCCTATAGCGTTATGCTCTGAGACTTTCTATCATGATCCCTGTGGTAATAAGGCAATGTACAACAAGGAAACACAAATGTGTGAAAGGCTTTGTGATAGCAATGCAGATTGCACCCCTTTAACAGAATATTGCAGCTTGAATACTTTTGTGACAAATGACAGTTGTGTATATGAGATGGGACTGTGTCGTAGTTTGGAGACAGATCGGAAGGATTATTTGATCGCCTATGAAGATGATGGAGAAATTGTTACAGAAGAATGGGTGACGTCGTCTCGGACAATGAATTGGGACACGGCGAAAAACTTTTGTGCAGCCTTGCGCAAGCCGATGCTGACTCAAGAAAACCTGTTCACGCATGGTTCCGAAGTAGGTCAAAGATGCAACACTTCTCCACGATGTTTGACACTAAAATCATCAATTAATCCAGCCTATGCCTGGTGGTTTGGAACAGAACCTGTTTCGACGAATATGTGTAATGCGTATCAAGAAGACAGTAGCAATCTTGGAAAGGGGAATTTGCCGACAGCAGCAGCTCGCAAAGACAGTTATTTGCCGCTTTGTGGACCTTACAATGTTCAAACGAAAGCTTGTGATGAAGAGCATCCTTGCAGTGCTCCGTGTGCTAGTCATGAAGATTGTGATGAGGCATTAGGATTCGGATATTTTTGCAAGTTTGATTCGGAAACGGCTGGTTCCAATTGTAGCCCAACAGGAAGATGTGTGTTTAGAGTTTATAATTCCGCACGTTTAAGTGTGAATGATGTGTCACTTGGTTCGTGGGTGGGGGCTAAGGATAAAATGGATTGGTGGAGTGCTATGGACTTTTGTGATAGTTTGGAAATGGAGTTGCCTAATAAAAGTAGCTTGTTTAATTATTCTGGTACCGCAAATGCTACCGGCGATTTGAGTGGCCCAACACTTAATCAGGTATTAGCAGCTTTTCCTTTCAGAGATGGAGAAAATTCTATCTGGTTGTCAGATCAGCGTGATTGCTACGGATATCGAGGGACTTATCATGCCTGGGTTGCAAGTGATCATAAGAAATCGAGCAATCTGAATGTGATTTGTCAAGAAAAAGGATATGCAGAACCCAATGTTTGCCCACAAGGAGGTGTTTATAATGCAACAAGTGGAATGTGTGGAGTGGAGTGTAGTACTCATGATGATTGTGAATCGTTAGGAGATAATTATTCTTGTAAGTTTAATATGCAAACAGCGGCTGATTGTGCTCCTACTGGAACATGTGCGGTCATACCGTATGGGGAACAAAAGTTAAGCATAGATGGGGTTTCTATTGGCAAATGGGTAAAGGCAAGTATGCAATTAGATTGGTGGAGTGCTATGGATTTTTGTGACAATTTAGGCATGGAGTTGCCGAGCAAACTTAGTTTGTATAATTATGCGGGAACTGCGAATGTGTCATTAGGATTGAACACAAAAACGGCCCAAGCAACTGTATCTGCCTTTGGATATACCGATGGTATCAATTCTATTTGGTTGTCAGATCAACGTGCTTGTTATGGTTATCGTGCCACTTATAAAGGTTATGTTGCAAGTGATCATGCAAAAACCAGCAATCGTTATGTTATTTGTCAGCCAAAAGGATATCAAGATTCTGGTCTAACCAGCTGCCCGATTGGGAGTCAAGAACAAAACACGTGTGATTGTTTGGATGGAAGCTGTGCGAATAATCCGTGCACACAAGTGGAGTATTTGCAATCTAATGGGAGCCAATATATCGACACAGGTTGGGCAACAAATTGGAATAAAAATATTTCAATAACGGGTCATGTTGCTATTCCAGCAGCAGGTCATCGACTTTGTATTATTGGTGGACATCCTAATAAGCCAGAACTGAATATAGAAGTAACAACTGCTCAAAAATTGAGATTGTTTGAAAATGGGGGAAATGTGAACCTTTATTCTTCGGCTTCATTGCCTATAAACACAAAAATTGCATTTGATTTTTCTTATGATGTTACTTCAGGAGCCAGTGATTTGCATGCTGCGGGTGGTGGTTTTAATGAAACCATATCTGTCACACGAGGGCAAAGTGGTACTTGTTCGGCGACATCTAGGTTGTTTCTTGATAATCGAGGAAGTACATTCAGTGCATTAAGAATTTATGATATCAAAATTTATAACGATAAATTGGTTAGAGATTTTGTTCCAGTTAAAAATGCATGTGGTGTGCCGGCAATGTATGACCGCGTAACTGAACAGTTATTTTATAATCCCCCCTATACTTCTGATTTCATCATTCCATAATTTCATTTTACCTAGTTGTCTATGAAAAACTAATAAAATTTTACAACACTTTTTTTCACGGTGGAAAAAAGTTAGAGGTTGGATTTGATATTTTGAATCCTCTCGGCAAGCGATATTAACTCATCCAAATTGGTTCGAAGATAGCGTGCACTCCCCCACCATTTGTAACGGCCACCTTTCAATCGGTGGCTGTTTCTTTTTTGCTTTTAATTTTAGAAATAATAACGGACGCCAACTAAACCTTCAATATTATATAACTTGTCGTCCGTCACAATATAACGAGCACGTGCCATGGCAAGCAGACTAAACATCTCATTAATTGGATAAACCACACCCGCTGCGGCGGATAAACCCAATTTGATCTTTGAATCGGCGCCATCCAGCTTCCTTCCATTATAAGATTTTGCTGATGCTTTACCTTTCACAGCCCAAATTCCAGCGCCAACGAATGGTCTGACTGGCAAATGAGAGCGCACAGGAAAATCATAGTAAATATTGGCGCCTAAATCATATTGTTGATATTCAATGCTGCCTGTATCGGTATCAACTAAATCAGCTTTAAGATGGTAATTGAATTCTGCGTCTGCACGCACAGTCGGTGACAACCTTTTACCAAGAGCAATTCCCCAAATGGGTGCAATCGGTGTGTCAAAATCACCTTTCCAACCCAATGTGCCACCGACACCGATATGCAAATCTGCATACCAATCTTTTCCTTGACGAGAGGCCGTTGAATTGTAAACAGGTGACCGATAAACATTTGGTTCTTGTTCCTGTTGATACATATCATAAGCGGGATTGACATAAACTTGTTCATTTGCCGCTGCACGTTGTTGCTGTGTTGGATACCACATCATTTGTACGCGTGGTGCATTCGCGTTGTAATTTTGTTGCACAGGCTGTTGGTAAAAACCGTAAACTTGCGGCGAAGCGGGCGCAGGGACAACCCGAGGAGTCTGAGCATAATATCCGCCATATTGATAAGGTACTGGGGCATTATATCCTTGGTCAACTCGGTCTTGTGTATAAGAATAGGAGTAGGGGCCATTGTTTTGCGGTACCATTTGCGCTTGAGCAGAGATGGCCAATAAACACGAGGCGGTCGCATATAAAAATTTTCTCATAATCTCTCCCTTTTATTTCTTTTGAACGAATAAATTACAATGGCAATGTCCCATTTCTGCGATTTCACGTTCGTGTTCGCCACAAGGGCAATAACCACGAGATTGATCGCATGGACAATGTCCATTGCATGCGGTTAAACAACGGTTGATAATTTTGTCGGCAAAAGGAGATAATTCCCATCCTTTTGCTTTTGCATATAACTCTACAACGTGTTTAAAATGTTCATTGTCCATAGTTTATCCTTTCTACATAACATAAAATTCAACGATAATCACTTGTAGCATGGCAATTACAAAACCAGCAAAAATACCAGCAGAAACATCATCCATCATAACACCCATTGGATTTTTGCGCCGATCCCAAAAGGCCACGGCACCAAATTTGAAAATATCAAAGAAACGGAATAATCCAAATGCCAAAAATACCATTGGCCAATGCATGAAATCCGGAATGATCACCATAAATGGAATCATTTGTCCCACCACTTCATCAATAATGACACAGGATGGATCTTTTTCGTCTTTATCTTGGGTATATTGTTGAATGGCCAAAAGCCCGATACCAAAAATCAAAAAGACTACAGCCCATAATAGTGGAATAGAAATGCGATTCAAAATATAGGCAAAAGGTAAGGCCGCCAAAGACCCCATTGTACCGGGACCCTTTGGGAAAAAGCCAACAGGACCCAATGTTGCCAAAGGAGCTAAATTCCACGTGCGTATATTCCAATTAAATTTTGTTTTTTTATGACGGACAACAACAGGCTTTGCATCGTCCGTTCTTTTAGAACTCGGCTTTGTTTTCTTCGATGTTGTTTTCTTCACCATCATCCAATCCTTCTTGTTGCGGTTCCTCTATACTTTCATCACCTAAATCAGATGCTTCTTCAGAGGAAACATCTTGGTTTTCTTCATCATCTTCTGGGAACAAGCTGAATTTTTCTTTTAACAAATCATGCAAACTTGTTACCTCAGACATTCTTTCATTTTCATATTGTACCAAAGTAATTTTATTTTGCAACAAATAATCTGCAACTTGCGTAAAATTTTGGATGGTACCGCGAACCATAACGATTGTGGGGATAATTTCCGCTTCTTCTTCCATCTTTTTCAAGACGGCAACTTGAGTCAATAGTGTGGCGCAAGGTTGAGATATTTCACCGTTTTCATTTGTCCATGTACAGGCATTGATGGGTTGTGTTGTGTCCACGGACCATGTGTGATCATCACTAAATAATTTACATAACACAGCGACATCATCCGACGAATAAACCAAATCGATGATTTTGCCTTCCAAAGCAACATGTTTAAAGGCCATCATGTCTAGGTCTTGATCAATATTGGACAATGTTACAATATCCTTTTCTTTTTGCGACGGCTCTTTAGGTTGGGTAACTGGAGCAGCTGGTGCAGTTACGGGCGTTTGAACGGCGGTTGTCGGATCAGACGGTTTGACATTTAACACAGCACTGTTTTGAACCGACATACGTACAGGCGGAGCCATTCGTGGGGCCATTGGTCGAACAGGAATGGATGGAGCAACAGGTGTTGTTGGCGTGGTGGTTGTTTGAGCGGGAGCCTGTGTGGGCGCTGGTGCGGCCACATTTTGCACCGGAGCATTGATAGGTTGCGTTGGTGTTGGAGACACTTGGGGTGGTGTCGCAGGTGCTTGAACCTGTGAAACGGTTGTAATGGACGCAGCAGGTTTGCCTTTGCTACCAAATAAACGTGAGATGAGTCTGGACCATAAATACAGCCAAACAACAGTAAAAAAGCCAGCGAAGAAAAATCCCCAAACAAATGTACTGCGCCAATTGATGCGACTAAACAGTCCTGACGAGGTCAAATGGCTCACGCCCCACAGCACAAGCACTTCCAAGGCTATGCCCGAAATAGCTGATAAAATGCTTTGCTTGATCGACATTTTCTCCCCCTTTTGATGTTTGATTAACGCGTTTTTTTCGATTTAATGGTTTCTTGGATAAGGTTCCATTGTGTTTTTTGCTCTGTTTGATCTTGAACAGTTTGTGCAATTTTATGTCCCATGCCAAAAGATCCTGTAAAATTCGTGGCAGCCCCAATTTTATAGAAAGCCTCATTGCGACCAAAAAGTTCTTGCCATTGCTTGGTTTGCCTTGGCGACAATGGATTCCCATCCAATGTCGGTTCGCCGGTTGTCAACCCTTCCACATGTCTTTCTGCTCTGGAAGCAACAATCTTTCCGTTGGCAACATTAGATTCTCTGATTACAGCGGATCCCTTTTCTACAAAATATGTGACAGAAGTGACTTTGCCATCTTGTTCGTGATAACGCGTGATTGTTTTTGATTTTTCGTCAATAATCGTACCATAATGATGGACAACTTCCCCTGTTTTATTGCCTTTGTCGTCCTTTGTTTCAACGGTTTTTGCGGAAATCAAATAAGGATTGCGCAGGGCATCATTTTTGTCTTCAGTGAATGTATTGCCATCGGGATCAACACCGCTGACTTCGGGTTCACCCCAAATAAGTGCGCGAATACGAGCTTCAGCACGAGCAGGAGCAGAGCTTGATGAATGCATGTTGAGATCTTTAAAATCTAAATCCTTTTTGCGATCTCTATGATCTTTGGCATCGTCGTGATCATCACTACGTTTGTCATGATCTTTTTCCTTTTTATTCTCTTTTTCGGATGTTCTTTCTCGCCATTCTTTTTTGACTTCAATGCCAGATTTTTGGAGTTTTTCAAAAAGACCATCCAGTTGAATACCCTCAGCTTCGAACCTGTTCAAAAGATCTTTCTTCATTTTGTCGGGGAAGAAATCAACTTTAAAGAATTGCACCACTGTCCCCACAGTTAATTGATCTAGGTTAGTTGCTTCTTCAGCTGTTTTTCCAAAGGCTTCGGTAAAATTTTTAACCAATGTATAATCAAAATCTGCAAATATTCTTTTGTGCAGATCACCATGTTTGGTATAGAACTCTTCTTTTGTTATGCCTGTATGAATGGTATCATTAAAAGCAGAACGCAATTCTTCGGCAAAACCTTTGCGGTCAGGATTCGTTTTTGCTTCTTCCTCAACGGTGTTAACATACAACGTCATAAATTTGGCTAATTCCACAGCCCCTTTAGGCATGCCTTTGGGTGGTTTTGGTTCCTTTGGAGGGGGAACTGGTGTGGGTTGGGCACTCGCAAAGAAAATTTCATTGCGATTTTTGGCGAAATCTTTTGCCCAATCGTCCAATTTTGCCATGTAATTTTCAAACAATTTGAAAGGTAATAGGAACATTTGCAGACACATCTCTTCGCCCATTCCTTCAATAGTCTTTTGGTCCAAGATAGATTTTTGGGCTTTGTCCCATGTTTTTTGCCAAGCGCTCCAACCCGTATCAACAAAGTCCTTTTTAAAGTTAAACCACCATGAAAGGGCTTGTTTCTTTTCGTCGTCAGACATGTCGGCAAATTTTTCCATATCAACACTGGATCCAGCGTTTGACTTTAATTCGTTAACCACTCTGTTGGCGACAGAAGTATCTTTAATTTTAATTCCAACCAAATCGCCATCAACTTTATCCATGACATCATTCGGAGCAACACCGGCAATGGTGGCAATATCATTAACAATTTTTAACTTCAATTCTGGTGAAATGTTTTTGTCCAAACTTTCGTCTTTAAAGGAATATTTTAAATCTCCATCTTCTTTCCAATCTTTACTCCAAATCAAGTGATGTTTATAATGATCAACAGCAGTGGCAACACCTTTATCAACGGCTAAGTAATCGGACATTTCCATCACCTTGTGTGCAACATCTGGGTCGGTTGGAATGGCATCATTCCCGATTTGAACAAAACATTCGCGTAAAATAAGATCTAATTGATCATTGCCAGCCTTTTCATCGATGGCTTTTTCCAAAATAGTATATAGATCCTTTAAATTTTTGCCAGCTAACTCTGATAATGTATATTCGGTCATGAAAACTCCTTTGTGAAGGTAAACCCATGTTTTTAGAATATCACATTTTTCCCGAAAGTCAATAACATTTAATGCAAAAAAGTGTTGATTTTGGTAAAAAAACTTGTTAAGCTTGTAAAAAAGAGTAAAGGGGGACCCGATGAAAAGAGTTTGTGCATCCATTTTGTTGTTGTTGGGTATAGGTGTTGCGACCACGGCTAAGGCTAGTTGGGTTAGTTCGATTTGGAATGCCACAAAAAGTGTTGTTAGTGGTATTGCAGATGTAGGAATTCATCTTGCTAATTCGGTTACTTCGTTGGTTGGAATTCATTTAATCAATGAGTCAAATAGTGCGTTTGAAAATCGATTAGCTTCTTATACGGAAAACAGCTGTTGGTTTTGCGGTGTATTGGGTGATGCCTTTGATATTATGAATGACATTGTGACAGAAACATGTAGTTCTTTAAAATCTGTCTTTTTAACGTTATTGGGATTGGGGCTATTATTTTGGTTGCTGTTTAATGTGGGTAAAAAGGTAATGGACTTTTCTGGCAAATCTAGTGGTGTGGCCGATATTTTGAAAGAAGTGATGCGTGTTTCTGTGGCCGCATTATTAATTACATTTTATTACAACGTTTTTTATTATGCCATCAACCCGATGTTGGAACTGGGTATTGGCTTGGGAAATCAAATTACCAGCCAAGAGTTAAAAGGGTATACGATAAGAGCATCGCGTTCTGGTTCTGGGTCGCCTGCATCTCGTTCTGTGACATTGGGAGAGCAGACTTTGTGTGAAGATTTACAAATTGCTATCGCCGCAGAGGCAGCTGGTGCCAGCAGGGGAAAAGCGGGAGGTAGAGAAGGGGCAAAAGTTTTCACTGATGTGACAAAAGAGTCGTTTTTGTGTTATGTGCGTGTAGGGAGCGCTTCTTTGGCGGTAGGTATGGCCATTGGATCAACGGCAATTCATGCATGGAGTGATATGGGATTGTTGGATAAGCTGCGACACATGCAGTTGCCGATGATTGGCTTGATTATTTTCTTAAGCTTTTTTGCCTTATTTGTGGCATTTCCGTTAAAATTATTTGATCCATTGGTAAATTTAACATTTGTCGCATCGATGTTTCCACTTTGGGTGGTAATGTGGGCTTTCCCTGGTTTTGGTAAGAACTATTACCAAAAAGCAATAGAAATGTTTTCGGGTGTGATTGCACATCTGATTGTTATTTCCGTGATGGCGGTTGTATGTATTAATATTATGAATAGTGCTTTAGGCAGCAAAGCGGAAAGAGATGCCATGTATCAAGCTTTAAAAGATGGTAAGCGTGCTGCCGCTATTTTCGAAGGTGTAGGTGAAACTGGTTGGGGTGCAGCATTGGGCGGATTTGGTCTTGTGGGTAAGGCTACATTGATGACGGCCGCGTTGGGATATTTTGCTTTCCAATTGTTTAAGAAAACAGATAAAGTGGCTCAACCGTTCGCCAAGGGTGTCATTAATTTTGGAGCAAATGAGGCAGCAACTGGGATGGTCGGTGGTGCTGGGACTTCCTTGATCAAGGGAGGTGTCAGTGGCGTGTCGGCCGGTTGGCATACGGTCGCGCCAAATAGTGGAGACGTGGCAGATTCTACGCGCCAAAATACACGATTGGGAAGCTTTACACGTGGTGCGATGTCAATGGGTGCCCTTGGCCCGATTGGTGTTGCAGCGGCGGTGAGGCGTTTCCAAAAAACACCCGCCTATACAGGAGAGGGTATGAAAGATACATTGCGAACAAGCCGTTTAGGAACAGCGGTTGGACGTGTTCGTTCTTGGTTTGGCGGGGCAAATCCCAGCTTTGCGAGACGGCGTGAAAAGGATGGATTATTCCGCTTGGATGGTAAGACGGGCATTCATACTAAGACAAGCAAGGATGGTACCGTGAGCAGATATGACACTCGCAAAGGAACATATACCAAGACAGATCGATCTGGCAAGGAAGTGAGTTCATATAACTTCAATACTGGTGCGGTCAAGTTGAATGGCCAAGATTATACAATAGATCGAACGGGGGCGGTTCTTGATGCCAAGGGAGAAGCAGTTAATGATGCTGCTATTGCGAACAGTGTGAGAGGTGTTCAGTTGGAGGCGACAGAAGGCAAGGCAAGAATGGAGCAATTGCTGAGAGAACACAAGGTCGAGAATACGTAATATAGGAAAGAATATGGGAAGAAAACTGAAACGTTTTTTGTTTTTCGCCATACTTGTTAGCGTCTGTTTAACGCTGTGTGGGTGTTTCAGTACAATTTCTCAGGATCCTTCTGAATGGCGGCCGACGATTGGTAATTGTTGGGTGTGTGCGATTTATGGTTCAAGCTTTCAAATTTCAAACGATATCGTTTTTTCAATGACAGAAAATACAATTCCTTTGGCACGTGCAGTTTTAGGAATTGGTTTGTTGTTTTTAATTTTGTTCCGTGTTGGCTCCATGATGATGTTTGTCTCAGGAGACGATATGGGAAAGACATTAAAAGATACGCTTTTTGTTTTACTAAAAGCAATATTTGTTGCGTTTTTAATTTCTGACCCTAATAAATTTTTATATTTGTTGCGAGATTATTTCGTTTATCCTATCGGAGAATTTTTTATGATGATGGCGAATGCCGTACTGGATTGCGTACCGGGTGTTGGGCAATACTTTTCGGGTATTCAAGGATTGACGCCCGATATGGATGGCATTGTTGTCGATTTATCTGGCAAGGTGGCAAAGATTGATCCGAACCGGACTATTTTTGGTGATTTGGGCATCCAAGTACAATATACCGTTTCACGTATTTTTGTCTCATTAAAAACGGGGACTTTGTTGGTGTTGCAGATGGTGGCAAATGGCGGACCTGTCGCGTGGGTTTTGGGTATTGTGGCGGGATGGCAGACATTCAGCTTGATGGTTATTTTTCCAATGGCCTTTGTGGATGGTTTTATTATGCTTGCGTTTTACTCAGTATTTTTGCCGTTTACGGTTGTTTTATGGGTATTTCCAGCGACAAAAGGTTATTTAAAAACAATTGTGCCGAATTTGTTGGCGCCATTTGTCCAAATTTTGTTTGGATGCATTTTGGTTGTGTTGTTGATTACATTGGTTCAAGTTTACGCGGACATGGGATTAAATGGGATGTTGCGTGAATCAACACAGGATGCAAATGCATGGGTTGTAGAAAGTGCGGCGTCAGCACGGCCGCCTATTATCATCATGGTCTTATTGTTGATTTCAATCAAGAAAATGGCGGCGGAAATTGGCGATTTTACAGAAATGTTTGCAGGCACAAAAACAGATGCGACATTGTTTGGTATGATTGATAAAGTCAGACAAGCGATAAAGGAGGCAGCAAAAGCGGCGGCTGAGATTACTTTGGCAGTGGCGACAGCTGGTGGTTCAGCTGGTGCAAGCGTGGCTCGGCGTGCGGCTCAAGAAGCGGCCAAAAGAGCTGCTGAAGCAGCAAAAGAAGCTGCAAAGGCTGCGGCGAAAGACGTTGTAAGTGGTGGTGGCAAAGATTCTGGCGGAGGGGCATCATGAAAAAAGTCAAAAAACACTTGATGTGCTTGTTGGAAATGGTGCTGGCCATGGGAATTATGTGGGCTCTCTCTTTGATACCCAGCGGCTTGTTGAATGGTATTGCCATCGTTGCCATGATAGTGGTGATGATTTTATTTGGCGTGATGTGTGTGATTTATTTAAAAAAAACACGTGCGGTGATGTGTGCGTTGTTGGTTGTTTTGATGGGGTTTCCAGTATGGGCTAGAAGTATTGAGGATTGTGATGTTTATGATGCTTCGTCTGTGCAGGAGGGAAATTTTTGTCGATATAATGTGCTTACTGATGAAGTTGGCTCAAGTGTTTGTAGCTATATGAAAACATTTAATCCTGGAACAGCAAAGACGGGAAATGATGCGACAAAATTGCAAGAGCAAGTGAATAATTCAGACAAAATCGTTCAAGCTTATAATGAATTAGATGAACCCCATCAAGCAAGTTTGAGTGGCAGTTGTAAATTGTTAACACCAGAGGATGATAATAAATCAACATCAGAGCGATTAAAGATTTTAAGTAATAATAACACACCGATTTGTTGTGCGTGGGCTATGCAATCTAAATATCAAATGTATACAGCACAAAATGGCGAACGTCAAATTGAAACAGTTCCGATGATGTTGGCAGATGAAAAAATGCAATGTTGGCCATGTGACGTCGTGTATTTGTTGATTACATTGGCCAATACAATGGCCTATCGTTCGGCTCCAGCTATGGCCGCAGTCGGATTGTTCTTTTTGAAATGGATGCTGATTTTTTGGTTGGCTATTAAAATTGGATGCATGTTTTTAAATCGTAATATGGATGGTAAGCCCTACGAGTTGAGTGATTTTTTGAAAGAATTGTTTGCCCGACTTTGTTGGGCGGGGTTAGCTGCTTTGATTATTTCTGGGACGGCTGCACAATTAGATACGAAAACAACAATACGTATTAAAGCGGGACGAGATGTTGCACGGCCAGAAACCATGCTGGATCAAACTTATAAGACAGTTGTGAATCCACTATTTAATATGATTGCGGCAACGGGTGCGCAAATGGCCAGCGCTTTAATGCGAGGTGAGGATAGTTTTTATGGCAAAGTGGCTTTGGCGGTTGATGCCCAAAAAGATGCCAATGTGCGTATTTACGGGTCTGCGATGCAAAGGACGGATTATTGTTCTTCAAAATCGGCGATTAAATCTAGTCCAATGTACAAGCACATCACACGTGGTGGTCCGCAAGCGGGATATCAATTGGATGTTGTTTCACAAGGTCGTGCAATTTCAGATGTTACGACGCAAAGTTTATTGTGCTTGACTCAATTGGCATTTCAAGGCATGGCGCCAATAAGTGCGGCCGGATCCATTATTACGACGCATGCTATTAAAAATGCATGGAGTTTGCCATTCCCATTGCCGGGATCTTTGCCGATTTTACCACAGTTGTTCTATGGATTAATTCTGATGATTGTATGCTGGTTGTTGGGGGTTGCGGTAGGATTCCGTGTGATTGATATCATGGTGCGTGTTGGTATGATTATTATGTTGGGGCCCATCTTTATGGTGGCGGCGGTTTTTCCATTGACTCGGGATAAAGCAAAAACAGCAGTTGTGTTTTTCGTCAGTGCAGTTATGGGGCTTGTGGAAGTGGCTATTGCTGTTGGAATGATTGTGCCATGTTTTTATCATGCAATTGCTTCTAATGGAAATGAAAAAGAATTGATTAATGCAATGGTTGCTCCATCTACGCCAGAATATGTGCCCAAATTGTATGAGCAATTTTCAGACGGTGGTTTTAAATTTTTCTTGTTCATCTCAGTAGTGGGATGGATGGGTTTCAAGATGTTGGAAATGGTGTCCACATTCTTTGAAAATATTTTCGATTTGCAAAATGTCGGAAAAATCGGTGCAGGTCAAAATGGTGAAGGCTCTATGATGGGGGCTGTGAACAGCGTGCGTGATGATATTGGATCAACGGCGGATTGGGGTAAAAAATTTGCCAAAGATACTGGGTTGGATAGAAAGGCAAAATTGAAGTTTGAACAAAGCCGTGTAGGCAAAGGATTGCAAAGTGTAAAGTCGGCTGGTAGTCGAGTTTATGGTAAAGCAAAAGATAAAGTGACAAATAGCAAAGCTTATCAGAAATCAAAAGAGGCGATTGGTAAAGTTGGTACGGCAATGGGCTCTGGTTTGCAAGAAAAAGGAAAACAAATGATGGCAACCGGAGGTGTTTTAGGTAAGGTCGCTGGTGCTGTGGCATGGGCTGGCGGTACATTGGGAAAGACATTGGGCAAGGTGGGACGTTCCGTTGGAAAATTTGGCGTTGGTGCTTTACGTGCTGGCGGAAAATTTGCCAAGAAACAAGCCAAATTGGGAATGTATGATTTCTTCCATCCAAATGCTTCTGAGGATGAGAGAGATACATACAAAGCATCCTTAGATAAGAAGTAATTTTAAGAAACGTTCATTTTTTTTGACAAAAAAAGACAATTTTTTTCATTTTGTCTATTTTCTTAAATTTTTTTTTGGTGTATAGTAACAAAAGAGAAAAGGAGACAGAATATGGAAGAGATTGTTTTCCCCAACCAAATTCGTATGATGCGTCGCGTGGCAGGTAAGTCAATGCAAGATATTGCTGATTTATTGCGGCTGAGTATTTCTGCTATTAGTAAGGTAGAAAAAGGGTATCGTCGTTTGAATGAAGCGCAATTGCAACAGGTTGCAGCCTTTGTTGATTGTCCGGTCAGTGCCTTGTTTGTGGCAGAAGGGTCGGCACAACCAGAGGTGATTCAAGCGTGGAAAGAAGAACAGGGGCGCCGACACAAGATGAATGTTGGCGGTGGCTTAAAAACATTGGGAGCAGGTTTGCGCTATTTACGTGGCCAAAAAAAGATCACTTTAGCCCATTTGGCCGCCGGAGCGCATATGACATTGTCTGTTTATCATCGTATTGAAATGGGACAACGTGAAGTGGACGAGCAAGCATTTGCTGCGATTGCTGGAGCCTTGGGTATGACAGCAGCAGATTTACAGAAGCGGATTTATGAATTAGATATGTCTGGTGCGTTGGAAGATTTAAAAAACAGCGAAACCAGAACAGGCGTGAATTTATTCAAGGGTGGATATAATGATTTGCCGATCAGCCGCTTAATGCTACGTCGTGCAGAAGATCAAGAAGTAACAGTGCCGATTGAAGCGTTACCAGGACAAGATGGAAAAATTTATCGCGATAAAGCCCATTCTGTCGGTGCAGTTGTTTGCCCGTCGACATTGGCAAATGATCCGGGGCTTTATGCGGTTCGATTGGGATCTCGTGATTCTTTTGCAAATGTTTTACCGCCCAGTTCTGTGTTGGTGGTATCTCCAACAATGCCGTTGCGTGAGGGTGATTTGGCTGTCAAATTAAATGTCGATAATGAATTGGAAATTGTGCGTGCGCATAAAGATGCGATTACGGGATGGGAAATTTATTCTTTTGTAAAAGACTCAACAGAACGTGTTTCAGATTTGACAAAACTACAACGTGTTGTGTGGATTGCATTGTTATAAGGGAAGATAGATGGCGGATAAAGAAACAGCTGTGCAAACAAAGTTTCATTCCTTTTTAAAACAAAGGAACAGCAAGACGAATGTGGCGATGCAAGAGGCCCAACGTCTGGTTAATCTTTATCGTGTTTTAAATGATTTTGGGGCCGATTTTGTGGATGAATACAATGTGATGTTGAAAAATTCATCCGATGAAGTCCAGATGGCCTTAAAAGCTCTTGTCGGCGGTCAGGAGGTGCGTCAATATTTGGAATTTTTGGAATCCGAGGAGCATAGAGAACAAAGCGATAATGATTCCATCAATCCTTCTCAACAAGTGGGATGGTTGCCGTCTCCAGATACAGAAGTGGTTGGATCCAATGCGTCTGGCGGTGTTTCTGCGGATGCTTGGCAAGCGTTTGTGAAACAACAAGATGAAAAATTGGCACAAATTGCCAGTGAATTGAAAGCCAAACAAACGGAAGCTTTGACGCGGTTGATGAACCAGTTGTCTTCCAGTTTGCAGGCACAAAGATCGGCAACATCAGCGCCGCCACCCAAACCTGTTCAATCCGAATATTCGGAAATTATAGAAGATAAAAAGTAAGGAGAGCCCATGAATCTTGAACGTATTTCTGATGCTTTACAAGGCTATACAGGCCAAGAAGATTCAATGCATAAAGTCACAAATGTTCTTCAAGAAGAATTGGGTGATAATTGGACGGAAACGGTTTTTGATGATTTACAGAGTTTGCCGCCCGCTTTGAAAGATAATTTGAATCACGTCTTTAATTATTATGCCGCAACGATGGCGTGGAATGAATTGCAGGAATATTTGGCTGATGAAAATTTGGAAAAAACGCCAGAATTGATGGAAAGATTGCCAATTTTGAAACACTGGTTGGATTTCTTTGGTGCGCCAGGACAAAATGCTTATCAAGAATTGGAAGATCGTTTATCTGAAGTAGATGTGGTTCCAGTGGATGGCGCCGATGTGGATCAAGGAAAACCAACAGCGGATGAAGAAATTGTTGGTGAAGAGGCGACGGATGACGAGCTTGCTGAAACGGAAGCCGAAAAGAATGTGTCCATGGAACAAGATGAGGAAGCATCCGAAGAAGATGCAGCAAAAGAACCAGTGTCATCAGAAGAAACTCCAGAGGCTTTCGAAATAGAGAAATTACACAAGCAATTAGCCTTGCTGGAACAAAATCAAGCGTGGCTTGCGGCTCGATGCATACAATTAAAAGATATCGAAATCTATGCTTATCCATTCTATGGTTATATAGTGGATATGATGCGTCAAATTATGAAAAGTATAGAGGTTATTGAGGGAAATGAAGCCGCTATGGCTTTGTTGGATGAAACCTTTGAAGGGGGTAAAGAGGCCTTTGATAAGAAAAAAGAAGCAATCCAACATGACATAGAATTGGCTGAACAAAATTGTGAATCTGCGCAAACAGCTTTGATTTCTGAAGATATGGATATGGATGAAGTCAAGAGAACATTGGGAGCAATTGATGAAAGTGATACTGTGGAATATGTGGGGCCGGCTCCCGACGGATTTGAATTGTTGGATGATGAGACGCCATTGGACGAAACAGCCATTAAAAAGCAGTATGAAAAATTAGAAAACATGGATGCTATGACGGGAACTGTTGCAAAAGAAAATGAGCCAGAACCAGAGGCTCCACAAGAAAATGCTTCACAAAATGAACAAAAAGGTGTACAAAGGAAACTGTCCTTTTCATTAAAACGGAAAAAACCGACGGAAGGAACAACGTAACAAAAGGAGACGCATGAAAACAAGACATATTTTGGGTGCGATAATGGGAATTGGATTGGCTTGTCAAGTGATGGCTGATCCTAATGTGCGTCGTGCTTCTCCCGCGGTGTATGTAGATGCCGAGATGCCATTCAGATGTATGTTACCAGGAACGGCAGAAAAACAAATCTCAAATACAATTGTGTTGACGCCAGATGACTTTTCTTTTGAATCATTGCAAAGTGGGGATGTATTGCCTCGCTACGCGGTGAATGGATATACTTTTAGGGATAAACCGGTGGATGTAGTGTTGTCTGAATTGTTGAAATCTGCTGGGATCAAGGTGTTGGCTCCCCAGACAGAGTATACATCATTAGATGGAAATAAAATTAAAGGTGAATTATCTGCTATTGTGGAACAATTGGCAGATGCGGGGGATGTATTGTACAGCTATAAAGATTCCACCAAAACATTAACATTGTTACGTCGTGCGGATTATGCTTTAAATGTTCCTAAAAATAAAGTGGTTTTAATGGCCGTTTTAGATGCTTTACGCGGAAGTGAAATTAGCAATTTGAACGTGGATTGGGAAAAATATCAAATTCGGATGACGGTTTCTCCCGAAGAATTACAAAAGGCCAAGAAATTGGTGCGCCAGATTTTGGATGATTCGTATTTGTTGGCGGCGGATATTGTGGCATATCAAGCGGTTCCCATTCAAAGTGCGGGTGGATGGCAAGGTGTCTTGAATCAAAGCACGGGTATTGTTGCGTCCATTGGACGGGCAATGGTTGGTCGGCCTGTTGTTCTTAAAAGTAAAACAAGTGTCGATTCATTTTTGGATAAAGCAGAAACAGCTTATACCTTGATACCGCTGGTGGCGGGGCAATCGGTGGTTCCAAATGGTTGGCAAATGAAATTTAATGTGAATGAATGTGCGAATAATACATTACCATTTCCAAATATGGCAGTTGTGATGAAAACACATATCAAAGATCAATCCAGCGAGCGAACACAAATTACTTTGCGGACGGCACATGGTTCTTTGTCATCTTTTGATGTGAATAGTTCATTGAATCAAGAGGTCGTTTTGATTGGTATTCCGACGGGTGTTGGAAATACCGAGTTGGTTTTCACACTTAAATTCAATTTAATACGTTTTATACAGAAAGGAGAGTAGTATGACAGATTTTAAAGCTCCACCTCCACCAGGAGGGTTTGCCCCGGCTCCGACGCCTCCGGCAGCACCAGCGCCTCAACCTGAGCCAGCTGTGGCGGAACCAGAAACATCAGCAGAACCTGTGAAAGAAGTGGCTGTACCTGAATCTGAACCTGTGTCAGAACCAAAAGCCAATGCTGTGTTGGATAAGTTCCAAGCGCAAAAAGGTAAAATTATGGAAAAATTTAATGCATTACCAGGTAATAAACGTCAAGTTGTCGTGGCGGTTGGTATTTTTGTGATTGGTTTGTTGATGGGGGCGATTATGTTTGGGGGATCAAGCGAAGCTCCGGCACCTGCGCCAAAGGGATTGCAGGGTGTTGTGTCAAACCCAGATATCAAGGAACCATTAAAGCGGTGTGGACAAGTTGAAGCATCTAGTCCATGCGTTTTGTATGTGATGAATAGCTATACTTATGAAAAATTGGCCGAAGACTTCTTTGAAACGGCTGTTGCTGTGACAAGACGAAAAGATTTGGTCATTCGTATGGATAATGTGCGCTATGCCGCGATGCGTATTCCGCCTGGTTATTTTGCACAAATTAAAATTCCTGCGTATAAGTAAAGAAAGAACCTCCGTTTAATCGGAGGTTTTTTGTTGCCAATAAAAACACAAAGCGTCAAATGTTTTGCCTTGTTCATGGTAATAATTCTTTCGTACGCCACTTTGTTCAAAGCCATTTTTTAAATACAGTTGAATGGCGGGGATATTGGTGGCATTGACTTCTAAAAAGATTTTTTGTTTATGATTTTGTTTTGCAAAATCTTGCAGTTGATTTAATAACTGTGAGCCCAAGCCCATGTGGCGATGATCTGGATGAACGGCCAAAGTCAAAATTTCCAAATCTTCCCCCAAATCCGAACATAAAATAAAGCCTTTTTCATCTCCAAAGCCAAAGGTTGTTGGTAAGTCCAAAATCTTTTGAAAATTTTCAAGCGACCATGGCTCGATAAAACATAGAGCATGTAAAGCCGTTAATGCATCAGCGTAAGAAGATCCCTTAAATGGTGACATCGGCGTCCCTTAAATAAAGCGGATGTGGCTCGATTGTTTTTGCTGGCTCTTTGAGGGCAATTTCAGCCACAGAAAGTGCTAAATCTTGTTTGGGTTTTATCACTTTGCATTTGATTTCTTGAGCTAATCGGGTGGCTCCGCTGCCGCAAGCAAGAAAAGAAGAGGCTTTTAATTGTGCGGTCGTTTTTAATGTTGGCGTGTCTAAAGCATTTCCTTTGCCGTCAAAACTTTGTGTAAAGTAATCATCACGCTTGCTATCTAATACAATAGTTACGGTCTTTTTAAGGCCATGAGCAGTGGCTTCGAAATTATCAACCCCGAGAACTGGAATGTTAAGTGCCAAACCTAAGCCTCGTGCGGTGGCAAGTCCAATGCGTACCCCCGTAAACGAGCCTGGGCCAACGGTCACAGCGATGTGTGTTAAATCCTTTGGGGTTTTGTCCATTTGGTTCAAGACGTCTTGAATCATCCCCATCAATGCTTCCCCTTGTCCCCGTGAAGCGGTCATATGAGTAATGGCGTGATTGCCTGTGTCATCACATAATGCAACGGAAGAAATATCGGATGCCGTATCAATGGCCAAACATAATTTTTGTCTTTTTGTCATGCGTTCAGTATATTCCTTTTATAAATAAAAAGCAAGGATGAAATCATGACATTTAAGCGGGATTATGATGCAATCCCGACACTTTTTTCGTGAAAACAAAGGATCTAAAATGAAGCAAAAGAAAGTAACAATTAAAATATTGTCTGTAAAGGGACATCAATTGTATGAAAATGTCATTCATACTCAAGGCAAGGACAGAGCTATTGAGATCCTGTATAATATGCGCCGCAACCCAGCCACCCAAATGGTTGGTTTTGTGGATGAATCGGGGAAGCAGTACTTTGTGGGTAATGTTTTACCAAAGGCTAAGGTGGATGCGTTGGATCATACACCGACTCTTTCAATATGGGATCATCTGACATTGGCCATGATGAAATATAAAATCGAGCATGATCCATCCTTGCACGTCGTTCAAGTTGATTGTCGTGATCCATATACGTATTAATAGGGGAAGGTGATGTGGTGATGGATTCTTTAATGAATCAAATTTTCCCCCCCATCCATCAACAAATACGCAGGGGAATAGAGAGATAAAAAAAGTTCTTGCGCTTTTTCGCATTTTGTGTTAAAATGCATCTTGTTGCCGATTTAGCTCAGTTGGTAGAGCAACTGATTTGTAATCAGTAGGTCGTTAGTTCGAATCTGACAATCGGCACCAGTTTTTAGAATAATAAAATCAAGGGTTGTCGAAATTTTCGCCCTTGATTTTTTTATTGTCTGAAAACGTAAAATACTACATTTTTGCTACAAATTTTGAAATGTGAACCGTGTAAAAACAGTATATTATAAAATTTCTTGACAAAAGTTATTTTTTATGATACAATAACTGCCATCCAGCCAAAAAGGAGGAAACATGGATACTTTACACGATTATATTGTTGGTTCAATTCTTCTTCATGAAGAAGAGTGGAAGAACATGAAAGAAGCCAACCGCTTCTGGTTCGGTGATGATGACGCGCACATTCGGAATTATGGATGGGGACGTGAAGCTACTGATGCGGAAAAAGAAGCTATTAAACATCAATTAGACATAGACATTAAAGGCATGCAAAAAGCTTTGAAAGATGCCGGCGAAGCACCTATTTCTATTGCTGATGTGAGACGTTATTGGCAATCTCATTATGAAGAAGCTTTGGGTATATCTGATTTCGTAAAAGTGTTGAAATGGCATCAACGTGTATCGAACCATAAATTTCCTCATTTAGCCGAACAATTTTTGGTCGAAGAAAAGGCCAATGGGGTTGTCCATTCTTGGAAACGGATGTTTGAGTGGCGTAAATCGTTTGAAGATCCAACGTATCGGCAAGATAAATTTGGCGACCTGATGCGTAAAGAAATTAGAGTTTTGAAAACAGGACGTATGTAATTAAAAGAGAGTGTCCATGCCAACACAAAATGAAATACATACATTTGGTGTTTTTAAAAAACGTATTTTAGAAGGTCAGGCGAATTATAAATTGCCTAACCGCAAACCTGATGGATTGTTTGAAGCGCCCGCATTGTTTACCAGTGGATATTGTATTAGCGGTGAAGAATTGAAGGCGGCTGAATGGATGGCAATGTTGGAATTTCATGCTTTGCAATTTGCAATCAAGCATTACACGGGAAAAGGTATGACAAAACCAGATCCGACTTTGACATCTGAAGAACGCGATGTTTGGTTTGTCAAAGAACGTAATGCTATTTTGGCAAATGATGATATGGATTTGTTGTTGAAACGTTACCGTAACCGGAATCCAAATGCCGAACAATTTTTTATGGGTGTCAAGGTGGGCTCATTGTTGAATTTGTGGGGATCAGTTGATACTGATAAAGAAAAGGTGGCTCGTGTTGAACGAGGCGGTTACGGTGTTGTGATCCAAAACGGTCTATACGAAGAAACACGTCACAAAGGATATGGCGCGGAAGTGTTGGATGATATTCATACAACCCGTCGAATTGATCCCAAGCAATTAGGATTGGAATATTAAACAAGTAAACAAAGCTCTTAAAACACCTCAGAAATAAACTTTCGAGGTGTTTTTATTTGTGCTTGATTTTTTTGTTTTTTTTCGCTATCATACCTCCGTATTATAAGGAGTGATAAAATGACAACACAATTGATCAAACCTGCCACGATTACGGGGTTTCCTGAATATCTGCCCGAAGAACGTATTTTGGAACAACAGATGTTGGATAAAATTCGGGCTGTGTTTGAAAGCCATGGCTTTTGCTCAATTGAAACACCTGTAGTGGAAAAATTGGAAGTGTTGTTGTCCAAAAGTGCTGATACAAACAAAGAAATGTATGTGTTGGGACGATTGCAGGCCGAGGAAAAAGAAGAAGCCAAAATGGGCTTACGCTACGATTTGACAGTGCCATTTGCCCGTTATGTGGCACAACATGAAAATGATCTGGTGTTCCCGTTTAAGCGTTATCAAATGCAGCCTTGTTGGCGTGGGGAACGCCCTAAATTGGGCCGTTATCGTCAATTCACACAATGTGATGTGGATATTGTGGCGCGTGAAAAATTGGCCCTTGAATATGATGCATTGATTCCCGCGGTTGTGTGTGAAGCATGGCAAAAAATCGGCTTTGAAAATATTGTGTTGCAAATTTCCAACCGCAAGATTTTAGCAGGTTTTGCCGAAGGCCTAGGTATTGAAAATGTAGGCGATACGCTGCGTGTGTTGGATAAGTTAAAGAAGATTGGTGCGGATGGTGTGCGCGATATGTTGACGGAATTAAAATTATCCACGAAGCAAATTGATGCGTGTTTGAAGATTGCCGAAATCAATACTTCCGATCTATCTTTTGCCGATAAAGTGCGTGCGTTGGGGGTTCAAAACGATACGTTGGAATTGGGCTTAAACGAATTGACCGAGTGTGTGAAGTTGTATGCGTCTTTGTGCAAAGTACCATATCGCGTGGATATGTCACTTGTCCGTGGCTTTGATTATTACACGGGCACGACATATGAAGTGCAATTGGTGGGCACAGATTTTGCCGATTCCATTGGGGGCGGTGGCCGTTATGACAATTTGGCTTCCACAATGACGAAAAGTAAATTGCCGGGCGTTGGTATGTCCATGGGGATTTCCCGTGCGTTGGGCGTTGCTTTGAAGTTGGGCTTGATGCAAACGGGCGCTAAATCACCAACTGAAGTATTGGTGGTAAATGTGGAAGGCGCGGATAAAACAAAAATGCTTGCTGTGGCCGAAAAACTACGTGCTCGTGGCATTAAAACAGAGGTGTATTTGGAAGGTGGCAAATTGGCCAAACAATTAAAATATGCCAACGATAAAAAGATTCCATATGTGTGGTTTGATATTGACAATATGGTGAAAAATATGGAAACTGGAGATCAACAGGTGGCAGATCCAAACAAATGGACGCCCGCAAAATAAAGGAGAAAAAATGAAAATTATTGCATGGATGATGAGTTTGTTGTTGTCGGTTAAAGCATTTGCGAATCCAGCCTGTACAACCTTGTGCCCGTTGATTGTTGGTGGTGGTTTAGCCATTGCTAAAAAGATGGGCGTAAAAGACGAAGTGGTTGGTGTTTTGGCTGGCGCTTTGTTGGCTATCTTTGGATACTGGATGATTCGTTTTTGTGAAAAAAGAAATTGGAATTTTCCTGGTCGTAATTTGATTTTGATGGCCTTGTCCGTAGCTTCGATTGGGTTTGTTTATGTGAATACTTTACAGTATAACCCAGGTTTGCATTGGAATTTATTATATATTGATTCTTTCTTGTTGGCAGCTTTGTGTGGTGCGGCCGCTCATATTATTGGAGTCCATATTTATGGTTGGTTAAAAGAAAAAAATGGTGGTCATGCCCATTTCCCATTTGAGAAAGTGTTGATTCCAATTTTATTGGATGCCGCAGTGTGTTGGATTTTCTGGGGTACAGATTTGTGCGATTGTCAAGAGATTTTGATCTTGAAATAAAGACACGAGAAAGGGGGAGAAATGAGAATAACAACAGAGTTTTGTTATGTGCTGAATGGTAATGGCCGAGCAAAGCCAGCGACATTGAAGTCTATTTCTCACAAAACAAAAGAACCTGTTTGGGTGCATATTGACTATGCCAACGAAAAAAATCAAGAATGGTTGAAAAAACAAAAATTATCCCCAGCCGTTTTGGAGAACTTGTTGGATTCGGATACTACTCCACGTTATTTTAAAGAGCGTAGAGGTGTCTTGATTGTTCTGCGTGGTGTTAATGCGGTAGCTGATGAAGAAGATGATATGATTGCCTTACATATTTGGATGACGAAAAATCGGTTGTTGACATTGTCGCATCGGGCCTTGCCGACGATTGCAAAAATGTTGGGTGAGTTTAAAACAGGTAAGGGTCCCGCAACAATTGAAGATTGTTTTGTTGAATTGGTGCGCCAAATGAATGGACGTATTGAAAAAGCTTTGGTTGATATAACGGAAGCCGGTGATGAATTAGAAGAAACTGTAATTGGTGAAACATCTTTCCGTGAAGATGCAGAATTACGTCAT
Source organism: Alphaproteobacteria bacterium (assembly GCA_045660045.1). GTDB lineage: Bacteria > Pseudomonadota > Alphaproteobacteria > CAAHEQ01 > UBA3637 > UBA3637. Next base: position 14,667 of record JAZRDB010000001.1, on the reverse strand, counting down.
GAGTTAAGTGTTTTGCGACACAAAATTGTGGGGCTTCGTCGTTATTTAATTCCGCAGCGCGAAATGATGAATAAATTGAGTACAGAGGAATCTTTGTTTGCACAAGAAAATTTACAGCAACTCCAAGAGGTATCACGTGACTTGGCGGCCATTGTGTCGGAATTGGATTATGCACGTGATCATTCGGCTGTGACACAGGAAGAATTGGATTCTCAAACAAATATCGAAATGAGCCGCACGATGTACCTTATGAGCTTGATTATGGTGATCTTTACACCACTTACATTTATCACGGGGTTATTAGGCGCAAATGTTGGTGGTATCCCATTTGGGGAACATCCATACGGATTTCTGGCAATTACAATCATTTTAATTGTGATTGCAGTTGTTCAAACGTTGATCTTGAAAAAAGTAAAGTGGTTTTAATTACCAATTTTGGCATACAGCCGTTGTTTCATGATACATCTCTTCTGTATCAATGGCAGCATTCTTTTCGGCCAACTTAGCCTTGATGTGCTGTACAAGAGGTTTCAATGCGTTGTTAATTTTGGTGGCGAATTTGTTTACCTCGGCCATAACTTCTGAACGCGAATAAACGATTTTAGGTGCTAATTCAGAAATGGCTTGACCAGCAACACGTTCAACATCTGGTCTGAAGAAAGTAAGTGCTTGTTGGGCAACATTGACGTGATAATCTTCGTGTTCCTTAATGGTGCGATATTCACAGCTAGACGGGGGATATTTTTTATCAATATAAACAGTTATGGATGGATAACTCATTTCAATTTCAACATCGGATAATCCAACACAAATTTGTCCCAATAGCTCTTTTAATTCGGGTTTTACAGAAACGGTCACCTCCGGCTTAACGACGGTTAACCCCAATGTGTAAGGTGAAAATTGAGAATCTGCTTTGCGTAAAAAATCTTCTCGTGAATATTGTGAAATGTATTGTGGATTTCCTGGCCGTGTGTGTACTGTGATGCGGGTCGCCATGCCAGTGCAAAAAGGTATTGCATTTTGCGCAAAAACAGGCGATACTAGAAAACAAATAAGGAATAAAAATAATTTTTTCATAATCTCACTATAACACAGGAAAAAATAAAATGCAAAAAATAATTTCATGGAATGTTGCTTCAGTGCGAGCGCGCTTACCGGTATTGATGAAACTGTTGGAAACAGAGAATCCAGATTTTGTTTTGTTGCAAGAAATAAAGGCTGAAGAAGATACCTTTCCCTTTTTTGATTTAAAAACGGCGGGGTATGATGCAGTTATTTCGGGGCAAAAGTCATACAATGGGGTGGCGATTTTATCTAAAGAAAAATTGACATGTCTTGCGACACGGTTATTTGATGAAGAAGTACCTCAGGCACGTTTTATTGAAGCAGAAAGTCCTTCTGGATTAACAATTATATCAGTATATGTGCCAAATGGTAATCCGCCAGAAAAGGATCCAACAGATAAAACGAAGCTTGCTTATAAGTTAAGATGGATGGATGCTTTAAATCAACGCGTCAAAGAATTGCTGATAGCAGGAAAAAACGTTGTTTTGGGTGGAGATTTTAATGTTATTGAACGCGATTCAGACGTGTATAATCCCGAGGTCTATCGTACCAATGCTTTGATGGTGCCAGAAGTACGTGAAAAATATGCCGAGTTATTGACGTTGCCCATCATAAACACGATTCGTTTAAAAAATCCAGAGCCGCATACTTATTCATTCTGGGATTTCCAAATGGGGGCGTGGCCGCGCAATTTGGGGATGTTATTGGATGCATTGTTGGTGAATAAAGAACAGGCAGAAAATGTAGCAGCCGCAGGTATTTTAAAGGATGTACGTGGTTGGGAAAAAACATCCGATCATGCGCCGATTTATTTGGTTCTTAAAGATTAGGTATTTGTAGTTCGTTTAGGGATAATCCTTGAATTTCAATCACTTTACACCGATTCGTTTGTCCGGAGACAATAATGATGGCGCGTTTGGGTAAATGAAGGAAATCGGCCAAAAAATCAATCAATGCGTCGTTGGCTTTGCCATCCACCGCCGGTGCACGTAGGGCGACCTTATAATGCGTGTTGTTCCACATTCCCGCCCAACCTTCGTGCTTGGCATTTGGAAGAACGCGAATCTGAAGACGGCAATTACTCATCAGTCAGTAAAGCCTGTTCAGTTTTTTTAGATTTTGGTAATTGGTGAGTTTTTAATTCTTCTATTTCGTCACGTAAGGCCATAATCTCTTGTTGCATAAGAACCAGTTGGGGTTGTATTTGATTGGCAACGGCGCGAGCTGTATCAAATGTTTGAGATTTTGAACGATATAAACGAATGGTGCGTATAACAGCATAGATCAAAGCACAAATCCAAATTAAATTCAGTCCCCAGATGCAGATTGTTTGTAAAACATTGCTGGTCATTTCTATGGTGTTTAATTTGGCGGCAACAGATAATTTGGATAACTGAGACGATAAATAGTGCATTAACGCTGTGGGATTTGTTAAAGAAGTATTAGCCTTCATCAAGTCAGCATAGTGTGTCAACGACACCAGACGATCCTGTGCTTGGTCTACACCAAAGTGTGCGCGAATTGTTTTTGGTAAGGCCCATTTCCCATACCAACAAACACACCATAATGGTAATAACCAAACCAATTGCCACAATGCTGAAGCAATTAAACGACAAATGGGACGTACGATCGCAGCAAAAGTTTTATTCATTTTTTTCCTTTTAAAAGAAACTGTATGGATCAATATCAATTCGAACATCTACGGATGGATGTATTTTAATCTGATTTAACCAATTTTGCAATAGATTTTGAATCTTTAATGTTTTGTCAGCTTTGATAAGCAGGCGATAGCGATGTTTATCACGTAATTTGGCAATGGGCGCAACCACGGGACCCAATACGTCCAGCCCTTTGATAAATGGAGCTTTTTGGGCAATAGTTTTCGCCGTTTGATAGGCAAGAGCATTGTTTTTGGCGCTGATAATAATGCCTACCAATTTGCCATATGGCGGCATTTTTAACAGTTTACGAGCGGTCATTTCTTCGCTTAAAAAAGCGTCGCGATTGTTTTCTTGTAAAGCTTTTAAAATCATATTATCTGGTGCATAGGTTTGCAAAAGTGCTAATCCTCTTTTAGCCTCACGACCGGCGCGTCCCATCACTTGATTGAGTAATTGAAAGGTGCGTTCTCCAGCGCGTAAATCTCCTCCAGCTAAGCCCATATCAGCATCAATGACGCCCACCAAAGTCAAGTTGGGAAAGTGATGTCCTTTCGCCAGCATTTGTGTACCAATTAAAATATCAATCATGCCATTATGGATACGATTTAAAAGGTCTTCAAATTGTTCAGGCGAGGTCAATGTGTCAGATGTAATTTCGGCGATTCGTGCCATGGGAAATAAAGTCAACACTTCTTCGGCAACACGTTCCACACCAGGGCCGCAGGCCACCAACGATTCTTTTTCATGGCAGCAAGGACATTCTGTCGGCATTTTGCGTGTATAGCCGCAATGGTGACATTGAATGATGCCAGCGCCTTTGTGCTCGGTCAACCATGCACTACAATGTGGACATTGTAAACGTGTACCACATGCTCGACACAAAACAAGTGGAGCATAGCCGCGACGATTGATAAACAAAAGCGATTGCTCATGATGATCCATTTTTTCTTTTAAAGCCATTTGCAAACGTTTGGAAATAAATTTAATGGGACCCTTTTCTTTTTGCCGCATATCCACCAATTCAATGTCTGGCAATACGGCACCAGCAAAACGTTCGGGCAGATGAATGTGTTGATAACGGCCATCCACAGCATTGCAATAAGTTTCCAAACTAGGGGTTGCACTGGCCAAAACAATGGGGCATGGGGCTTGGCTAGCGCGGACAATGGCCATATCTCGGGCGTTATATAACACGCCATCTTCTTGTTTGAAAGAAGCATCGTGTTCCTCGTCTACAACGATTAAACCTAAATCTTTAAAAGGCAAAAAGAGGGCAGAACGAGCGCCCACGACAACCTGAGCGGAACCATTGCGCACTGCCTCCCATGTATCACGGCGTGTTTTGGGTGTGATGGATGAATGCCACAAAGCCGGTTGAACGCCAAAACGTTTTTCAAAACGATTAAGCCAAGATGTTGTTAAAATAATTTCCGGTAAAAGAACAAGGATTTGCTTGCCCTGTTCCAATGTATGAGCGATGGCTTCAAAATAGACCTCTGTCTTGCCAGAGCCAGTTACACCATCCAGCAGAGCCACTTGAAAGTCTTTTAAGGATAATAATTGTTGAACAGCCTTTTCCTGGGCTTCCGAGAAAGCAATTGTTGAAAAGTTAGGATTAGGCGGTAAAAAAACACAAGGTTTTTTGCTTACTTTTTCAATTTCGGGATGAAGAGCCATCTTTAACACGGCGCCCAAAGCGTTCATGGTATACCCGGCGACCCAATTGATAAAACGAATCGTTTTTTGGGGTAAAGGGGGCAATGGCAGAACTTCCAAGATTGGTTTTAATTTGTTTTCGGGATAAGTGTCATCGGGTTTTTTATCCCATACCACTCCCAGTAATTTTTTTCGCCCCAATGTTGCGCGGACAAAAGTGCCAACCGGCAAATTCGTATCATAGGTATAATCATAACACCCGAGCGCCAATGGAAATAAAACAGGAATCCGTTGCATTTTCTTTTGTTTTCCTTTATGATATTTTGTATAAGGATACACAAAATGACACAAGAATTCAACCCTTTCTCTGTTACGGCCACAACAAAAATGTCACAAGAAATTGAGATGTGGCAAAAATATCTTTTGACGGAACGTCGTTTGTCCGATTTAACGGGAAAATCATACCTTTTTGATTTAAAGGAATTTTTCGATTTCTTGTTTCAACATTTGGGGCACGAGGTTGATATCGAAGATTTAAAGGAACTGAAAATAACAGATTTTCGCGCTTTTTTGACGTGGCGAGCAGATCAAAAAGTGGCGCGCGCCAGTATGGCACGTAGTGTTTCCACATTGAAAAATTTTTTTAAATTTTTGGCTCGGGAAGGTGTAGTGCAGAATGATGCTGTTATGGCTGTTAAATCAGCCAAAGTTGGTCATGGATTGCCACATCCTTTGACGGCGGAAGATGCAAAACAATTTTTGGAATTGGCCAAAGATATGGCTAAAACACCATGGGAAGGATACCGAGACAAAGCATTGTACACTTTGTTGTATGGATGTGGTTTGCGTATTTCGGAAGCACTTTCTTTGAATGTAAAAGATATCACTGATAATTCTGATGTATTAGTGATTACTGGAAAGGGGAATAAACAACGCTTGGTGCCAGTTTTGCCGGCCGTCCATCATGAATTGCTTTTGTATTTAAACCATCATCCGCATCCTATGCCAGAAGAGCCATTGTTTATTGGAACGCGAGGAGATCGAATCAATCCAGGGGTAGTGCAAAGGAATGTTCGCATTATTCGGCGCGCGATGGGTTTGCCAGATACAGTGACGCCTCACGCTTTTCGACATAGTTTTGCAACACATTTATTACAAGGCGGCGGTGATTTAAGAACTGTGCAGGAGCTATTGGGCCACGCTTCTTTATCGGCAACACAACGATATACAGAAATCACAACAGAGCATTTAGAGCAAGTGTATGAACACGCTCATCCAAGAGCTCATTCCAAATAAAACTCTTTCTCGGTGGCTTCAACTGGACAACGATTGCCACGGAATTGCCAGTCAATTACGACGCCTTCATCAGTATAGACGATGAAATCACAATAATAAACATAATTGTTGACACCTCTGCGCAAGAAGCTTTGATGGTCATAATGATATTCACGGATACCCCATTGATCCACATATTGACTTGTCGGAACACCAAAATTATCAAATAACGAAGCCACAGTTTGGCCATGATAGACCATGGAACGTTCCACGTCAATAAACACGACGTCATCAACACGACACGCAGTTAAAAATAAGCACAATACAAACGCAAAAATACTTTTTCCCATAATTTCATTGTAAAAACTTTTTTTTGTTTATTCAAGCCTTTTTTGTTGTGGCTTGAAAAAAAATGAAAATAACAGTATAATAGGGAATATGAAAACAGAGATTTTTGATTTTAATTTGCCCAATGAATTGATTGCGAATAAACCCTGTGAACCAAGGGATGCAGCGCGTTTGTTGCATATTGATGGTAATTGTTTGACCGATGGACATATGATGGATTTGGCCAGTTGGTTAAAACCGACAGATGTGTTGGTGTTCAATGATACAAAAGTAATTCCAGCGCGCTTATATGGTATGCGTGGGCAAGCCCAAATCGAATTAACACTATTTAAACAAATCGATCTATCCACATGGGAAACTTTGATTAAAAATGCGCGTCGGTTGCATGTGGGGGATGTCCTTACTTTTACGGATGATTTTAATGCGAAAGTATTGGATAAAACTGACACAGGTTCCGTTGTTGTTCAATTTAATTGCCAGGGTGAAGAATTGTTTGCAAAATTGCATGAGGTAGGAACGATGCCTTTGCCTCCTTATATTAAGCGCTTGCGCGGGGGATTGGAATCAGACAAAGCAGATTATCAAACAATGTATGCGCGCCATGAAGGAGCTGTGGCTGCACCAACGGCGGGCTTGCATTTTACGGATCGAGTTTTTAATGGCTTAAAAGAAAAAGGAATTCGGTGGGAATTTGTGACACTGCATGTGGGGGGTGGTACCTTTTTACCAGTCAAGGTGGAAGATACAAAGGATCACAAAATGCATGCGGAATATGGCGTTATTTCCAAAGAGGTTGCCGATCGATTAAATGTAGCCCGACAAAATGGTTCGCGTATTGTCCCAGTAGGAACCACGTCTCTGCGTTTGTTAGAATCGGCAACAGATAATCAAGGAGTTGTTCATCCATTTGCTGAGGAAACATCTATCTTTATAACTCCTGGTTATTATTTTAAGGCGACAGATGCTTTGTTCACCAATTTTCACACGCCAAAATCAACCCTGTTTATGTTGGTCAGCGCGTTGGCCGGTTTGGATGTTATGCAAAATGCATATAAACACGCCGTAGAAGAACGATATCATTTTTTCTCCTACGGCGATGCGTGTCTGATCGAAAAGAAGAAAGATTAATCTTTCATCCTTGCCAAAATAATGACGTTAATCACAACAGTTATAAGGCAGACGTACCATGTGGAGAACACAAATCCTCCAAAAGCTAAAATCATGGATAATAACAATCCAATCACCCATGTAACGGATGCAACGCGCCATGCACGATGTGTTGCTAATTTAGCATGTGTCATCCAAGCAAAAAGTGCCGTTAAAGCAACTGCCAATAGATAAGCAATCCAAGAAACAATAAAGAAGAAGATAAAAATACCAACTGCAAACGAGAAGGCAAACTTTTTCAGTGTCTTGTACACAAAGGCTGGTGAAATTTCTTGATCATCCACCAAGGCTGCCCGATCAACACGTGTGCCGCGGTCAGCAACGCTGAACATGGCGGAACGAGTGATGTACAAACCATCTGGAACAGGCAAAGACAATGTGTCTTGTGATGAATCAATGACAACTGGAAAATGCGTCATTGGAATGAAGGAGGCCCATTTCAAATTCTGATCTTGGATAGCTCCATCTTTAATGGTAAATGTCGGTACAGAATCTACAAACTCTGTAATGGTTTTGTGTTTGAAAAATTGAGCGCCAATGTAATATGTGAATGTACCAAACAACAAAGAAAGTGATAATGTGGTCCAAAAGACAAGTTTCAAACCACGTCCTTTACCGGATTTAATAAATTGAGCTAACTTTTTCATGATTTTCCTCCTTTTGAAAAGTTGATAAGACTATATAAACAGATTTCATATGGGATTGTCAAGAACTTTTTTAAAAACCGCCGGATGATCCGCCGCCGCCGGATGATCCACCGCCGCCACCAAAGCCGCCGCCACCGTGGCCGCCATGCCAAAAACCACCATGGGAACGCGAACCATGATTACCATTACCACGCTCAGAATGTAATTGGTTAAACGGAAACAATGGATCCTTTTTCCATGCTTTTATAGCCCAATATCCAATCATACCAAAATGGTGAGCTGATACAAACAAAAACAAAAAGATACCCAAAAAGAAAGGCACCATAAAAATGACAGCCCAAAAGGGCAGGTAAAAAGCGGAAAAAGAGATAATGTACAGCCAGAAGAATAGACGATTCATGGTGGAATTTTTGCGAACAAATTTACATCCCCCAATCGCATTGATAAAAAAGGAGAAAATAAATAAAAAGATACAAATAAAGAAGATGTAAATAGGCAAGGCAGTTTGGCCATCTCTTGTGGAAAAATCGGGTGTTATTCCAGATAAAACGTCTGCCACAGAATTGACCCCAACCTTTAATGCTTCTGCAAATTTGTTTTCTTTTGCCAAAGGAATCATTTTTTTGTGCACGATTTGTCCAGACGTTGCATCAGTTAGAACATCTTCCAAACCATAACCGACCTCAATGCGCAAGAAACGTTCGTTAGGTGCCAATAAAATTAAAATACCATCGTCGCGTTTTTTATCTCCTAATCCCCAATGACGAAATAACATGTTGGCATATTGATCAATGCTGTACCCATCCAAAGAAGATACAGTAGCAGCGACAACTTGTCTGGGGTACAGCGCCTGCAGGCGTTGTGTCATTTCATAGCGATCGGCATCAGTTAAAATGCCGGCTTCATCAACGACATAACCTGTAAGTGCTGGAAAATGCTGTGCCCACAGTGGTAATGCCACTATAAGAGCATAGATAAATCCTAAAATTTTTCCAGCGAGTTGGTACATTTATTACTCAAAAGAAACAACTGGTGCGGTTTGGGCCTTTTCATCAGCCTCAAAGGTGGCACGCGGTTTCATGTCTGTGAAATGGCGAATCACAAAAGAAGATGGGAAAACGCGCAACTCTGTATTGTAAACGCGAACAGCTTCAATATAGTCACGACGTGCCACGGCGATTCGATTTTCAGTACCTTCCAATTGAGATTGTAACGCCAAAAAGTTTTCATTTGCCTTTAATTCTGGATAAGATTCGGCAATCGCCATCAAACGTGCTAATGCACCAGATAATTCACCTTGGGCATTCATATAACGTTTCAATGATTCTTCATCATTTACATTAACTTGCATTTGAGTTGCTTTGGCACGTGCTTCGACAACAGCAATTAATGTTTCTGTTTCGTGTTTTTGATAGCCTTTTACAGTGTTAACTAAATTAGGGATTAAATCGCTGCGGCGTTGAAATTGATTTTGAACTTGAGCCCATTCAGCGTTGGCTTTTTCATCCAAACGAACGGCGCCATTAATAATGCCAATTCCCCATGTTAGTGCGACAATTACAGCAATAACAATAACAATTAAAAATTTTTTCATATTTTTTCCTTTCAAAAGTTGATATCAAGAGTAAAGCATATTTTAAAATGTTGTGCAAGCAAAAAAGGGAGTGATTTGCTTTGCCTATAAAATATAGTATAATGCCAATTGAAAGGATGAAAATAACATGGATAAAAAATTAGTTACAGTTACAGCAGGGGTTATTGAGTATCAAGGAAAGATTTTAATTGCACAAAGACGAAAAGATAAATCTTTGGGCGGATTGTGGGAATTCCCCGGGGGTAAAATTGAAGCGGGTGAAACATGCCCACAAACTTTAAAACGCGAAATCAAAGAAGAATTTGATATTGATATTACGGTGGGTGATTATGTATGGGAACATACTTATGAATACCCGACATTTACGTTGAAAATGTACGTGTATCGCGCCACATGGGATGGTGCAGGCGAAATCCACATTTGTGACCATGAACAATATCGCTTTGTTTCATTGGATGAAATGAAGGATTTTGAATTTGCTGGGGCGGATATTCCTGTCATTGAATTTTTGAAGCAACATTGATAAGATTGAAGGTGCTTATTGCTTGACTTTCTGCGTGTGATGTATTAAAAACATATGCAAAGGGTGAGCATGCAGACAGTTAATCAATATTTATTCCAAAAGGAAAATGTACAAAAAGCGGTGTTGACGTTGGTACTTCCAACGATTATCAGCCAGCTTATTGCTGTGGTTTATAGTATGTCTGATTCGTTTTGGATCGGCCAATTGAATAGCCCAGAACAATTGGCGGCGGTGACATTATGTATCCCAGTATTCTTGTTTACAATGGGTATTTCTAACCTCTTTGGTATCGGCGGTTCCAGTTTGATAGCAAGATGTTTGGGGATAAAAGAGTATCAAAAGGCCAAATCAACCTGTGCATTTTGTGTGTGGACATCCATTGTTTGTGCATTGATATATGCTATAACTTTTTATTTTTTCAGCCGGCCTCTTTTATATTTTATTGGAGCGACAGAAGAGACTTATTCATATAGTGCGGAATATTCTTTGTGGGCAGTTGTGTTAGGGTCTGTGCCCGCTACGTTGAACGGATTGTGGGGGCATTTGGTGCGTTCGGAAGGGTATGCGAAACAAGCCAGTTTTGGAATGATTTTAGGCCTTGTTTTGAATATAATTTTAGATCCCGTTTTTATCTTCCTGTTTCACCTGGAAATTGTCGGTGCGGCGGCGGCAACCACTTTGTCCATGACGATTGGATGTGTTTATTTTATATGGTTTATTAAAACACGTCCGCCCCAAAGTGTCTTGACATTGAATCCTAAATATTATCGGGCAACAGATCATATTGCATCCGAGGTTTTGTTAGTCGGATTTCCAAGCACGTTGATGACGATGATGGCCTTAATATCTAATGTTGTTTTGAATGTTTTGGCGGCCGGTTATTCCACATTTGCGATTGCGGGCATGGGCGTTGCCAAGCGGCTTGATATGATTATTTTTGCTATTTCAAACGGAATTGGGCAGGGTGTGTTGCCATTGATATCCTACAATTATGCGGCGAAAAATTTTGGTCGTATGCGCTCGGCCATCAAAATCACGTTTGTTTACAGTTTGGTGTTAGCAAGTATGATAACGCTGTATTTGTTCTTTGGGGCGCATGGTATAATAAAATTGTTTATTGAGGATGCTCAAACGGTGGCCTATGGCCAAGACTTTTTGCGCATCATTTGCTTGACATGTCCATGCGTCTCTTTGACGTTGATTATGATGACAATTTTTCAGGCGGCAGGCAAGAAAGTGCAGCCCGTTATTTTGTCCATTGTGCGTAAAGGTGGCTTGGACATCCCGTTGATGTTTGGATTAAACGCGTGGATGGGAGTGATGGGCTTAGCATGGGCCATTCCTGTGGAAGATGTCTTGGCTATGTTGATTGCTATTGGATTGTTTATTCCATTCTGGCGAAATTTGACAGCAAAATAATTGTTTGCTAAAATGGGGCAAAATAGATAATAGGAGGTAAAATGAAATATTTAATGGCGTTATTGGGATTAACTGTGGTATGCGCTGTTCAACCAGCTTTAGCAGGTACATGTGAACAGATTATGGAAAAAGGATCGCATGAAGGGCAATTTGTGATGTTGGACGATCATACCATTATAATTCCACCATCGGATTATTTTATTTTTGATAATTTTATTGGCCCACAATGTGATATTGTTTCATTTGCCAAAGAATTGCATTTGGGCGAGAAGATGGAGGTCAATTCTATTCAATCGCATCATGTAATTTATAATCATGGTGTTTTAAAGGTAAAAAATATTATTATTCCAGTAAAGGATGATATGGTGAACAGATTGCGACAGTCACAAGGATCTGATAAAACGAGTATGATTACACTTGACAACACATTGTTGCAATTTTCAGATGTGAAATTAGGTGCAATATTCAAAGGGGTGGAACTTGACAATGAATCTTGCAAAAAAGATAGCAAATTTTATAGAGCATGCACTCTTGATAATAGCTCTTATGTGGGGAAAAAAGAGATTGAAGCCGAGACGATAGATGTTCATTGTAATTGTCTCACTGCGATTCATAATGGAAATGATGGAATTATTAAAGCCAAGAAAATCAGAGGGGTTTGTATGCAAGTTAATAAAAATGATCTTGGAAATACGGGTTGTTCCGGAATTTCTAATGAGGAATTCGATGGTAAAAAAGCAGTGATAATAGCAGAGGACATCACGGGGATTGGATACGCAGCAGGTATAGTCAATGGGCCGGATAGTGTTATAAAAGCAAGAATTTTGGAGGGTAAGGGATGGGGGGATGCGGAATATGTTTTTGGTTATGGAAGTGGTATAACGAATTATGGAAAAATAAAAGCACAGAATGTAAAATGTTGTTCTTGGAATAATAACAGGTGTTATTATGATGCAGCTACAATCAATGATAAAGATGTGAAAGGCATAATTTATCCCCAACCGCAAAACAGTTGTCCACAAAACAGAAAAGAGCACAAAGACAAAATGGATCAGGCAAAATGAAATTGATTGTTTTTCAAACAAAAGAAGCAATGATAAAAAAGTTAGTTGTGATAAGTGTGTTGGTCGTTTTGATTCTTCCAATGACGGCCGTTTGTGCGGATATCAATTTGGAAGTATTGGTAGATAATAGAATTGCGGATATGGGTGTCCCCGCCCATTTGCAAGCCTGTGTTAAAAGAGAAGCCATGGCAGAATTGCGCCGTAGGGGCGCGATTCAAACCTTTATTCTTGATCTGGTGATTCGTAAAATCATTATGAGTTCGGAAAAATATTGTAAAAACACATATTAAAAAAGTCGCTATGGCTGATGATTCGGGGTGAACGGTCGTGGGGATGGAATTGGCATAACACGTTCTTCTAGGTGATGAAGATTCTTACATTTCAAAAAAACAAGAGAAAGTCGGGCAAGACTTTCTCTTGTTTATTACGTCGTCAATAAATTAAGACTAGCCTGTTTTGGCCATGCCCTTTTTTGCAATATATTGAGAATTGGCCCGAGCCTTGACAGCATTGCGACGATTTTGTACTGCGCGTTTATGCTTCATAATTTTAATTTTTGTCATTTCCCGTTTCCAATATTCTAATTCATTGTGTGACAAATAGCTAACTTTTCTGGCGATCCCATCATGCGAATTGACATAAATTCCAGCTTTGCCATAAGTCATTTCCCCAGTGAGAGATGCCAAATGTTCTGTAATTTGTTCCCCTTGAGCATTTTTACGAGTCCGTTCATAATAAGTGGCGACTTTTCCAAAAATGCCGTCACGTTTTCTTTCGATCAAAATTGTACTAATTTGCTTCATGCCATTGCGAAATTCTGTAATGCGGACAATTTTTTTCGCTTTTGGATAGAATAAGAGTGTGACCGTGTTGCCATTTTCGACTCGCGATTTTGGGATTGGTGCTTCAGCAGATTTACTTGGCTTGGCTTTGATTGCACGAGCAACTCTCCATTCATTCAAAATTTTACGTGGTGCTGGTGCGCGTTTGCGCTTTGCTTTCACAGGTTGCACGTTGATGGTTTCCCGAACATTTTCTTTTGTCTGTGGTTTTTCATTTGCCACAGATTCCTTTGCAATCGGTAATGCTTGTGTCCCGTTGTTCTGATGCATATTTGTTCTTCTAATGTGTTTGATCCAACGCTTAATGATGTCCTTTGCCATCTTGCTCAAACTTTTTGGGGGATATTTTTTATCTAAAATGGCTGCATACTGTGCATCGTACTTATTATCTATTTTTTCATAGATATTTTTGCGCCAAAATACGAGGTTGTCCGTTAAGGCAATTCTCAAACGTTGACGCCAAGGTAAGCGTTTGCGTAAACGATTTACTCTGTCTATGACAGCTTGTTTTTTTTGGATGATGGCATTAAGGTCTGCCTCTAATTGATCTGTATCGTCGCTTGCTGGCGCTTGGACAGTTTTTGAGGCGAAGTTTTTGCTGGACGATATGTCTTGAGGTTGATTGCTTTGGGTTTTATTTTGACTAATGAATTCATCCTGTGTTCTGCAAGGGGTTTCTTCCGTGTACTGTGGTAAAGGTTCGTTAGGATTTGCCTTTTTGCCGCCATTTGAAATATAGGTTTTGACCATATTTTGAATGAACCGAGCTTGCTGTTTTCCCGACATTTCTTGCCCATTTGTTTTTAATCCAACTAATCCCATTAATTCAGAGCGAGAAAAACTTTCCCACAAATTTAGTTTTGTTCCATATTGAATGGCATTTCTTTCTAAAAGCTTGCGATACAATAAGCAGCCATTCATCAATGCTTTTCTGTACCAACCTTCTGTATTAAACAAAGGATTGGGGATGTTGCCAAAAACTTGTTTTGGAACTTTAACCTGAGAGATATAGTTGTGTAAGATGCGTAGGTATTGGATATATTCTGTCGTATATTGCGAATCTCCCCATGATTCTAAATAACGAGAATTTAAAGAGGTGTCTCTCACAATTCCCGTTGGGGTGTTGTCTACATTTGAGTTGTTCCATCTATATGCGACTCTTTGATGATCGGGCGTTTCCCATGTATTCATGTGCTGTAAGAATGCGCTAGGAGAGCTGACTCCATAAGTTTCGACATCTTTTGCCCAGACGCTTTCTTCCTCCGGAGACATTTGAACACCTAAATTTACCATCAAGTCAATCCATCCGAATCTTCTTTTTGTGCGATTAATAATCGTTTTTTTGTCTTCTTCCGACCATTTGGGTTCATCAAGAATTTTTTGAATTCTTTCTGCCATAGAGAGTG